>DATEEA010000104.1:0-33998 GCA_035281445.1 Candidatus Polarisedimenticolia bacterium
CGCCGCCGGCAGGAGCCCCCGCGCCGGCCGGCGCCGGGGACGGAAGCGAGCAGGCTGCCGATCAGGCCGTGGCACGGCGGCGTCTCCAAGAGTGGAAAAGTGTCCCAAAGAGTAGTGCGGACGGCACATAGCGTCAACCTAGTGCCGGTGGCCGGGGTGCCGGCCGGCCCAGCGGATGCCGCGAGCCATCTTGCCGGCCGCGAAGAGCGCCATGTCGGCGGGCCGGTCGATGCCGGCCATCCCCAGGTAGAGCTGGACGGCCCTTCTCCCCTCGCCGCGGAAGAGCCTGCGGGGATGCCGGGAGAGCAGGGGGCGCACGGCCGTCCGCCTGAGCCACCCGGCGCGGCCGGCGCGAGCCGCTTCGCAAGGGACGGTCCCGGGAAAGACCTTGTCCAGGTACGCAAGATTGAAGGAGACCACGGTCCGCAGTCCCCAGGAGGAGGCGCGGTCCAGGACCGCGCCCCAATCCGGCCTCCAGGACTCGATGACCCTCTTCATGTCGTAGAGCCACAGGAGCCTGGCCTCGAAGTAGTGGTAGGCGAGGTGGAGGAAGAGGCTCAGCAGCAGGTCCTCGTCGCCGAGGCGCAGGAGAGCCCCATCCCCCCAGGCGTAGGGGACGGCCCGCTCGAACAGGCCGGCCGTGTCCACGTGATACCTCCCCTCCTGCGCCAGCCCCCAGTGCAGGTCGAAGTGCGCGGGGGACGGCCCAGCGGTCATGATCGGGACGTTGAAGTAGTTCTCGCGCCAGAACGACTCCCCCTCGGCGCCGGGCATCCTGTAGCCGGCCGCGGTGAGGGCCTCGCGCACCGGGCGCCAGTCCCGCGGCCTGACGATGACGTCGATGTCCACCATGGGGCGGTCCTCGGCCCGCGCGTACACCGTGGCCGCCAGCGCACCCCCCTTGTGCACGATGAACGGCACGCCCGCCGCCCGCAGGCATCCGGCCAGCTCGGCGAACCTGCCGAACAGCAGCGTCTGCGCGACCCGGACCCGCGTGAGGTCGCTCTCCAGCGTCCGCAGCGCGGCGCCGGGGACCTCCTCCCTGCGGCCCGTCTGATCGAGGCGTGTCAGCACGGCGCCGGCCAGGTGGTCGGCCACCGCGCGCCGGGCCGCCTCCTCCCACCGCGTGTCGCCGGCAGGGAGCCACCCCTGCGGCCCGCGCAGGATCGCCAGCACCGGGTCGGCGCTCATGGGGCCGAGGCCGCCGCCGCGGCATCCAGCAGCACGTCCTCCAGGAGCCGGGAGGCGAGAGCCTTGGCCGCCGCCCGATGACCCTCGGGGGAGGGGTGTCCATCCAGCGGCACGAGGTAGAGAGGCCCCCGCGCGCCGGGCGCCAGCATGGCCGGGAGCAGGTCCACGAACGCCACCCCCAGCCTTCCGCACAGGGCGGCCAGCGCGGCGGCGGGCGGTGACGCCCCGGCCGCCGCCTGTTCCGCGGAGGGCCACGACGCGACCAGCAGGCGGCCTCCCGCGCCCTTCACCAGCGCAGCCACCTCGCCGAGGGCCGCCTCGTACGTCCGCCACAGCCGGGCTTCGTCCAGGGGGACGGGCGCCTCTCGGCGCAGGCGCCGGACGCGGAGCCAGGCGGCCCCCCGCTGCATGCCGTTGAACAGGGCGGTGCGCTGCAGCACCATGAGAAGGGGGCCCAGGACCGGCTTCGACTTGAGCGCGGCATGGTCCCTCATCGCCTCGATCATCGGCTGCGGCCGGAGCAGATCGCGCAGGTCGTTCTGGCTGAACACCAGCACGACGACGTCGGGCTGCAGCGCCAGCCCCTTGCCTCGAAGGAAGTCCAGCTCGTCCACGATGGTGAAGCCGTTGGCCCCTGCGTTGATGACCTCGGCGGAGATCCCCGAGGACCTCAGGGACTCCTGGAGCCGCGCGGGGAACGCCTCGCCGTCCTCCACGTGGTGGCCGAAGGTGTAGGAGTCCCCCAGGCAGAGGATCCTCGTCGTCCCCGGCTGCTTGCGCGCCGCGAGCTCCCGGCCGCGGAAGCCCTGGCTGTTGATGCGGATCCTGTACGGAAGCTCCGGCCGGATGCGATCGACGAAGTCCTGTCCCGGCTCGAACAGGCCCGGTATCGAGGCCAGCGTCTCCCCGTCGGGCGACCGCAGGGCCTGGGTGGGCACCAGGCCGGAGAGCCTGAGGATGCCCTCCAGCAGCAGGAAGAAGAGCGCCGTCACGGCGGCGCCCATGGCCAGGTTGCGCCGCACGGTCAGTAGCCCGGACGGAACAGCACGGTCTGGAAGGTCTTCAGCAGGATCACCAGGTCCAGGAAGGGGGACATCTCCTGGATGTAGTACAGATCGTACTGGAGCTTGGTGTGCGCGTCGTCCACGCTTCCGCCATAGTGGTGGTTGACCTGCGCCCAGCCGGTCAGTCCGGGCTTGGCGGCGAACCGCAGAGCGTAGTACGGGACGCTCTCCTCCAGCCTCTCCACGAAGTAGGGACGCTCCGGGCGCGGCCCGATCACGCTCATCTCTCCTCGCAGCACGTTCACGAACTGGGGGATCTCGTCCAGCCGCGTGCGCCGGAGGAAGCGCCCGATCGGCGTGACCCGATCGTCGTCGCGCGTCGCCCACCGCGGGGTCCCTTCCTCCGCGTCCACGCGCATCGTCCTGAACTTCAGGAGCTGATAGGGACGCTTGTCCAGGCCCACTCTTTCCTGCCGGTACAGCACCGGGCCCCGCGACGTGGCCTTGATCAGCAGCGCCAGGGCCGCGGCCAGGGGGGCCAGCAGGACGAGGGCGGCGGAGGCCAGGATCACGTCCATCAGCCGCTTGAGGTTGCGTCCGTTCCCTCCGGCCGTCCCCGCGAAGTCCTGCGAGAAGAGCAGCCAGTGATCCCCGATGGAGCTGACCGGCACCTTTCCCGTGACGCGCTTGTAGAAGGTGGCCAGCTCGTACACTTTCTGCCCGCGGACCTTCAGCTCCAGGACGTTGCGCACGGTGTGCCCGTTGGCGGCCACGCTGTAGCCCGGGGAGAAGACGATGATCTCGACCCTCTCGCGCGCCACGATGGCGCGCAGCTCGGAGGTGCCCCCCAGCACGCTCAGTCCGGCCACCGCCGTCCCGGGAGGCATCCGGTCGTCCACGATGCCCACCAGGATCAGCTCCGGCGCGTAGCCGGCGCGCAGATCGGCGACCATGGAGGCCATGGAGTCCCCGCCCCCCACCAGCACCACGCGGCGGGGCGCCACCAGTCCCCGGGACACCAGCGCGTGCATGCGCCGCCACAGATAGATGAGGATCGCCGCCAGCGGCGCCTGGATGGCCATGACCCTTCGGGCGATCCGCCACTGCGGCAGGAAGTAGAACAGCATGGCGATGATGAGATTGGCCACCAGCACCAGCCCGCAGATGTACAGGAACGACCGCAGCTCCTCGTAGCGGCTCTCCGTGTCGTAGAGCTGACCCACGAAGAAGACCAGGGCGTGGACCGTGAAGTAGATGCCGCAGGCCACGGTGAACCTGTCCAGCAGGAACAGGATGTTGAACCTGGCGAACCGGGCGATGACGAAGGCCAGCATCAGGGAGAGGAGCAGCAGCCCGAGATCGGCGACAAACAGAAGGATCTGCTGACGGCGGATGGGAACGCTGAGGAGGCCGGCCATGGCCCCTCAATGATACGGACAGTCCCTCCCCGGTGCCAGGAGGAGCCCTCAGGCCGCAGGCTCGGGAGCCCCGGGGAAGGCCAGCAGGGAGGGCCGCCCGGCGGTGCGCTCCCGCACGTGGGCGCCCATGGCCTGCATGTAGAGATGCATGAGAGCCAGATGGCAGTTCTCGATGTGCTGCATGTCGTCGGACGGCACGACCAGGCAGAGGTCGGCCAGCCCGATCGCCTTGCCTCCCTGGTACCCGGTCAGGACCACCGTGGAGGCGCCCGCCTCCCGCGCCGCCTTGAGCCCTTCGAGCACGTTGGGCGAGTTGCCGCTCCCGGAGATGCCGAACACCACGTCGCCCGGCCGGGCCAGCGTGCGTATCTGCTCGGAGAAGACGTCGGCGTAGGAGAGGTCGTTGGCGTAGGCGGTCATCACCGGAGTGTTGTCCACCAGCGAGACGACGCGGAACCTCGGCCGTCCGGGAGCCACCGTCCCCTTTCCCAGGTCCACCGCGAAGTGCGAGGCCAGGGCCGCCGATCCACCGTTGCCCATCACCAGGACCTGCCGGTCGTCCCGGTAGGCGGCGCAGAGCACGTCGAAGATCCGCTCCATGGTCTCCATCGGCAGGCGATCCAGCGTCCGTCTGGCTTCGTCGAGATACGCACGAGCGCGCTGCGTGAACTCCATGCCCATGGCGGGACCTCCCCGGCGCACCGCCCCCCGGCCAGGGGGGCGCGCACGCGACGATGATAGTATGTGGCGCATGCCTTCAGACAGGATCATCGAGCCGGAGCAGATCGCCGGGATCATCCGGGACTACCTCAGCGGATCGGCTGATGGGATGGACGCCGCCCGCCGGGCCATGGGCCTGGCCGGATCCCGGGACAGGATCCTGGCGGGCCATCAGACCCGGGCGGTGGTGACGGCGTACTGGGAGCTGCGGCGGCTGGCCGAGACCGGTCACGGCCGGCCGGCGGACGACAGGATGAAGTTCCTGCTGGACTGCCTGGAGGGGCGCCGGAGACTCCCTCAGGCCGAGTAGCTCTCCTCGGCGGGGCGGTACGCCTCCAGCAGGCCGGCGTCCGCGCGATCCGGCTCGTACCGTCCCACCGGCATGTCTGCCACCCGGCGTCCGTCCACAGAGACCAGGGCGTGATAGCAGGCCCACCGGACGCACTCCTCCTCCCCTTGCCTGGCGAGGGCGGCCGCCAGCTCGGTCCCGATCCCCCGGTCCCGCGTCCCCTCGTACAGGCTGCCCAGGCAGAGCGCGGCGGCCCGCCTGCAGTCCACGTCCTCGTCGGAGGCGAGGGACCAGAGGACATGCTCGGTGTACTCGCGCAGCCGCCAGTGGAGCGCCAGCACCTTCATGGCGTTCGCCCGCAGCACCGGACTGGGATGGCCCAGAAACGTCTCCAGCACGTCGCGGGCGCCGACGTCGAGCGAACGGCCCAGCCGATCGATGGCCCGCACCGCTTCGTGCTCGGCGGCGGAGGAGCCCTCCTCGGCCATCCGGGCGGCCTCCAGCAGGCGCGGTCCGGAGAGCGACGCTCCTTCCGGTTCTCCGGCGTGCGCCTCCACCCCCTCGCTTCCCGGATGGACCAGGAGGGCCACCACGTGGGCGAACCGCTCCCGGGAGGCGTGAAGGACCGACTCCAGCATCTCCCGATCCTCGGGGCCCAGCGTGGGGTCCATCAGCGCCGCCTCGGCCTGGGCGATGGCCATGCTCAGCGCCGCGGCGCCGTCCATCACTTCGAGGCGATGGCTGTAGCGCGGAGCGGGCGCCCGTCCTGCCCGGGGCATGGGCCTCAGCCCCTCACCCGCTCGACGGCGAGCGCCGCGTGGTGCGCCAGGGTCGAGGCGAAGCGCACGTCGTCATCGGTGAACGGGGCGCCGGCCGCCTTGTTGTGCAGCTCGAAGAACCCGACGACGTCGCCGTCACGGCTCACGATCGGCACGCTCAGGGCGGAGACGATGCCCAGCCGCCGCACCAGCTCCTGATCGGCGCGGGGATCGCCGGCCGCGTCGTTGGCCATGCAGGGCACCCGGTGCTCCCACGACCAGCCGGGGAGCCCGCGCCCCGGCTCCACGGCGATCGCGGCCGCCTCCCACGACCCGCCGCGGCGCATCTCGCGGCAGGCCAGCCGCCCGTTCTCCCGCAGGCCGGCCATCCCCATGGTCGCCCCGGTCCCGGTCATCGCCGCCTCGGCCAGCCGGCGCAGCAGGCCGCTGATGTCCTGCCGGGAGTTGAGCTCCTCGGCCGCCGCGGTGAGCAGGTTCAGCCGCCGCAGCAGCGCCGCATGGCGCAGCGCCACCGCGGCCAGGTCGGCGGCCGCCCTGATGAACTCCTGGTCCCCCTCCGTCCAGTCGGGGCGCCGGGTGTCGCGGGCCGCGGTCAGGAGCCCTTCGGCTCTCTGCCCGGCCACCAGCGGCGCCACCAGGAGGGACAGCTCATCGAGCTCCCGGAGGAAGCCGGGGACCTTCACGCCGGACGCCTCGTCCGCCGCTCCCGCCCGGCCCGCCCGGGTGAACACCCGGTGCTCCTGGAGGACCGCCGCCTCGAAAGGAGCGGCGGCGGAGTCGGCCCCGGGCTCGTAGCGCCGCCCATAGAGAGAGCCGTAGGCGACGCCGTCGGGCTCCCGGCGGTACTCGTGCGCCACTTGGAGGAACGCCCCTTCGTCGTGCCAGAAGGCCAGGGCGCAGACTCTCAGATCGAGGTGGCGGCCGGCGTCGGAAACCAGGGTGTCCATGACCCGCGGGACATCCACCTGGGACCGGACCGCCACCGTAACGCGCTGCAGCGCGCGGAAGCCCGCGCTGGCGGCCTCGGCGGTCTGTGGCTGGGCTCCTGGTCGCGCCATCGTCCCCTCCGCCACGCCCGGCGCGCGGCGCGCCCCGAGCGGTCGTGGGGGCCTAAGATATGCCGTCGGCGCGCTTGTGCCACCTGGCCTCGCGTCCCGCGGCCCTGCTCAGGAGGCCCACCAGCGAGGCGGCGTTCACGGTGGCGAAATAGAGAGGCAGGGCGGCCACCGCCGGAACGGGCCGGCCTCCCAGGTCCAGGGCCAGGCCGGCGAGCGCCAGGGAGTAGATCGTCCCCTGGATGAGCGCCGCTCCCAGGTAGGCCGCCCCGGCGGGCGCCAGCGCGACGCTGGCGGGCAGCAGCGCCAGGAGCCAGAAGGGGACAGCCCAGCGGTTCAGCTTGTGCGAGAGGAGCTGGAAGGCCAGCAGCCACCGCCGGGCCGCCACCGCCTCCTTCAGCAGGAGCAGCGCGCTCACCACCATCCAGTTGATGATCCGCACCTTCCGGCGGTACTCGTCGCGGTAGGTCTCCGCCGGCGCCTCCTCGGAGACGGCGTCCGGCTCCAGGATGGACCGGTACCCCTGCAGGATCACCCTTATGGGCAGCTCGAAATCGTCTCCGCGCCTGTCCCCCATCGGCCGGTAGAGCTCCTTGCGCAAGGCGAACAGCGATCCGTTGGCGCCGGGGAGCGAGCCGAGATCGCTGGACGCCTTCTTCACCATCATCTCCATGTCCCAGTAGAGCTCCTCCCCGTACGCGGCGGCGGTGCCGTAGGGAACCCGGTAGGCCAGCCGGCCGGACACCGATCCGACCCGGGGATCGGCGAAATGGCGCACCAGTTTGCGCACCGCGTCGCGCCGGAAGATGGCGTTGGCGTCGGTGAAGACGAGGATGGAGCCGGTGGCCGCGGGGATCGCCCGTCTCAGGTTCTCCACCTTCCCCCTGCGCTCCTGGCTGGACAGCAGCAGCACCCCGCGCAGGGCGTAGCGGGAGACGATGGCGTCGGTGTCGTCGTCCGATTCGGACGCGACGATGATCTGGAGCTTGTGTCCCGGATAGTCGAGTGCGAGCGCGTTGTCGATCTTCTCGGCGATGACCCGCTCCTCGTTGTACGCGGGGATGAGAAGGGTCACCTGCGGCTCGTGTGCGTCGTCCGCCGCGCTGCGCCGGCCGCTCACGGCGGCCATGGCCATCAGCAGCAGCGGGTAGCCGGCGTAGGCGTAGGCGATGAGCGCGATCAGCGTCCAGAACAGCGCCGTCACGCCGTCGCCTCTGCGCGGCGCCCCGGCGGCCGCCGGGCCGATCGCTCGAACTCGCGCTCCAGCGCGGAGGCGGAGACGGCAAGGTCGAATTCCTTCTCCACGTGGGCGCGCGCCGCGGCGGCCAGCGACGCGGCCAGCGGCGGATCGTCCAGGAGCCTTCCCATGGCCCGGGCCAGGTGCTCGTCGTCCCCGGGAGCCGCCAGCAGGCCCGTGCGGCGGTCGATCACCAGCTCGGGGATGCCCGACAGCTTCGTGGAGACCACCGGCACGCCGGCCGCCATCGCTTCCATCAGCACGATCGGTATGCCGTCCTGCTGGCCGTCGCGGCCCCTCACGCAGGCCAGGACGAAGAGATCGGCCTGCCTCATCAGGGCGGCGACGCCGTCCTGGGCCAGCGGTCCCGGGAACTCGGCGGGGACCTGCAGCTTCGAGGCCAGCTCCCGCAAGGCTGACCGCTCGGGGCCGTCCCCGGCCAGGACGCATCGGACGGCGCGCCCCTCGGCCCGCAGCCAGGAGCAGGCGCGCAGCAGAACGTCGAAGCCCTTGTAGTCCACCATGCGGCCCACCGACAGCACGGTGACTTCGCCATCGCCCGGGCCCCGGGCGGCCGCGGGACGAAGGGGGAATTCTCCGATGGGGAGGCCGCAGCGGACCAGCCGCAGCTTTTCCAGCGCCGCGGGGCCGCACCGCTGGATCAGGATCGCCCGGTTGAACTCCGAGATCGTCGCGAAGAAGCTCGACTCCCGCAGCTTGAGCGGGAGCATGGGATTGGGAAGGAAGAGATCGTGGGCATGGCCGGTCACGCTGTAGGGGATCCCGGTCATCCTGTGGATGATCCAGGCGGTGGTGGCCGGGTGGGTGGCCCAGTGCGCGTGCAGGTGCTCCACCCGTTCGCCGCGAAGGCGCCTGGCGAACAACAGGGCGATCGGGATCAGGGCCAGGCTGGTGAAGAGCAGCCGGGGGTGGCTCCGGTGGGCCGCGGCGATCCGCATCACCACGCCGGCCAGGGCCCCCGGCCGCCGCCAGGCGAAGTGCAGCGCGGCGGCCGCCATGGGCCGGCCGTAGCGCGGGTAGATCGCGGAGCCGAGCAGGGGGCGGGCCTGCTCGTGCACCACCGGCTCCCTCTCCGATTTCAGCGACAGGATGGTCAGCTCGTGTCCGCGATCGGCCAGCGCCAGCAGCTCGCGCAGGATGAACGTCTCCGACAGCTTGGGGAAGAGGGAGACAAGGTAGGCGATCCTCATCCCGCCTCCCCTCCCCTGCGGAACCGCCCCAGGATGGCGCGCAGGCCGCGCTCGACCACGTCGGCCGCCACGGCGTCGAGCGGTCGCGAGGCGTCGATCACCGCCGCGCCCGCCTCCTCCGCCAGCCGATCCAGCGCCGCCGCCCTGCGGCTCAGATCCTCCCGGTCGGACTCCTCCGGCTTGCGCTCGGCGGCCGTGGCGGCCGCCAGGCGCAGGACGATCGCCGCGTCGGTGCGCGGCCCGCCGCGCAGCAGCATCCGCGCCCCCCACCGCCCCGGGACCCCGGGCAGCCTGGCCAGCAGCTCCGCCGCCGCGTCGAGCGACGATCGATCGCACAGGATCGTCCATCCCAGCATCCGCGGCGCGCGCACGCGCAGGACGGTGTGGGCGGACTGCTCGGCGACCACCAGCGCGGCGTACAGCGCCGCCGGGAGCGGTCTGGCCAGCCAGCGGAGCTTGCGGGCCGTCTCCTCCGGGCCGGGCACGCGGCCCGCCGAGGCGGCCCGCGCCGCCCTCTTGACGGCACGCATCCAGGGGGTGAATCCTCCCCTGCTCCAGACCACCCTGGACGGGATCTCGCACAGATCGGCGGCTTCCTTCAGCAGAGCCATGGCCGAGGACTTCCCCGAGCCGTCCAGCCCGCTCAAAGTGATCACCGCGGCGGGCCGGCAGCGCAGCCCCCAACGGTTCGCGGCCAGGTTCCAGGCGGTGGCCGCCACGTCCACCGCCCTCTCGTCCGGCGACCTCGACGGCTCGGTGGCCAGACGGACCAGGTAGTGGACCTTCGAGTAGACCCTGGACACGGGGTAGGGCAGCGCGACCGGCCCGCGCGCGGCCTCGGAGGCCACCCGGCGCACTCGTCCCCGCGCCCACCGGCGGCGGTCCACCTCCGCGGCCGCCCTGGCCAGCAGGGCCTGCGGGGCGGAGGCGTGCCCGTACAGAGACCGCTCCACCGCCGAGGCGATCAGCAGGATGGAGTGGAACCCGATCCCCCAGGCGCCCTGGACGGCCTTCGCCTCGGCCTCCTCCCAGTCGAACCCCTGCGCCGCCGCGCACAGGCGAAGGTTCCTCAGATCGGACAATCTCACCTGATCCGTCTCGTACAGCGAGTGCGCCAGGGTGATCAGGGCCAGATCGCGCCAGGAAGCGACCAGGAACGGCTCGCCCGGCGACGGCCGGCAGCGATCGGCCACTTCGTCGCCGGGCAGGACCAGGACCCTCCCCCAGGAGACCGCGTCGTGCAGGTGGACGCACAGCGCCGGCCGCCCTTCACGGAAGAGGCGGAACAGCATCTTGTGCCGCTCCCGGTAGTGGGGCATCGCCATGTGTCCTTCCCGCTCCAGCAGGAAGGCGGCCTCCCCCATCCGGGCGGGCCGCACCAGGAGATCGACGTTGCTCGAGCGGTAGGGCAGGCCCCCCGGGGACTTGAACAGGACCGGCTCGATCCCGGCCGAGGCGAACGCTTCGATCACCGGGATCAGCTCCGCGCGCAGGGCGCCCGCCTCGGCGCGCTCCCGCTCCAGCGCCATCCGCCAGGAGGACACCTGGGGGATCCCGCCCAGCTCCAGCAGGGGCACCTTGTTGCGGCGCAGCAGCTCGGCCACGCCCCGGGGGTCGGCGGCCGCCCGAAAAGCGCCGCCCGCCGGCGACGGATCGGCGAGCCGTGCCGCCTCCCTCGCAAGGTCGGCCGTCATGCCGGACCCCCTCCCGGACCCAGGACCGCCTCGAGCACCCTGGCCGCGACCCGATCCCACCCCAGCGCCTCGGCGCGGGGCGCCCTGAGGGGGCCGGCCCGGCGTGCCGCCGCCAGCGTCCTGACCGCCTCCAGCATCTCCTCTGCGCCGTCCGCCCAGACCACCCCCTCGTCCCGGCCGAAGACGTCCTGGAGCCCGCCGAAGCGCGTGGACACGATGGGCAGCCCGCAGGCCGCGGCCTCCAGCACCGACAGCGGCACCTCCATGGCGTCCAGGGCCGATCGGACCGGGAAGAGGTAGACGTCCGACATCTGGTAGACGAGCTCCATGCGATCCTGGTGGCGGACGACGACAGCCACGCCCGCGGCCCGCAGCGACTCGGCCAGGACAGGATCGCCGCGGGTGCTCGTGCTGGTCACCAGGAGGCACCTGACCCCCTCCAGGCGGGCCATCGGCGCCAGCGCCTGGACGTTGCGCGACGCCTTCATGTGGCCCACGTGAAGCACGATGACGTCCTGCGGCGAGAAGCCTCCCCGCCGGCGCAGCGCGGCTCTCACCGGCTCCGAGGCGGGCCGGAAACGATCCCGGTCCACCCCCACCGGAACGCGGACCACGGCCAGACCCAGGCGGCGCGCCTGCCCTTCGGCGCCGGGCCCGGCGGCCACCACCACGTCGGGGCGTCCCATGGCCGCGGCCGCCCTGGAGAGCACGTCCGGTCTCCTGGGCTGCAGGGCCACGATCCCCAGGCGCGCCCGCGGCGCGTAACGCCTCAGGACGGCGGCCCTCACCAGGGTGCGCGAGGTCAGACTCGTCCACGGCACGTAGACCATCGCCTGAGGACGGAACGAGCGCAGGCGGGCCGCCAGCTCGGTCGAGAGGAACCAGCGGTTGGAGAGAAGCCCATGGACGGGCCGTCCGGCAACTTCGGCCCGGCGCTCTCCCAGCAGGAGGAGATCGCAGAGCCCGCCGAGGGCCTGCGCCAGGCTGGCAGCGTAGATGCGGATCCCTTCGTCGAAAGGAGGGTGGAGCACCTCGGAAACCAGGCACACCCGCGCGCGCCGGGCGGTCATCCCGCCACCTCGTCGTAGAGCCGGCTCGTGGCCTCCACCATGGCCCGCGCGGAGAAATGGGCCGCGATGCGCTCCCTGGCGGCCTCCCCGAGCCGACGCCGGGCCGCCGGATCGGAGGCCAGCCTCGACACCGCCCGCTCCAGCGGGTCGAGGGCGCCCGGCGGCACCAGCGCGCCGCAGGAACCGTCCTGGATCAGCTCCTCGGTCCCCCCGACGCGCGTGGCCACCACGGGGAGGCCCGCGGCCATCGCTTCCATCACCGCGTTGGGCATCCCCTCGGTGTCGGAGGTCAGGACGAAGAGATCCATGGCCGCCAGAGTCTCGGGGACGTCGCGCCGCTCCCCCGTGAAGACCAGGACCGGGCCGAGGCCCCGGCGCGCCGCCTCACGGCGAAGCGCCGCGGAGGCCGGCCCCTCTCCCGCCACCACGAAGCGCACGCGGCCGCCGAGCGGCGAGGCGGCGATGTTTGAGGCCATGGCCAGGAAGAGCGGGAGGTTCTTCTCCGCGGACAGCCTGCCCAGGCTGCCGGCGACCACCGTCGCGTCGTCGGCCTTCCATTCGGCGCGCAGCGCGCGCCGGCCCTGCTCGCGGTCCGGCGAGGCCGCGGCCAGGAACGGCTCCATCGGCACGCCGTTGGGGATGACCCTCAGCCTCGCCTCCGGGATCCGGTACAGGTCCCGGGTGAACTCCAGCACGCGCCGGGCGTTGGCCACCACGGCGGAGGCGGACCGGAAGGCGCGGCGGTGCACGGCCAGGCTCCAACGGCTCCTCGGCGGCATGCAGGTGCGGCTCGAGGCGATGAAGGGACGGCGTCCCGCCAGCCGCGTCGCCGCCCAGGTGTAGGCGTTGGCCGCGAGCAGATAGGAGTGCGCCAGATCGGCCCCCTCCGATCGGAGAAGCCTGGCCAGCGCGGCCACGCGCGTCAGCTCCCGCGAGCGCGCCCGGGGAAGCACCCGCACCTCGACGCCGCGCGAGGCGAGCATCGGACCGAAGGGATCGGTGACCTGGGAAAGACACGCCACGAACGGCTCGAACCGGCCGCGGTCCAGCCGCGTGGCCAGCTCGTAGAGCTGCCGCTCGGCCCCGCCGGAGTGGAGCTGTCCCACCACCAGGGCGACCCTCTTCGGCCTCAAGGCTTTCTCAGGACGTACAGGAAGGACGCTTGCAGGACATGGGTGGCGCTCCAGGCGCCGGCAGCCCGGTCGTAGGCGATCCCGAGCCGGAACAGCAGCGGTGAGAACTTGAGGTAGTCCGGAGGATGCGGGCAGACCGCCGCCTCGGACATCTCCAGCCCCGCGGCGCGGGCGAGCCGCGCCACCGCACGCGGCGTGTTGGCGCGGTAGTAGGTGGGGAAGTTGTCGTAGACCGTCTCGCCGAAGACGAATCTCAGGATCCGGCGGGCGATGGCCTCGGGCATGGCCCGGCCGACCAGCGAGGCGTAGTACCAGCGGCTGGGCGCCAGCGCCACGATGACCCCTCCCGGGCGCAGCATCCCGGCCATCCGCCGCAGCACTTCCTCCGGATCGGCCAGGTGCTCCATCACCGACCGCATCACGATCACGTCGAACGACCGGCCGGCGAACGGCGGCGCGGCGAGATCGCCGCGCACGGCCCGGGCGCCCGACGCCCTCGCCTCCGGACGGAGCGGCTCGCGATCCATCCCCACCGCCAGGCGGCACTCCCCCGCGTGCATCCGGGCGTGCCCCAGCCAGGGCCCGCACCCGGCGTCGAGCAGCGCCGCTTGCGGGCCGAGCCGCGACAGCACCGCCATGCGGAGACGCTGATCGCGCCGCGAGGCCTTCGGGTAGTGGCGCTCGGCCAGCCTGGAGCAGGCTGCGCGCCTCTGAGGGAGACTCTTCACCGGAGAGCACCCGCTCCCTGGGCCTGGGGAAGGGCCCCGCGCGCCACCTCCTCGTACAGCCGGCCGTAGGCCTCGATCATGCGCGCCACGCCGAACGCCTCCTGGTAGCGGCGCCGGGCCGCCTCCCCCAGACGCCGCCGGAGGGCCTGGTCGGCCAGGAGCCGCTCGATGGCCGCGGCCAGATCGGCCGGCGACCGGGGCGGCACCAGGAACCCCTCGCGCCCGTCGCGGAGCGCCTCGCCGGTCCCCCCGGCGGCGGTGGCCACGCAGGGGAGCCCCAAGGCCATCGCCTCCAGCAGCGCGTTGGGCATGCCTTCCTCCAGTGAGGGGAGCACGAAGAGATCGGCGCCACCCGGCACGCCGAACGGATCCGGCCGGTACCCGGCCAGCGCCACCGTGCCTGCCAGCCCGCGCGCCCGGATGTCCGCCTCCAGCTTCGGGCGCAGCGGTCCCTCCCCCACCAGCAGCAGCCGGACCCCCGGGAAGCGGGGCGCCACGGCGCAGAAGGCCTCCAGCAGATCGGCGTGGCCCTTCTTCTCGCGCAGGGAGGCGACGCAGACCACGGTGAGGCGGGCCCCGGCGGCGGGCGGCCGATCGGTGCGCTCCCCCGGACCGAGGGGATCCTCCACTCCGTTCGGGATCACCACGGCGCGCTCCGGGGGGATCCGCTCCCGCCTCACGGTCCGATCCCGGACCGACTCCGCGTTGAAGATCACCCGCACGGCGCGCCTGTGGGCCAGGGCGCTCAGCACCCTGTGGCGCCGCTTCTTCCACAGATCGAGGTTGCGCACGCTGGTGAGGCAGGCCACGCCGCTGAGGATGGAGACGGCCGCGGTCAGGATGTTCCCCTGGAACAGGAATCCATGGAGCAGATCGACCCTCCCCGATCGCGCCCGCCCGGCCAGCCGGACCGCCGCGGCCCACGTGGCGGGCCTGGCCGCGCCGCGCAGGGCAAGATCGATCACTTCCACGTCCAGCGGCCGCAGCTTGGCCGCCAGCCCCGCCTCCAGGGTGAGCGCGGCCAGGGCGGGACGGAAGCGGCGTCGATCCAGGCGCCGGAGCAGGCTCAGCACGTGGGTCTGGGTCCCGCCGTGCGCGTTGAAGTCGCAGAGGAAGAGGATGGAGACGGCGCCGCCGGGGCCTGCCATGCGCCTCAAGGTACCGTGAGGGCACGGGGCGGGCAAGCCGGGCCTAGACCAGGTCCTCCCGGCCGCGCGCACGCAGCATGTCCACGATCCGTCTGACCTGCTGGGAATCCCCCTTGCGGCAGATGAGCAGGGCGTCCCCCGCGTCCACGACGATCAGCTCCTTCACCCCCACCAGGGCGACGGCGCGGCCGCCGTCCGCCTGGACGAAGCAGTCGCTCGCCCCCTGGAGCAGGATGGCGCCGGCGTCCCCCCGCACCGTGTTGCCCGCCTCGTCCCCGCCGTCCATGGCCGCCACCGCGTCCCAGGACCCGACGTCGTCCCACCCCGGATCCGCCGGGACGACCAGGACGTCCGGAGCCCGTTCCAGCACGGCGTAGTCGATGGAGATCGAGGGCACCCTGGCGAACGCCTCCTCGATGACCCGGCGCTCCTCCGGACCGCCCAGCGCGGCCCGGATCGGCTGGATCGCCTCCCACACGTCGGGGGCGCAGGCGGCCAACGCGTCCAGGATGGACCGCGCGGTCCACACGAACAGCCCGCTGTTCCAGAGATAGATCCGCTCGTCCAGGTACCGCCGCGCGGCTGCCTCGTCCGGCTTCTCCACGAAGCGCTCCGCGCGCAGAACCCCCTCCGGCGCACCCTGCGCCTGCCCACCCGCCCTGATGTAGCCGTAACCGGTCTCGGGCCGGGTGGGCGTGATCCCCACGGTCACCAGGGCGCCGGAGCCCCGGGCGGCCGCGACCGCCCGCTCCAGCGCCCGCTCCAGGGAGCCCGGATCCCGGTAGACATGATCGGCCGGGGCCACGATCAGCACAGCCGAGGGATCGCGGCGGGCGATCCACAACGCCGACAGCGCCACGCTCGGCGCGGTGTTGCGTCCGCGCGGCTCGGCGATGATCCGGTCCTGGGAGAGTCCGGGGACGGCCGCCATGACGCCGGGGACGTGCTCCCTCCCGGCGCAGACGAACACCCGATCGGGACCGGACATCGCCGCGGCCCGGTCGTAGGCCTGAGCCGCCAGGGGACGCTCGCCGGCCAGCGGCAGGAGCTGCTTGGGCCTGTCCCGCCGGCTGACCGGCCAGAACCGCGTCCCGGAACCTCCCGCCAGGATCACATGATAGGCGTCGATGCGCGCCATGCTCGTCGTCTCCTTCATTCCTTGCGACTCGGATCGGGGCCGTCTTCCGGGCCCGCCGGCGACGAGCCCATCTCCCGGTACAGCGCCTCCAGCTGGGCCCGCGCCTTCTCGTCCTCCGGGTACATCTCCACCAGGCGCCGGGCCAGAGGGATGGCCCTGGCCGCCTGTCCGCGCTGCCTGTGCAGCGCGATCAGAAGCGTGTAGGCCTGGGCCGAGGTGGGATCGAGCGACACGGCGTGCCGCAACTCGGCTTCCGCGCGGTCCGGGTCTCCCAGCGCCTGGCTGGCCCTTCCCAGATCGAGCCGGGCGGCGTAGGAAGTCGGATCGAGAGTGCGGGCGCGCGAGAGCGCCTCGACGGCCTCCCTGGCCCTCCCCTTGTCCAGGAGCATCCGCCCTACCAGGATCAGCGCCGACACCTCCTGTCGCATGTTGAGCCCCCCTCGGGCCAGGGCGCGCTGCAGGTACTCCAGCGCCTCGTCCCGCCGCCCCAGGGAGGTGAGGAGCGATCCTGTCTGAAAGAGGTGGCGGGATGGATCGGGGGCCGACTCGATGGCGCGCCTGTAGTGGAGCAGGGCGTTGTCGAAGTCCCGCTGCCGCTCGAAGACGCTGGCCAGGCCGGCCTCGATCTTGTCGGGCCGCGCGACCCGGGTGCGCTGCAAGGCGGCCTCCAGGCCGCTCTTCACCGTGCGGAAGAGATCCTCCGGCAGCGGCCCCGTCCCCGCAAGGTAGTAGTGCCAGCTCAGGTCGGGCATCAGCTCGATGGCCTTGGCGTACAGAGGCAGCGCTTCGGCCCGCCGGCCCTGCTCGCGGTGGTGGTCGGCCAGGTACGCGTACCAGAAGTAGTTCGACGGCTCCATCTCGATGGCCTTCAGGTAGGCCGCGGTCACCAGCCGGCTCTCCGGGGCCGGCTCGGGGGGGGCGGGCGGACCGTCCGGCGGCGCCACGTCGGCCAGGGTGGGGACCGGCGGCCCGGACCGGATCAGGGCCGCGCGCCGGAACAGATCCGCCATCCCGGCCATGGCCCCGGTGGAGACCGGACGGCGCACCAGCGCGGCGGCATAGCAGTGGAAGGCCAGCTTCGCCGCCGCGGCGGGCGGCAGCTGCGGGTGGTAGCGGCGGAAGCGCGCGTCGTCGAGCGACCAGACGGCAAGCTCCGCGAGGTCCCGGCAGGGGGACGCGTTGAGACGGCCGAGAAGCGACGCGCGGGCGGCGTTGACCAGGTAGGGGTAGGCGGTGGCGGGGTCCCCTTCGCCGAACAGGGCGGCACCCCTCACCCCGCGCTGGTAGGAGACGGCGCGGTGGGCCAGCGCCGCGCCGGCCAGCGCCGTCGCCCCGATGACCAGGACGGTCGCCGCCGCCTTGAAGTGGCGCGTGTCGAGCAGGCTCGCCGCTCCGGAGGCGTTCGCCGCACCCGTCACGAAAGCCCTCACGCTCCCTCCGCGTCGACCGCGCCGCCGGCCAGGAAGGCCGACAGGACGGTGAACAGCAGCGCGATGGCGCCCACCTGGAGGCTGAAGTCCACCGCCGAATGCAGCAGGATGGACAGCACGCCGACGGCCATGCCGTGGCCGAGATGGCTGCGTCCTCCACGGCCCGGACGCAGAACGTGCCGGCCGAGGAACACGGCGAGGCCCCAGGCCACCAGAAGCGCCCCTGCCATGCCGGTCTCGGCGGCGATCTGGAGATAGTCGTTGTGCGCTTCCTTCCAGACGTTGGCCGTGCCCGCAGGATAGTGCCGGAGCCACGCGTCGGCGAAGGTGCCGAGCCCGGCGCCGAGCACGGGGAAGTCGGCGGCGATGGCCAGGGTGGCCTTCCAGCCCACGAGTCGCGCGGCCAGGGAGGGCTCGGTCTCGAACTCGGCGACCGCTTCCAGCTTGCGCGCCATCCTGCCGGCGTGGTCGGGGACCACGGCCGCAAGGATGATCGCGGCCGCGGCCAGCAGGCAGGCGCCGGCCGCGGCCTCGGTGCGTCCGATCCGCCCGCGGCCCGCCAGCAGCGCTCCGTACACCAGCGTGGCCCCCGCCAGCGAAAGGATGGCGCCGCGCGACCCTGCGGCCACCAGGGCGGTCAGCATCACCAGGAAGGCGAACCCGCTCAGGCCCAGCCGCGCGACGGCTTCGGCTCCGTGGCGCGCCAGGGCCGCCTTCCAGCGGGCGGCCGGGCCCGCGACGGCCGCCCCCTCCCGCGCTTCCCGGTCCGCCGCGAAGCCTGCGGGCGCCAGCCTGGCCAGGCATCCGGCGAACAGCCCCAGGGCCAGGGGGAGGGCCATCTCCAGATAGGCCGCGAAGTGATTGTGGTTGAAGAAGGGACCGAAGGGAGAGGCGCCGTCGGGCACGGGGTAGATGCCGTACAGACGGCCGTTCCACTGGAGCTGCTGCACCATGCCCAGCACGCTCATGGCCAGCCCGGCCAGCACCACGACCCAGCCCACGCGCTCGACCTGTCTCGGCTCGCGCAAGGCGTTGGCCACGACGGCGAAGGCCATGCACAGAGCCAGCAGCATGATCAGGCGGCCTGCGGTCTCGTGAGGGTAGAGCGACAGCGGCAGGGAGGCCGGCCAGACCAGCCGGGGCTCCACCGGAATCGGCTCCGCGGCCTGCGCCAGCCGCGCCGCGGTCCCGGTGTCGGCGCCGGTGAGCCACGGCTCCCATCGCCCGAAATCGATCGCCTCCCCTTGGGAGTATCCGGGCAGCGATCGCTCGTAGAGCTCGGCGGTCGCGGGCGAAAGGGCGCGCAGCACGGCCGGGGGCAGAGGGACGAGCTGCAGCGCCGCCAGCCCGGCGAACAGCGCCGCTGGAGCGCCCATCCTGGTGCGCCGGAAGGGATAGCCGGCCAGCGAGACCATCCCCTCGTCCGTGGAAGGGACCTGGGCCGGCCGGGACGGCGGCCGCGTCCAGATCACCCTGCACAGCCACAGCCCGAACAGAGCGGCCAGGGCGCCCTGCGCCAGCGACACCGCCCAGGTGTGGACGGTGCCGAAGGCGAAGGGCGTGAACACCAGCAGGGCGATGAGCAGCCCCTCCAGGATCATGTCCAGCACGACCTGGAGGGTGGCCTCCGCCCGCCGCATGGATCAGATCGTCTTGCGGAACCAGTCGGCGGCCCGGGCCAGACCCTCTTCCAGAGAGACCGAAGGGTTGTAGCCCAGCCTGGACCGCGCGGCCGAGATGTCGGCGAGCGAGTGCTTGACGTCGCCGGGGCGGGGGTCGGTGTGCAGCGGCTGCTGGTCGCTGCCGAGCAGCCCGTTCACCAGGCCGACCAGCTCCAGCAGGCTGACGCTGCGGCCGCAGGCGACGTTGAAGGAGTGGCCGAACGCTTCCTGCGCACAGGACGCCGCCAGCAGGTTGGCGTCCACGGCGTTGCTGACGTAGGTGAAGTCCCGCGTCTGCAGGCCGTCCCCGTAGAGAGTGGGCCGGCCTCCACGAGCCACCGCCATGATGACGTTGGGCACCACGGCTGCGTACTCCGAGGTGGGGTCCTGCCTGGGGCCGAAGACGTTGAAGTAGCGCAGCCCGATGGTGGGCAGTCCGTAGAGCCGGTGGAAGGCCCTGGCGTACTGCTCGGCCGCCAGCTTGGAGATGGCGTAGGGCGAGAGCGGATCGGGCGGCATCGTCTCCACCTTGGGGAGCACGGGGCTGTCGCCGTACACCGACGACGACGACGCGTAGACGAACCGCCTGACCCCTGCGTCGCGCGAAGCGACCAGCAGGTTCATCGTTCCCGTGACGTTGGCGTGGTTGCTGGCCGCGGGATCGGCGACCGATCGAGGCACCGAGGGGATGGCCGCCTGGTGGAAGACGACCTCCACGCCGCGCACCGCCCTGCGCGCCAGATCCGGATCGGTGATGTCCCCCGGGACCACCTCCAGCCGCCCCCAGCGATCCGAGCCCGGGACGAACTCCAGGTTCTCCCGGCGTCCCGTGGAGAAGTCATCCAGCACCCTGACATCATGCCCCTCCGAGAGCAGCCTCTCCGTGAGATGAGAACCGATGAAGCCGGCGCCGCCGGTGACCAGGTGAAGGGCCATGCTGCTCTCCTCAGGTCGATGACACGACGGGACGTCCCACGCAGCGGTAGGTGAAGCCGAGCCGGGCCATGTCCTCCGGCTCGTAGATGTTTCGCAGATCGACCACCACCGGGCTCTTCATGAGCCCCCGCACCCGCTTGAGATCCAGGGCGCGGAACTGGTTCCACTCCGTGGCCAGGACCAGCAGGTCGGCCCCCTCGACGGTGGAGTACTCGTCGTCGCAGAAAGCGACCGCGGGCAGCACCGGACGGGCGTTGTCCATGGCGATGGGGTCGTACGCCTTCACCTTCAGCCCCATCTCCTGGAGCCCTTCGATCACCTTGATGGCCGGCGACTCGCGGATGTCGTCCGTGTTCGGCTTGAACGACAAGCCCAGCACGGCCGCCGTCCGGCCCCGGCCATCGGGGATCACCTGACGCACCTTCTCCAGCATGTGCGCCGGCTGGCGGTCGTTGACCGCGATCACGGCCTCCACCACCTTCAGGTTGTAGCCTGCGGCCCGTGCAATCGCCAGGACGGCGGAAGTGTCCTTGGGGAAGCACGATCCGCCGTACCCCGGCCCGGGGTGCAGGAACTTCCTGCCGATGCGGTTGTCCAGCCCCATGGCCTTGGCCACGTCGTGCACGTCGGCCCCCAGCCGGTCGCAGAGGTTGGCCATCTCGTTGATGAAGGAGATCTTGGTCGCCAGGAAGGCGTTGGAGGCGTACTTGATCATCTCCGCGGTGACCACGTCGGTGACCACGAACGGCGTCTCGATCAGGTAGAGGGGACGGTACAGGTCCTTGAGGATGGCCGCCGCCTGGGAGTCCTCGGTGCCCACCACCACGCGGTTGGGCCGCATGAAGTCCTCCACCGCCGACCCTTCCCGCAGGAACTCGGGATTGGAGGCGACGCTGAACGGTGCCGGCGAAGGCCGGTTCTCCTCGATGATCCTCCGGATCAGCGCGCCCGTCCCCATGGGCACCGTGCTCTTGGTGACGATCACCTTGTACTCGCGGAGCAGCTTCCCGATCCCGGCGGCCACCTGCTTGACGAAGGTGAGGTCGGCGTTGCCCTCCGCGTCGGGAGGAGTGCCCACGGCGATGAGCACCACCAGCGATCGTCCCACCCCTTGCGCCAGATCGGTGGTGAAGGAGAGGCGTCCCTGCCGCACGTTCTTATGGACCATCTCCTCGAGCCCCGGCTCGTAGATCGGAAGCACGCCCTCGTTGAGGCGGGCGATCTTCCGCTCGTCGTTGTCGATGCAGGTCACGCTGACCCCCAGCTCGGCGAAGCAGGCCCCCGTGACCAGCCCGACGTACCCCGTCCCTATCACCGCTATGTTCATGCGCCTCTCAGTCCATGAGTCGGTACTTGATGATGGTGTAGACGGCGCTCACGCCGTCCTTCCAGCCGATCTTCTTGCCCTCGGCGTAGTCGCGCCCGTGGTAGGAGATCGGGACCTCGTACACCCTCCACCCTCCCCGGGCCACCTTCAGAGTGAACTCGGGCTCGAAGCCGAACCGGTCGGACCGCAAAGTGATGCCGCGCAGGACATCCCGCCGGAACACCTTGTAGCAGGTCTCCATGTCGGTCAGGTTCAGGTTGGACATCATGTTGGAAAGGAGGGTCAGGATCTTGTTGCCCACCATGTGCCAGAAGAGGTGCACCCGGTGCGGCCCGCTCAGGAACCGGGAGCCGTACACCACGTCGGCGTGCCCGTCGAGGATGGGCTTGAGCAGCACCGGATACTCCTCGGGGTTGTACTCCATGTCGGCGTCCTGAACCAGGATGATGTCGCCGGTGGCCTGGGCGAAGCCGGTCCTCAGCGCCGCCCCCTTCCCGCGATTCTGCTCGTGGTGGAAGACTCGCACCCCGGGCAGATCGAGCGACTCCAGGACCTCCCTCGTGCCGTCCTTGGAGCAGTCGTTGACGACGATCAGCTCCCGTTCGATGCCCGGAAGATGGACGGAGAGCACCTTCTCGATGATCCCCTTGACGAACGCTTTCTCGTTGTAGACCGGCATGACCACCGACAATCTCACGCGGCGGCGCCCTCCGCCTTCAGCCATGCCGCGAAGCGCCGGATCCCTTCCTCGATGGGCACGCCCGGGTCGTAGCCGAGCTCGGCGCGGGCCCGGGAGATGTCGGCGCAGGTCATCCTCACGTCGCCGGGCTGGTTGGGGAGGGGCTCGATGATCGCCCTCACTCCCAGCTCCTTCTGGAGGAGCTCGATCAGGTAGGCCAGGGGGACGCTCTTGGACTCGCCCAGGTTGTAGATGCGGTAGCCCTTCACGCGGTCCAGCGCCTTGATCACGCCGTCCATGATGTCGTCGATGTAGGTGTAGTCCCGCTCGGTGGCGCCGTCCCCGAAGCGGGGCACCGGCCTGCCCTGCATCATGAGCCGGGCGAACTTGTGGATGGCCATCTCGGGCCGCTGTCTCGGCCCGTAGACGGTGAAGAACCTCAGGCAGAAGACGTCGAGCCCGAACAGGTGGTGGTAGGCATGGCACTGCAGCTCGTTGGCGGCCTTGGTCGCGGCGTAGGGAGAGACCGGGCGGTCCACCCTGGCGTCTTCGGAGAAGGGCACGGCGGTGGTGTCCCCGTACACCGAGGACGAGGAGCCGAAGACCATCTTGCCGGTCCCGTGCCGCCGGCAGGCCTCCAGCAGCAGAGCCGTCCCCTTCACGTTGACGTCGTCGTAGAGAAGCGGATCTTCGATGGAGGGGCGCACGCCAGCACGCGCGGCAAGGTGGACCACGGCGTCCGGCCTGTGCGCCTGGAACAGCGCCTCCAGCGTGGCTCGGTCGCGCAGGTCCCCTTCCACCAGCGTGAACCTCTCCCCTGCGCCGGCGGCGGCGGCGGAGAGGTTGCGCCGCTTGATCCCCGGGTCGTAGAAGGAGTCGAAGTTGTCCAGCGCGACGACACGATCGCCGCGGCCGAGCAGGCGCCCGGTCAGATGCGATCCGATGAACCCGGCGGCCCCGGTCACCAGGATGGTTCCCATCAGAGCTTCGTCACCTTGTTGCGTCCCCGGCGCACTCCGCGGGTCGCGTTGCGGGTGTCCACCACCGCCTTGGAGTGGTCCACCACGGCCTGGTAGTCGATCCCGCTGTGGTCGGTCACGATGATCGCGCAATCGTACCCCCGCAGCCTGGACGCGGTGAGCGGCACGGACCGCCTCGCGGGCCCGGGGCCCGCGGAGCCGGCCGGCAGCGTGGGGACGAAGGGGTCATGATAGTCCACCCGGGCGCCCCGTTCCCGCAGGAGCTTCATGACGTCGAGGGAAGGCGACTCCCTGGTGTCGGACGTGTCGCGCTTGTAGGCCACGCCCAGCACCAGCACCCTCGAGCCGGACACCGCCTTGCGCTGGCGGTTCAGGGTGTCCACGACCTTCGACAGAACGTGGTGCGGCATCCCGCCGTTGATCTCCGCGGCCAGCTCGATGAAGCGCGCCTGGTAGTCCAGGGTGCGCAGCTTCCACGACAGGTAGTGCGGATCGATGGGGATGCAGTGCCCACCCAGCCCGGGGCCGGGGTAGAAGGGCATGAACCCGAACGGCTTGGTGGCCGCCCCGTCGATGATCTCCCAGACTTCGAGCCCCAGGCGGTCGCAGATGAGGGCGATCTCGTTCACCAGGGCGATGTTCACGCTGCGGAAGGTGTTCTCCAGCAGCTTGATCATCTCCGCGGCCCGCGCGCACGACACCGGCACAACGCGCTCCACCGCCTGGCTGTACAGGAGCGACGCCATCTGCCCGCAGGCGGAGGTGATCCCTCCGACCACCTTGGGGGTGTTCTTGGTGTGCCAGGAGCGATTGCCCGGGTCGACACGCTCGGGCGAGAACGCCAGGTAGAAGTCCTTGCCCGGCCGGAGTCCGGTCTCGGCAAGCCGGGGGAGCATGATCTCCTCGGTGGTCCCCGGGTAGGTGGTGCTCTCCAGGATCACCAGCATCCCCTTGTGCAGACGCTGGGCGACCTCTTCCAGGGCCGAGACGATGTAGGAGATGTCGGGGTCGCGGGTCTTCCTCAGCGGCGTGGGGACGCAGATGATGGCGCAATCCGTCCGGCGCAGCACCTCGAAGCCGGAGGTCGCCGAGAGCCGCCCCCCCGACACCAGCTCGCGCACCTCGCCTCCGGACACGTCGGAGATGTAGGAGCGGCCCCCGTTGATGGCCTTGACCTTGCGGGGATCCAGGTCGATGCCGTCGACCGTGAAGCCTGCCCGCGCGAACTCCACCGCCAGCGGCAGCCCGACATATCCCATGCCGATGATGCCCACCCGCGCCTTGCGATCGCGGATCCTGGCCTTGAGCCCGTTGCCGTCCACTCAGCGTGCCCCCTGGGGGCTTCCCGGCCCCCCGGATCCCTCCGGTTCCCGTTTGCGCCGCTCCTCTTCCTCCTTGCGCTCAGCCTCCTCCCCCTTCTCCCGGGAGCGGCGGATGAACCACGAGAGGACGCGGCTCTTCTTGACGCCTCGAACGACGTTCTTGAGATCCTCGTGGAGCTCGGGGTCGTTGATCAGGCCTCCCAGCGTGCCGTCCCCCTGGTTGAGCTTGGAGGTGATGGCCGACAGATCCTGGGACACTTTCCGGATGTTCGCGAGGACCTCCTCGGCGTACTGCTCGTCGTTGATCAGCCGGCCCATCAGCCCGCGGCCGTCCTTGACCTGCGCCGTGAAGTCCTGCACGTCGGCCGCCGCCTGCTGCAGGTCCTCGAGCGCGCCGGCCACCTTGCCGTTGGGATCGACGAGCTGGCTCACCGGGCTGTCCTCCCTGGACGCCTTCTCCAGGAGCGTCTCCATGCGCTGCAGCGAGGCATGGATGGAGTCGAACGTGTCGCGCGCCAGCTCGTCGTCCCTCAGAGCGCGGCCCACCAGTCCGCGCCCCCGGTCGATGTCCTCCATGGCCCGCCGGGCGATGGCCGCGGACTCGGCCACGTCGGCGAAGGTCTGCGCCCCGAAGTTGGGGTCCAGCAGCATGCGCCCGACCACCCCCTCCTGGCTCTGCACCTTCTCCAGGATGATCCTCACGTTGTTGGAGATGCTGGTGATGTCGTCGGCCAAGCTGGCCGACAGCTCCCCGAGCTGCTCCATGCCGAAGGTCTCGGGCACGGGCAGATAGGATCCCGGAGGCAGGACCGGACGGGCGGGATCCCCCGGCGTGAGCTCCACGTACTTCTCGCCGCCCAGCAAGGTCAGGATCTTCACGTTGGCCACGGTGTCCTCGCGGATCCGGTGCTGGTGGGCCTGGTCCACGGCCAGATCGACCTCGATCTTGGTGTTGTTCGGATCGGAGGAGAAGTGCACCGCGGTCACCGTGCCCACCTGCACGCCGGCCAGCCGCACCGGGGAGCCCCCTTGCAGGCCGTTGGCATCCGGCACCTGGATGCGGTACTCCACTTTGCGCACCCAGATCCGCTGCTCGCTCCCGATGGAAAAGATGCCGATGGTGAAGATGAACGCGGCCAACAGCACCACGATGCCGACGGTCAGGTCGCGCCCGAAGGTCTTCCTCATGCCAGTCCCGCCACGTGTCCGATGGTCAGGAACTGCCGCAGCCTGGGGTTGGACGTCGTGCGCGCTTGATCCAGGTCTCCCACGAAGTCCATCCGGCCGTCGTGGAGGAAGGCGATCCTGTCGGCCACCTTGAACGCGCTCGGGATGTCGTGGGTGACCACCACCGAGGTGACGTTGAGCGCCGACTGCAGGCCTCGGATCAGATGGTTGATGGCGTCGGCGGTGATGGGATCCAGGCCGGTGGTCGGCTCGTCATACAGGATGCCCTGGGGGGACAGGGCGATGGCCCGCGCCAGGGCCACGCGCTTGCGCATCCCTCCCGACAGATCCGCCGGCGTCAGCGATTCCACCCCCGCGTCGAGCTCCACCAGGCCCAGCACCTCGCGCACCCGCGCGGCGATGGCATCCTCGTCCATCTCGGTGTGCTCGCGCAGCGCGTAGGCCACGTTCTCGAACACGTCCATGGAGTCGAACAACGCCCCTCCCTGGAACAGCATGCCGATCTTGCGGCGCACCGGCATCAGGTCGTCCTCCGAGAACCCGCTGATTTCCGTGCCGTCCACGAAGACCTCCCCCGCGTCGGGCCGGTGCAGGCCGATCGTGTGGCGGATCAGCACCGACTTGCCCGACCCGCTCCCCCCCAGGATCACCACCGTCTCGCCCCTGCCGATGGCGAGATTGACGCCACGAAGGACCTCCTTGCGCCCGAAGGACTTCTCCACGTTCCTGTAGACGATGAAGTCATCCACGACGAGTCTCAGAAGAGCATGAACAGCTTGGTCAGGAAGAAGTTCGAGATCAGGATCAGGATCGAAGCCACCACCACCGTGGTGGTGGTGGCCCGGCCCACGCCGTCGGCCCCTCCCGTGGCGTGCAGTCCGTTGTAGCACCCCACGATCGAGATGAACCCGGCGAAGAACACCGTCTTGCCGATGCCGCTGAACACGTCGTCGAAGGTCAGCGCCGTCACCACGTGCTGGATGTAATAGTGGCTCGTCTGGTTCAGCTCCTTCACGCTGATGATCAGGCCGCCGAAGATCCCGATGAAATCGGCCAGGATGGTCAGCGCCGGCAGCATGATCAAGGTGGCCAGGACCTTGGGCACCACCAGCTTCTTGATCGGACTGGCGCCCAGCGCGCGGATGGCGTCCACCTGCTCGGTCACGGCCATCGAGCCGATCTCGGCGGTGATGCCGGCCCCGACCCTCCCCGCCACCAGGAGCGACGTGAGCACCGGTCCCAGCTCCCTCACGATGGAGATGCTCACCGCGTCACCGATCAGCAGCTTCGCGCCGTAGATGCCCAGCGTGTGCGCCGTCTGGAGCGCCAGCACCATGCCGGTGAACAGCGCGGTGATGTTGGTGATGGACAAGGACCGGACGCCGAGGTGATGGAGCTGGGCCATCAGCAGGTCGAAGCCGAACGGGGGAGTGAACGTGAAGCGGATGGTGTCACCCGCCAGCGCCGTCGCCCTGCCGACGTGCCTTATCGCCGAGAAGAACTGCTCGCCCATTATAGGGTTTCTCTCTGGTAGCGGAAGGCCTGGCTTGGCCGCATCGGCCCGTAAAACGTTGAGGATTATTGCGTTGCCCCGGAGGCAAGTCAAGGCGGCGGGGGGCCGTCGAACCCCCGCGGGCGCGCCGCGTGCCACCTCCAGGCGGTGCGGAGGATGGACTCCAGATCGGACATGGCCGGCTTCCATCCCAGCTCCCGCCGGATGCGGGTGGAGGAGGCCCGCAGCACCGCGGGGTCGCCGGCGCGCCGGGGGCCGTCCCTGACGGCGATGGGCCGGGCGGTGATCCGGCGCGCCGCCTCCACCACCTCCAGCACGGACACCGCCTGCTGCGCTCCCAGATTGTAGACGGCAAGCCTCCCCTCCGAGGCGCCACGGCGGAGCGCCTCCAGCGCCAGCAGGTGCGCCGACGCCAGGTCCGCCACGTGCACGTAGTCGCGCAGGCAGGTGCCGTCCGGGGTCGGGTAGTCGCGGCCCAGGATCGTCACCGGCGAGCCATCCAGCGCCGCGCGGCAGACCAGGGGCACCAGGTGCGTCTCCGGATCGTGGTCCTCGCCCATGGCGCTGCGGGGATCGGCCCCCGCGGCGTTGAAGTAGCGCAACGCCACGGCTCCGAAACCGGCGCGGCGGCAGAGCCAGTCCAGGGCGCGCTCCACCATCAGCTTGCTCTCCCCGTACACGTTGGTCGGCTCGCAGGGGTGATCCTCGTCGAGACCCTGGCCGCGCCGCGGATCGGGCTCGCCGTACACCGCCGCCGTGGAGGAGAAGACCACCCTCTTCACACCGCGCCCGGCCAGGTGATCCAGGAGGCGCAAGGAGCGCTCGACGTTGTTGTCGAAGTACCGGGAGGGCCGCTCCATCGACTCGCCCACCAGGCAGGATGCGGCCATGTGCACCACCCCGTCCACCGGCCCCTGCTCGAGGCAGGCGTCCAGCACGGCGGGGTCGGCGATGTCGCCCACCACCAGGGACGCTCCGAATCCCTCCAGCGCGCCGCGGTGGCCCTCGCTGAGGTCGTCCAGGACCACCACGCCGTGTCCGGCCGCCGCCAGCGCCGCGGCCACGTGGGAGCCGACGTAGCCGGCCCCTCCGGTCACCAGGATGCGCACGCCGCGGCCCTCCGGGGAAAGCGGGAACGATGCGCTACAATCGCCACGGATGAGAATCTATCATGGCTCTTCCGAGGTCCGGACCTCGGGCAAGGTCACCGTGGAGAACGTCACCGACCCTGTGGCCCGGCTGCTGGGCGCCTCGGGCATCGCCGCGGGCATGGCCCTGATCTCCGTGCCCCACACCACCTGCGGCCTGGCCGTGAACGAGGACGAGGAAGGGCTCAAGGAGGACATCCGCCGGCTGGCCGCGGGGCTGCTGTCGCCCCTGGCGCGCGAGGCCCGGTTCCGCCACGACTGCGTGGACGACAACGCGCAGGCCCACCTCACCTCCATCCTGCTGGGCCACTCCATCAGCCTCCCGGTGGCCGAGGGGGCGCTCTGCCTGGGGACCTGGCAGAGCCTCTTTCTGATCGAGATGGACGGACCGCGCGCCCGCAGGCTCAACGTCCAGATCCTGGGGGAGTGACCGGCGGCTCGCCGGCCGACGCTGCGGCGCGGCGCTCCCCATCCTCCGATTCTTCGCCCTCCCCCCTCGAGCTTCCGGCGTGCCCGCGGACACGGGACAGCCACGCGCGGCCGCGGACGGTCATCGCCGCCGGGGGCCGGGAGGATCCGCGCTTCTCCTTCGCTGGTCGTCGGGCTCGGACGGGTAGCGCGGGAGCGTCCGGGGGGCGTCGGCCAGCACCCAGGTCGCCGCCGCCAGCACCGCCGTGGCCTGCTGCAGCTCGGCCGGATCCACCTTGTCCAGTGTGTCGGCCATCGAATGATGCCAGTCGAAGTACCGGGTGGTGTCGAGGTCCAAGCCGAGCAGCGGCACGCCGTGGCGCCGCAGCGGCCCGATGTCGGCGCCTCCCTGCCCCGCCCTCACGCGGGCCGCCCCCAGCGGAGCCAGGGCCGGCGCCAGCATGTCGCGCAGCAGGTCGAGCCCCCCGTCGCCGGCCTTCAGGGTGAACCCGAGGGCCCTCCCAGCCCCCGAGTCCGACTCCACCGCCGCGACGTGCCGCTCCATCTCGGCCTCGTGGGCTTCGCGGTAGCCGCGCCCCCCGCGCAGCCCGTTCTCCTCGTTGGCGTAGAGGACGGCCCGCACGGTGCGGCGCGGCCGTGGTCCCGAGGCCAGCAGCCGCATGGTCTCCAGCACCATCGCGCACCCCGCGCCGTCGTCGATCGCGCCGGTGCCCACGTCCCACGAGTCGAGATGGGCGCCGATGAGAACGATCTCTTCAGGGCGCTCGCGCCCGGCCAGCTCGGCCACCACGTTGGCCCCCGGCCTGTCCGGCTCCGTGCGCGCGCCCAGCCGCAGCCTCACCCGCACCGCGTGGCCGGCCTCGGCCAGCCGGCGCAGCAGCATGGCGTCCTCCACGGACACCGCAGCGGCCGGGATCTTCGGCGCGTCGGCCGCGTAGCCGAGCGCGCCGGTGTGCGGCGACCGCAGGCTGGAGGTCGCCACCGAGCGCACCAGCGCGGCGGCCGCTCCCAGCTTCGCCGCTTCGGAGGCGCCGCGGCCGCGGAAGCGGACGGCGATTCCGTAGTCCCGCATCTCGTCGCCCGTTCTCGTGAAGGGGGCGTCGTAGAGCACGATGCGCCCCTCCACCTTGGCGCGCCCCATCGCGGCCAGCTCCTCGAACGAAGAGACCACGACCACCTCCCCCGCCACGCCATCCGGAGGCGTCCCCACCGTGCCGCCCAGGCCGAGGATGACCAGCGGCTGGCGCGAAGGGGACTCCAGCACCGCGCTCTCTTCCCCTCTCACCCACACCGGCACCATCACCTGCTCCAGCCGCGCCGGAACCCCATCGCGCTCGAACTCGGCCCTGGCCCACGCCACGGCCCGGGCCTCCGCCTCGGAGCCCGCCAGCCGGGCGCCGATGGTGTCGGTGAGGACCTGGAGCCGCGCGTAGGCGGTGGGGACCTTCAGCGCCTCGTCGGCGATGGTGCGGACGCGGAAGGACATGGGATCGGAGACGGCGGCCCAGGCAGCGAGCAGGATGGCGGGTGCAGCAGCCAGAGTGGCGGCGATCCGGGCCGGACGCATGGGTTGCATCTTACCCAACGCGGCCCGGAAAGTGTGCCGCCGGCCGGCGCGTCACCCTGCGAGGACATCTGTCCTGCCCCGGGCGGGCGGCGCCGGCGGCCGCATGGTGAAAAGCCCTTTCCCCGCGGGGCCCTTGGCGTGGCACGCTCGTTGCTTTTCCCCCGAACGCCAGCGTTGAAGGCGCCCGAGGCGGGCGCGATGGCCGGCCCGGCCAGAGGCGCCGCGCGGCACGAGGAGGACGGGACATGATCAAGACAGCGGCTCTCATCGCGGTGGCCGGCATGGCTTTCGCGCCGGCCGCTGCCGACAACCGCGGCGGCGAGCGGGCGAGGATCGAACAGGTCCAGGCGCTGGCACACGAGATGGAGGACGCCACCGCGAGACTCCGGCTCGACGCGCGGCGAACCCGGCATCACTTCTCTCTGCGCGAGCAGCGCGCCCTGAGGCAGCTCGATTCCCTGGCCGAGAGCGCGCGGCGGTTCCATCGGGAGATGGAACGGTTCCCCCGCAGGCCGGGCATGGCCGGCGACGAGTTCGACAGCCTGACGCTGGCGTTCCGGCAGGCGCGGAGGACTTTCCCCTGGCTGCACCCCTACAGGCCCCTGGAGATCCAGTTCGGCCGCGTGGAGCGGCTGATGGATCGCCTCGGGGATCGCTACCTGATCGTGGCCCGCGGCGGTCGAGGATACGGCCGGGGCGAAGACGACCACCGGTACGGCCGGGAGCACGAAGGCCGCCGCTGAGCCGGCGGGCCGGGGAGGCGCCCGCTCAGCCCAGAAAGTGGCGGAGCGGGTTGCCTCCCTCGGCGCGGACCAGGAAGAAAGCGTGCAACGCGGCGAAGAGGATGTCCCCCGCCGCCAGCGCCAGGAAGGCCGGCGGCTGGCCGAACCAGAGCGCCGCCGCGGCCATGAACAGCGCTCCCGCGCAACGCCCCACGATGGCCACCGAGACGTTGCCCAGATAGCGGCCCGGGTGGATCACGGGCAGCAGATAGAACAGCGCCAGGATGAGCAGGAAGACCCCGGTGAGGCGCAGATAGACCTGCTCGGCGGGCAGCGGGACCTCCAGGAGCCGCGAGCCGAGCCGGGGCGCCGACAAATTGATCGCCGCAAAGACGAGATCGTAGAGACTGCCGGCCGCCATGGATGCGCGCAGTCTGCGGTGGGCCGTCTCGCGCGCGGCCGTTTCACTCACCGGGCGCCCCCCATCCTCCGCCTCCCGGCGTCTCGATCACCAGGCGGTCCCCCGGCCCGGCGCGCAGCCTGAACTTGCCGGGGAGATCGCTCTCTCCGCCTGCCGCCCGCACGAGCCTGTTCCTGCCGGCGGCTCCGGGCGAGCCGCCGGCCAGGCCCCAGGGCTGCCGCTCTCTTCGATCGGACAGGAGGGTCACCTCGGCCGGCGCCAGCAGCTCGTACTCGCGCACCAGCCCGTCCCCGCCGCGGTGCCTCCCCGCCCCCCCGGACCCGCGGCGCAGCGTGTAGCGGGTGATCCTCAGCGGGAGGGCACGCTCCAGGGCCTCCACGGGTGTGTTCAGCGAGTTGGTCATGTGGGTGTGCGCCCCGGACAGCCCCGGGGAGGAAGGGCGCGCTCCCATCCCGCCGGCCATGGTCTCGTAATAGGCGAACGGCTCGCCCGTGGTCGGGTGCACGCCTCCCAGGGTCAGGTTGTTCATCGTGCCGCTGCTGGCCGCGGGGATGAGCCCCGGGGCCGCCTGGGCCAGCGCCCCCAGCAGGACGTCCACGATGCGCTGGGAGGTCTCCACGTTGCCTCCCGCCACCGAGGCCGGAGGCCGGGCGTTGACCACGCTCCCCTCCGGAGCGATCACCTCCAGCGGCTCCCAGCAGCCGTCGTTGGCGGGAGCGCCCGGAGGCATGAGACACCGGAAGACGTACAGCACCGCCGACCTGGTGATCGCCTCCACGGCGTTGACCGGTCCGGCCACCTGGGGAGACGATCCGGTGAAGTCCACCAGGGCCCGCCCGGCCGCCACGGAGACGGCCGCTTCGATCTCCACCGGGCCCGCCCCTGTCCCGTCGTCATCGAGCGCGTCGCGGAAGCGGAAGGTTCCCTCGGGGAGCGCGCGGATGCACTCGCCCATCATCCGGGCCGCGTAGCACAGCAGCTGCCCCGCGTACGCCGCCACCTCCTCCGCGCCGTGGCGCGCGATCAGCGCGCCCAGCCGGGCCTCCCCGACCCGGTTGGCGGCCACCTGAGCCATCAGGTCTCCCACCCTCTCTCCGGGGGTCCGCACGTTGGCCAGCAGCAGGGCCATCAGATCGGGATCCGGCTCTCCTCCCCTGAGGAACCGCACCGGCGGGATGCGCAGCCCCTCCTGGAAGATCTCCGTCGCCAGCGGCATGGAGCCGGGGGACATCCCCCCCACGTCGCTGTGGTGCGCCCTGCTGGCGAGATAGAAGGCCGGCCGCCCCGGCTCGTCCCCCTCCACGTGAAACGGCGAGACGAGGGTGATGTCCGGCAGGTGCGTCCCCCCGCGGAAGGGATCGTTGAGCAGGCCCATCTCGCCCGGGCGCAGCGGCAGCTCGCGCAGCATGGCGGCCACCGACGCGGGCATCGAGCCAAGGTGCACCGGCATGTGATCCCCCTGGGCCACCAGCCGGCCGTCCCGGCCGAACAGCGCGCAGGAGAAATCCCGCCGCTCCTTGATGTTGGGGGAGTGCGCGCTGCGCTGCAGCGCCGCTCCCATCTCCTCTGCGATCGAGGCGAACAGGTTGGAGTAGACCTCCAGCCGGGCGGGATCGAAGTCCGTGCCGCTCACCGCGCCGGCTCCGCGGCGAGCCGGAGGTGCCCCGCCGGGTCCAGGCGGGCGCGCCATCCCGGGGGGACGAACGTCGTGGCCCCGCCCTCCAGGATCAGCGCCGGCCCCTGCAGCGTCCCGCCGTGCGGCAGGCCGGCGGACGCCTCGGAGACCGGCAGCCGGGACCGGTCGTAGAGCGAGGCCTCCAGCCGCCGCCCGCGCCACAGCACCGGCCGCCTCCCGGCCTGGGCGGCATGCATCGATCGGCCGGAGGGGTCCACTCGGCCCGGCGGAGTGGCTCCGGTGCGTCCGATGCCGCGGACCCTCAGCGCCACCAGCTCCACGGGAGCACCCGGCCGATCGTAGCCGTAGCGGCGGCGGTGCTCGTGGTGGAAGGCCTCCAGGCGGGCCTGGGGACGATCCGGCGCGGGCAGAGGGATGGTCAGCTCGAACGACTGGCCGGCGTAGCGGAGGTCCAGACGGCACTCGAAGAGGACGCACCCGGGGGGAGCTCCGTCGGAGGCCAGGAGGCTCAGGAGATCCCGCTCCAGCGCCTCCCTGCGCGCGGCCAGCCAGCCGGGCTGCACCTCGGCGGCCGGACGCAGGATGCTGGCCGAGGCGTCTCTCATGATGTCCGCCACGGTCATCCCCCACGCCGAGAAGACGCCGGGATGCGCCGGGACGATGACCTCGGTCATCCCCAGAGAGGAGGCGAGCGCGGCGGCGTGCAGGCCGCCCGCGCCGCCGAAGGCGAGCAGGGCGAAGTCGGACGGCTCGTGGCCGCGCTGCAGGGAGATCACCCTCACCGCCCGCGCCATGGTGGCCTCGGCCACTTCCAGCATCCCTTCGGCTGCGGCCTCCGCCGTCATCCGCAGTCCTGCCCCGAGCTCCTCCATCGCTGCTCGCGCGGCGCCGGAGTCCAGCGGCATCCTGCCGTCGAGGAACCGCTCCGGCACGATCCGTCCCAGCAGAACGTTCGCGTCGGTGACCGTCGCCGGGCCGCCCTTGCCGTAGCAGGCAGGCCCCGGCTCGGCGCCGGCGCTGGCCGGCCCCACCCTCAGCGCGCCGCCGGGATCGCGCCAGCCGATCGAGCCGCCCCCGGCTCCCACCGTGTGGATGTTCAGCGCCGGGACCGCCACCGGGTGCCCGGCCACCACGGCCGAGCCGGCCGTGGCGGGCTCGCCCGCGATCAGCGAGACGTCGGTGGACGTGCCTCCCATGTCGAAGGCGATCAGCCTGGCCGCACCC
>DATEEA010000105.1:0-36655 GCA_035281445.1 Candidatus Polarisedimenticolia bacterium
CGCGCCAGGCGCGCAGCGGCGCCGCGTCGCGCCGTCGGATGCACCGCCAGAGAGGATTTCATACGGGAAGCTTGCAGATGCTAGCACACGCCCCGGTGTCCCGCCGCCATCCCCGTCAGCCGCGGACGGGGACCCTCTTCACGAAGCCGCGGCGCTTCATCTCGCCCCAGCCGCGCCGGCGCCTCACGAAATCGTAGAAGGCCTTCACCTTGAAGAGGCTCAGGAGCTGGCGGTAGCCGAAGTTCTCCAGCACCCCGTACGCCACCAGCCGGACCAGATCGATCCAGCGGGGATAGCGGCGGAACGAGATCTCCTCCAGCAGCACGGCGGCCACGGAGAGGAAGACCCCGCACAGGACGGAGAGGGTGAAGAAGAGGATGAGGAACTGGACGTTCAGGATGCCCAGGTACCAGGCCAGGGGGATGGTGACGTAGCCAGCCAGCTCGATGAACGGGCCGAACATCTCGAACAGGACGAAATAGGGAAAGGTGAAGAGCCCGATGACGCCGTACCTGGGATTCAGCAGCATCTTCTTGTGGAGCCAGAGGCTTTGCAGCAGCCCCCGGTGCCAGCGGTTGCGCTGCTTGCGCAGCACGGTGAGCGTGGTGGGGACTTCCGTCCAGCAGACCGGGTCGGGGACGAAGACGATGCGGTAGGGCATCTTCTTGCGCCGGCAGTTCTCGTGCAGGCGGACCACCAACTCCAGGTCCTCGGTGTCGGACTGGGAGTCGTAGCCCCCGACCTCTATGACCTCGGACTTCTTGTAGAGGCCGAAGGCGCCCGAGATGATGAGCAGGGACCGCATCACGCTCCAGCCGATGCGGCCGGTCAGGAAGGCGCGCAGGTACTCCACCACTTGCAGGATGGGGAGGGCCGAGGGCGGCAGATGGATACGGGAGACACGCCCCTCGTGCACCTCGCAGCCGTTGGCGATCCGCACGATCCCACCCACGGCCACCATCTCGCCGGGGTGCTCCATGAAGGGCTTGACCACGCGCAGCAGGGCGTGGTCCTCGATGATGGAGTCCGCGTCCACGGAGCAGAACAGCGGGTAGCGTGACATGTTGATGCCGGCGTTGAGGGCGTCGGACTTGCCGCCCCGTTCCTTGTCGATCACCAGCAGGTTCTGGTGGGTGAGCGAGCCGTAGATGCCGCGGATCGCCCGCGTGGGTATGGATCGCCGGTAAACCTTGTCGAGCCTCCTGAGGTCGAAGGCCTCGATGAGGCTCTTGAGGGTGCTGTCCGTGGAGTCGTCGTTGACGACGATGATCTCGAACTCCCCGTAGTTGACGAGCTGGAGCGAGCGCACCGTCTCGACGATGTTCTTCTCCTCGTTGTGAGCCGGCACCAGGATGCTGATGGGCCAGGTCATGTCCGACTGGAGGATCTGCTGGTAGTCGGAGAAGAACGTGCGCTTGATGAACTTCAGCACCTCGTACAGCGACACCAGGAACAGGAAGAAGTAGATGCCCGTCAGGGCGAGGAAGTAGACGAGCACGAACTCGTTGAAGAGCGTGATGGCCTCGACCAGGAACCCTCTCATGCCGCTCCTCCCCCCACGTCCGCCGTGGTCGCCGTCATGCCGGCTGCTTCTCCAGCCTGAGTCCCAGGATGATCGCCAGCCGCTGCCTGATGGTGGCCTCCGGGTGGTTGTGCGCCATCTCGGTGAGCAGGTCGGTGCGGCGCAGCTTCACCAGCTTGGCCATGACCTCCAGGGCCTGCTGCCGCTGGGGGTCGGTGTCCGCGGCGAGCTGCGAGACGAGCGAGTCGAGCACTCCCGACTCCTGCAGCATCTGGACCGCCTGCTGGGCGGCGTAGGCATCGGTGGCGTCGAGCATGCCGAGCAGGGCCTTCATGCCGATCTCCCCCTTGTTCTTGAGCGCCTCGGCGGCGTTGGCGCGCACCCACCACTGGACGTCGGCCAGCGCCTGGCACAGGTGCGGGATGGATGCCTCCTCGCGCAGCCTTCCCAGCGCCTTGGCCGCCATGGCGCGGACGGCCCACGACCGGTCGCTCAGCGACTGCACCAGCGCCGGGGCCGCGCTGGGGTCGCCGATGGAGCCCAGGGCGAAGGCGGCCCTCGCCCGGAGGTCCGCCTCGTCGCTCACGAGCAGCTCGCGCAGCAGCGGGATGGCCTTCAGGCTCCGGATCCGGCCGAAGATGTCCACCGCGGCGATCCGGGCGTGCAGGGGCATGGAGGGGAACTCGAGGAGCAGGATCTCCACGGCGTCGTCGCCGGCCCCGATCAGGATTCCCGCCACGCGGATGGCGGACCAGCGGCCGGGATCCACCAGCGCGCGCACCAGCGGCCGCAGCGCCTGGGAGGTCTTGATGTTGCCCAGCGCGCGCGCCGCGCGCACCCTCACCTCGGCGGCCGGATCGTGCATCGCCTGCACCAGGGCGGCCGTGGCCTTGGGGCTTCCCATCAGGCCCAGCTTCTCGGCCGCCTCGGCCCTGGTCCACCAGCGCCGGCTGCGCAGCCTGGCCACGGCGCGATCGACGAATCCCAGCCGCTCGAAGGCCTCCCGGGCCCTTTCGTGGACGGAGCCTTTGACCACCCGGCCCAGATCGAAGAAGATCTGCTCCACCAGGATCTGCTCACCGCGCCTCAGCGGCCTCGGCAGGAAGCTCTCGATCGGACCCTGCCCGACGACGTAGCGGAAGAAGCCTGGCTCCAGCACCAGCCTCCTTCGGCGCAGGCTCCGCTCGCGCAGCTCCCTCCACGCCTTGCCGATGAGGATGATCGCCAGCAGCAGCGCGAACACCGCGCCCACCGAGTAGAACAAGGCGAGCACGAACTCGTACATCGGGCCGCTTCCCTGCAGGAACCGCCTCATGGCGCCACCCCGTCCCTCGCCGCCTCAGCCGCGACCGCCGGTCATGAGCTTGCGCGCGCGCGCCACCAGCTCCAACGCGTTGAAGGGCTTGCGCACGAAGTCGTCCGCCCCCACCTCGAACGCCCGCAAAGCGTCCTGTTCCTTCTCCTTCATGGACAGGATGATCACCGGGACCTGCCTCGTCTCGGCCGCCGCCCTGACTCTCTGGCAGATCTCGAAGCCGTCGTGGTAGGGCATGACCAGGTCGAGGATCACCAGATCGGGATGGTGCTCCTGGATGGCCTGGAGCGCCTTCTCCCCGTCGTCGGCGGTGCGCACGTCGAACCCTTCGTCCTTGAGGATCGCCGACAGGAACCTGACCACGATGGGGTCATCGTCGGCCACCACGATCCGATGCTGTCTCACGCTGCTCTCCTTCAGTCGCCGGCGCCGCTTCCGCCGCCGTGGGTGCCGCGGCCCGGCGCCGCCGGGCCGAGGACAGGTCCGAACCTCAGCTTCAGCCGGAGCCCCGCCTCGATGCTCCGGAATCCCGCCGCAGTCTGCGCGGCCAGGTCGCTGCGGGAGTGATACGCCTCGATGGCGAGGCTCTCGCCCAGGTTGAACCCGGCGAGCAGGCGGACGGACAGGACGTTGTCGTGAGTGTCGGCCATTCCGGCGAAGCCGCCGTCGATCACCTGCACGCCGGCGTCCGCCCCCGCGCCCCAGTAGAAGCGCCGCCCGACGGAGTCGGACAGGTCGAAGCCGGCCAGGTGCGACACGTAATGCTTGGGGTCGAAGTAGCCCTGATCGAGCTGCTCCTCGTAGCTCATCCAGCGCGCCGTGTAGCTCAGGTGCAGCCGGGGGCGCCCCAGCGGCACCCGCCAGGTGACGCCGGCGGTGGCCAGGGTCCGGGAGTTCTCCTCCCCGCCCTCGTCCAGGACGGTGAAGGAGGAATCGACGTCGAAGCGGTCGTCATCGGTGAACGAGGCCCGCTGCCCCATCAGCCTGAACCGCAGCGAGGAACGCGGGCGGACGATGACCGTGGCCGTGGCGGCCCGGATCCCCACGTCGTTCATGAACGCCTGGGTCGTTCCCACCAGGGCTTCCTGCGAGACCGATCCGACCAGGGTCAGCCAGGCGGCCGGGTTCAGCTCCACCGTGGCCGAGCCGGCCAGCCGTTCGCGCGTTTCGCCGGCAAGGCTGGCCACCCCCTGCTCCCCGGCGGCCAGGGAGATCCGCTCACCGCCCAGCTCGCCGTACAGGCTGACCACGCGAGACACGTGCCATCCTCCGACCGCCTTGAGGGTGTCGTGGCGAGCCACCGGAGTGTCGAGTCCGAGCGTGGCCTCGGTCTGCGCGTGAGCGAAGGAGAAACCGACGTGGCCCCGTCCTCCCAGGTGGTGCGTGTAGAGGGCGCCCCACTGCGCCAGATCGTTGTCGTCGGAGTCCTGGGTCGAGGAGGCGAACAGCTGCAGCGACGGCCTCAGCGGTCCTCCGATGTCCCTGCCCAGGCGCCGCGCGTCGCGGGCGTCGGGGTAGAGCTCCAGCGCCTGCTTGACGGCGGAGAGCGCCTCGGGGGCGCGCCCCTGCCAGTGCAGCGCCTCGGCCCGCCCTTCCAGGGCCTGCCGGTTCCTCGGATCGCGTGCCAGGATGCGATCGTAGCGGGCCAGCGCCTCGTCGTAGTCCCCCCTTGCCGCCTCCACGCGGGCCATCCCGTTGAGTGCGGCGGCGTCATCCGGATCGACGGCCAGGGCGCGCGCGAACGCCGCCTCGGCGCCGGCCAGCCGGCCGTCCCACAGCCGCACCTGCCCGAGCAGCACGAGGGCCTTCAGGTGCCGGGGCTGGCGCTCCAGCAGAGGCTCCAGGACGCGGGCGGCTCCGCGCAGGTCGCCCGACCAGGCCCGGGCTTCGGCCAGCCCCACGGTGAGCGCCTCGTCACCGGGCCGCTCCCCGAGCATCGCCTCGTACAGGGCGATGGCCCGCGGGTAGTCCTCGCTCCAGGTCAGCGCGGTGGCCAGCCCGCGGCGGACCTCCAGGCTGGAAGGCGAGCCCGCCAGCGCGCGCTCGTAGAGCGCGATGGCCTCGGCGTATTGCCCCTTCCACGTCAACAGGAGGGCCAGACGGGACAGCGCGTGCGCGGAGTCCGGCGACGCGGCGATGGCCCGGCGGTAGCCGGTCTCGGCGGCCTCGTAGTCGTCGTTGGCGAAGGCCCGGTCGGCGGCCGCCTCGTGCTCGGAGGAGGCGCCGGCGCGGGGGACGGCCTGCGCGAGCTGCGGGGCGGCGGCCGCCAGCGCCGCCGCCAAGAGGATCGTCGTGAGCCGGACGGACCATCTCATCGCCTCGCCTCCCCCGGCGCCCTGAGCCCCGCCAGCCGTTCCTTGAGGATGAAGTAGCTCTTCTTGAGATAGGTGTGGTAGGCGGGCTCCTCCCACGGCTGCCAGGTGTAGAAGGGGACGGCGCGGGCATCGAACCGTCCGGCCCCGTCCACCGCCGGGAGCGTCCCCAGGACCTCGTGACTGCCGGGGCGATGCGCTGCCGCGTAGAAGCGGAAGCCGTCGGTGGTGGTGTGGCCGGCCCCTCCCCGGGGAGGCACCGGGTCGTCCAGCACCTGGCGGGTGGAGGGATCGGTCACGTTCAGCACGTTCCATCCCAGACGAAGCTCGATGAACCCCTCCTGCGCGTTGTCGTTCCACTCGGCCAGATCGTCGTAGCCGCCGGACGCCGGGTCCATCGTCCCGTACCGCAGCGGGCTGCGGCTGTAGGTGATGGCCGGGTAGACGGTCCCGTCGCGCCCCACACGGCGGCGGTTGGTCTCGGCCAGCATCTCGGTGAACAGCCCGTCGTCGTTGTGGACGGAGCGCCACGGACGCTGGAACCGGTTCAGGTGCAGGTCGTAGTGGGTGTCGGCCAGCAGGCGGCTCCCCTCCGGTCCGTCGATTTCCAGCACGAACTCCATCCCCGTGGGGGTGGTGAGGCCCAGGCCTCGCGGCATGCGCCGGTCCCCCTGGCGGGCCCCCAGAGTGTCGATGCCGATGACGTAGCGCGCGGCGTCGTAATCGAGCCGATCCACGTCCAGCCGCAGGTAGAGGTAGGCCTCGTCGGAGGCGGCCCGCAGCCCCCGGATCGGCCCCTCTCCGGCGGCCAGCGGGGGGATGGCCGCCCAGTCGTCTCCCTTGCCGTCGATGACGACCCGCCATCCGTCCTTGCCCGGCTTGCACGCCATCAGGCCGTAGTTCTGCTCCGGATCGAGGATGTTGAGCCAGTTCTTGTTGTTCTCCCAGGGGACCTCGAAGGCGATCACCAGCCAGTTCTTCTTGAACCACTCGTCGAGCCAGGCGAAGAGCACCCCCCCGGCGCATCCGGCGGCATGGACGTCTTCCATGAGGCGTGCGTTGATCTCCCCCTGCTCCTTCTCGTTGTGGCCCCCATGGTGCCAGCCCTGAGGCTGGTGGTGGGCGATGCCGCGGCTGGTCGGGACCCCCAGCTCGGCGATCAGCAGAGGCACGCCGCGATGGTGCGCCTTGAGCTGCCTGAGATAGCCGAAGTAGCTGCTCGGCCCCCCCGGCCCGGCGGCTCCGAGGTAGCCTGGATCGACGTTCATGAAATCGGGGTAATAAGGATAGGCGTGGTACGAGGCGAACAGCCCGGCACCGGCGAGCCGGGTGGGGGACATCCGGGCCAGGTCGATGCTGACGCCGTCGTTGTCGTACTCCAGCGCCGTCCCGGGCTCCTGCGGCAGCCCCAGCCTCTCCAGGATGGCGACCTCCTCCCGCCGCGTCGCCTCGGTCGGATGGCGGAGCGGATCCAGCGTCGGCCAGCTGGTGAAGGAGACCGGCGCCTGCGTCCCGTAGGTCCCGGTCTCGTGGCGCATGGCGTGGTCCATGACCGACGCGATCCAGGCTTCGGTGGGCGTCCCCTCCTCCAGGATCACGTAGGAGCCGCGGTACGCGGCCGGCTGCCGGCGCGCCGCGTCGTAGGCCTCCACCGAGTACGGCTCCCACTCCCGCCCCAGGATCCAGCCGAGAATCCAGGGAGAGACGTCGGCGTCGTAGAAGCCGTGAGCGTGCCCGCGCCGGTGCGCCACGGCGATGTTGCCGTGCACGGCATCCACCACCCGCTCGATCTCGGCCAGGAACTCCTGGCGGAAGGCCGGCGCGTCGTAGTCGTCCTGCTCCGGAAGCTCCGTCCACACCCCCTGCAAGAGCCAGATCCGCCGGTCGGACCGGTGGGTGGCGTTGTGCTGCGCGAGCGCCCGGTAGAACTCCGGTGGCAGGAGCGTGTACAGCCGCACGGCGTTGGCTCCCATCGCCGCCATCTTGGACAGCCAGTCGGCGTACAGGGCCTGGTCGCGCGGGAACTCGCTGGGGTGCTTGCCGGGGAGCGCCGCTCCCAGGTTGATCCCCTTGATGAACAGCGGCCGCCACGGGCCGGCGGCGTCGCGCACTTCGAAGTAGTCCCCGCGGGCCCGCGAGGTCAGGAGCGTCGCGCCCGCGGCCCCCCTCCGGGCCGATTCGCGGCCCAGCCGGTGATCGGCCGCCGCGTCGGGACGCGCCAGCACCTGGTCGGCGACGTCGGAGATCTCGATGTCAGGGTGGAGCCGCGAGAGAGTCACCAGGGCGTCCAGCGCCTCCGCGTCGCGCCCCAGGCGCGCCGCGCTGCGCGCCACCCCCTCCAGGGCGTCGGCGTCCTGAGGGGAGAGCGCGAGGGCCTCGCGAAAAGCCGACAACGCCTGCTCGTGCTTCTTCAGCCGGAACCGGCTCCAGCCCAGGAGAGAGAGATGACCGGCCCGACCGCCGCCGGCCGTGGGCAGGGCACCCTCGAGGAGGCCGGCCGCTTCCTGGAACTTGCCGTCGCGGTAGAGCGCCAGGGCGCGATCGTAGACCGTTTCATCGGCCGGGGAGGGGGGGGAGGCCGCCTCCCGGCCGGCCCAAGGCCCCGCGACGGCGGCGGCCGGAAGGGCGCACATCATCAAGAAGAGCGGACACACGGCGAGCAAGAGTCGCCACGGGACTCTTCCGAAAATCCGCATCGTATGGATCCCCACCTTCCTCGTTGTCGTTCGGCGCAGCTAGAATATGTGGACGCGTCCGACAAGTGCAAGCGCAACGGCCGGAACCGCCCGTGGCGGCGTCTTCGGGAAGGCCGCCCTCCAGGCGGCGATTCCGGGTGTTCCGGTTGCGTTTCGCCGATCCGTCCCGGATATTTCCACCGCGTCACGAGCCGAGCACCCCTGCCGGCTTTGCTCCGACCCATAGGAGTGTGCGCCGCATGCTCGTCACCGACGGCGGCAAGCAAGGACGCGCCCCATCCTCCGCGCTGGTGGTCGTGGCGCCGCGCGACCCCTCCATGAAGCTCGTGGAGCGCTGCGCGCTGCAGGTGGCCTCGTCGGACGAGACGGTGCTTCTGCTCGGGGAGACCGGGGTGGGCAAGGACGTGATGGCCCGCCGCATCCACGAGGCCTCCCCGCGGGCGGCGCGCCGGTTCGTGCAGATCAACTGCGCCGCCCTTCCCGACGGGCTGCTGGAATCGGAGCTCTTCGGCCACGTCCGCGGCGCCTACACCGGCGCGGTGGACTCCCAGCCCGGGCAGTTCGAGGTGGCCGCGGGCGGGACTCTCTTCCTCGATGAGATCGGTGAGATGAGCCCCAGGCTGCAGGCGAAGCTGCTGCATGTCCTGCAGGAGAGGGCGTTCTGCCGCGTGGGAGGGCGCGAGCCGGTGAAGGCCGACGTCCGGGTGATCGCGGCCACCAACCAGGACCTGGATCAGGCGATGACCACGGGGGCCTTCCGCCGCGATCTCTTCTACCGCCTCAGCGTGGTCTGCCTCCGCATCCCGCCGCTGCGCGAGAGGCCCGACGACATCGAGGATCTGGCCCGCCACTTCGCGCTGCGCTACGCGGGCCTCTACAACCGTCCCGCCCTGTCCGACATCGACGATGAGGTCGTCGCCGCGCTGCGGGCGCATGTCTTCGAAGGGAACGTCCGCGAGCTGGAGAACCTGGTCAAGAGGGCCATCCTGCTGGGAGGCTACCGGGAGATCACGGCCGAGCTGGCCCGGCGCGCGCCGGGCAACTCCTGGCCCTCGTCCATCACCCGGACGGCCCAGGCCGAGCCGCCGATGTTCGCGCCGCGGTCCGAGCCGGCCACCCTCAAGGAGGTCGCCCGCCGTGCCGTGGAGAGCGCGGAGCGGCGGGCCATCGCCAGGGCCCTGTCTTCCACGGGCTGGAACCGCCGCCAGGCGGCGCGCCTGCTGAAGGTCAGCTACCGGTCGCTTCTCTACAAGATCAGGGACTACGAGATTCTTCCCGCCGGCGCGGACGACGCGGCCCACGCGATCTCCGGCACCCGCCCCGTGGTCAGCCCGCGAGAGGGCTCCTGCTGATCCGGGCGTCGGTCCTGCGCCCCGCGGCGCAGGCCGCCTTGATGAGCGCCGCCTCGTCACGTCCAGCGTCCGGATAGGTGGCCAGGCCCACGGCGATGTCGAACACCGGGAGGGTCCCCGCCGAGCAGAGGAGGAACCCCTCGCGGATGACGTCCGCTGTCCGGGCCGCGTCTTCCCTGCGGGCGTCCGGGAGCACCGCCAGGAAGTGATGCCCGCCCAGGCAGGTCACCGCGGCATGGATCCCCAGGGCCTTCTGGATGACCTGGGAGGCCGCTTGCGGGGTGAAGGGCATCGAGCCGCCGCGGGGACGGCCGTGCAGCATCTCCGTCACCTCCACGCACAGCATGGTGAGCGGGCGCGCGATCCATCCGGCGCGCTGGATCTCCCAGGCCACGCGGCGGCGGAAGTGGCTGGGGATCAGGAGGCCGGTGGCCGCGTCGATGGCGCCTCCCGCCTCGGGCCTGCGGGCGGCGGCGACCAGCGCCGGAAGGAACGCCTCCACCATCAGGGCGAACAGCCAGAAGAGCACCGCTTCCTCGCGGGTGAAGGGGCGCGAGCGCAGCAGCTGCAAGGCCCCCCAGGGCATCCCCTTGGATGACAGCGGCACGGTGAGAGCGGAGCGGGCACCCAGGATCTCCATCTCCCGCGCCAGCCAGGGCTCGTCGGGCATGGAGACCAGCAACGGCTTGCGGTGCAGCAGGCTGGCCAGGGCCTGCTCGTTGCGGGCGCCCGTCTCGTCGGGCAGACCGTCTCCCAGCCCCTGGGCGGCAGCCAGGCGCAGCCCCCCCGCCACCTCGTCCCACCGGTAGAGCAGGACACGGTCGGTTCCGGCCACGCTTCCCGACGCACGCAACAAGGACAGAAGTGGACCGGGGCCGTCGGCGTCGCCGGTCAGCAGCCCCACCGAGTGGATGAGCATGTTCAGCTCCCGCCAGTGCGCCGACGCGATGGGCCTGGTCAGCTCGGGAGGGTCGTGCAGAAGGTAGGACGGATCGATCTCCAGGATGGACAACGCCGGCCTCCATGGGCGCCGCCCTCGGCGCCGCGGTCGGGCGTGAGCCTAGCGATTCCCGTGCCATCGCCTATGCGCCGGTGAGTCGCCTCCCGCCGCCCGTGAGGGCGTCGCTTCCGGAGTCCGGCCGCGGGACGCGATGACCCTCGACTGCACCTCCGCTGCCCACGCGGGGGACGATTCTGTGCAAGACGTTGCACACGCCCGCCGGGGCGGCGCCCGAGGACGCTCACTGTCGGCGAGGCGATTGTGAAGATTGTGCCGGAGATGATGCTGAAATCTCTTGCAACGCCCTGAGGCCCGACGGGGTCGCGCGCACCTTTCATGTCGGCGCGGCGCGGGCGCAAACGCACGCCGCTGAAGGCGTTTCGGAGAGACCGCGTCCCGGCGGGCCGCTTCCCCTCCCGCCGTGGCACCCGCCTTGCAGTCCCGACGCGTCCAACAAGCGTTCGACCACCAATGTCGCGGCGTGAAAGGGGGGACGGATGAAGGCAGCCGGGGGTCGCGCTATTCGGAGCGCCACGATGGCGCATTCAACGAGGAGCTCTCACGTCATGAGGCGTCTCAGGATCGTCCGCGACGACCGCGGCCAGGACCTGGCGGAGTACGCGCTGCTCATCACGCTCATCAGTCTCGCCTTGATCGCGGCGCTGACGACGATCGGGCAGAGCATCATCGCCATGTTCGTCTCGGTCGCCGGGATCTTCTGAGTCCGTCCGCAACATCTCTCACCACGAGGAGGAACCACATGAAGAAGCTGTTCGCTCTGATTCGCAAGGACGAGGGCCAGGACCTGGCCGAGTACGCTCTGCTGATCTCCCTGATCGCTCTGGTGGCCGTGGCGGCCGTCGCGCTGCTCGGCGGCAACATCGCCGCGGTGTTCAACGCCATCGCGGGTCAGCTGTAAGCCCGCATCGAGGACCGGGCGGTCCCGTGGCGTGGCCGCCCGGTCCTCGAGCAACCCTTTTTCCGTGCGAGGCCCCATGCTCTCCTGGCTCGAACAGCCCGCGCTGCTGGCCGCGCTCGCCGTCGCCCTGACGGCGGCGGCGACCGACCTGCGCAGCCGCACCGTGCCCAACGCGCTGGTGCTGGCGGGGCTGGTCTCCGGCGTCGCGCTGCACGCGCTCGGCGCGGGCTCCAGGGGAGCCCTGCTGGCGCTGGCCGGCGCGGCTGCGGGCTTCGCCCTCTTCCTTCCCTTCTATCTCCTGGGAGGCATGGGAGGCGGGGACGTGAAGCTGATGGCCGCCCTCGGCGCCTGTCTCGGTCCAACGTCCATCGTCCGGGTGGCCGTGGCCGCGTCGTTGCTGGGCGCCGTGCTGGCGCTCGCCTTCGCCGCGCGCGCGGGGCTCCTGCGGCGCACGCTGAGCCGGACCGGCCGGCTGCTGGCGGCGTGGGCCACTCGAGGGCCCCGTCCGCTTCCGGAGATCAGCCTGGAGGCGCCCGGCGCCCTGGCCATTCCGTACGCGCTCCCCATCGCCGCGGGGGCTCTGCTGGCCACGCTGGTGACGCCGTGAGGCGCCGCGCCGGGTCCGGGCAGAACCTCGTGGAGTTCGCCCTGGTGGCGGTGATGCTCCTGGCGGTGCTCCTGGGCATCGTGGAGTTCGGCCGGGCGTGGATGACGTTTCAGGTCATCACCAACGCGAGCCGGGAGGGCGCCCGCGTGGCGGCGCTGCCCACCGGCTTCTCCGACTCGGGGGACGTCACCACGCGCGTGAACGACTACCTGGCCAGCGCCAACCTGGACATGGCCAGAGCGAGCGTGTCGGTGGCCAACGTGGACGGGGCCACCGGAACCGACGCGGTGGTCACCGTGACGTACGCGGCGGACCTGCTGTTCGTGGGTCCGATCGTGGGGCTCCTGCCGGGGGGCTCGACCATCCCCGGCACGGTGACCCTGACCGGCACGGCGACGATGCGCAACGAGTGAGCACGCAACAACCAGCAGAGGAGAACCGCCCGTGAGACGTTTTGCTTCCTTGGTCGTCCTGGTCCTCGCGATCGCCTGCGGCGTCGGCGCGAGCTTCGTGACCTACCGTCTGCTCAAGGAGCGGAAGGTCGTGGGCCCCATCACGTTCGCCGCCCAGAAGCCCGCCCGGGCGGTGATCGTGGCCGCCGTCCCCATCACCTACGGCACGGTGCTGCGCCCGGAGCACCTCAAGAGCGCGGCGTGGCCCGCGGACGCTCCGAAGGGCTCCTTCCACGAAATGGATCTGCTGGTGGGCCGGGCGGCCATCTCCGAGCTGGTGATCGACGAGCCGATCCTGGACAGCAAGCTGGCCCCGGTGGACGCCATGGGCGGGCTCTCCGCGGTCATACCCCGGGGCAAGCGTGCGGTCAGCGTGCGGGTCAACGAGATCATCGGTGTGGCCGGCTTCGTGCTGCCGCGCACGCGGGTGGACGTGCTGGTCAGCATCAACCCGCAGGGGGACAAGTCGCGGGCGGCGAGCCGGGTGATCCTCCAGAACGTGATGGTCCTGGCCGCCGGCGAGAAGACCGAGCGGGACGAGGAGGGCAAGCCCCAGAAGGTCAACGTCATCACGCTCCTGGTGGATCCCAAGGAATCCGAAAAGCTCACGCTGGCCAGCCACGAGGGCGAGATCCAGCTCGCCCTGCGCAACAGCCTGGATCTGGACAGCGTCACGACGCCGGGCGCGGTGCTCGGCAGCATGGTGCAGGGGGCACCCGTGAAAGTGACGCGGGCGGCCAAGGCGCCCAGGGAGGAACCGGCCGTCCAGACGGTCGAAGTGATCCGCGGCAGCCAGCGGACGGTGGAGAGCTTCAAATGAGAATGCGACACGCCTTTCGGACCGTATCGCTCGTCGCGCTCCTGGTGGCGCCGGCCCTGCCGGCCAAGACCGGCCCGTCCGGCGCGGAGTCCCCGGAGCGCGTCATCAACTTCATCGGCCACGAAGTGAGCGGAGGCGCGACCCGCGTCATCCTGCACGCCGACGGCCCCATCGACTACCGGGGAGGGATCCTCAACGGCGATCAGGTCATCCTCGACCTGGCCAACGTGCGCACCTCGCTGCCGCTTCCGTTCGTCGAGCTTGGCGCTCCCCAGGTGGACCGGGTGGTCATCGGCCCCGAGATCACCAAGGACGGCGAGCGGCTGCTCAAGATCAGGCTGACCGGGGTGCGGGCCCGCTCGCACAAGGTCCAGGCCAAGGACAACGAGCTGCTGATCGACCTGACTCCGCTGAAGGGCCCGGGCAGGGAAGAGAAGGGGCTTCCCAAGATCATCCGCAACGAGCCCGAGGTGACCGCTTCGATGGCCCCGGCGCCCGCCCCGCCGGCTCCCTCCAGCGTCCGCTGGGCGAAGACCGCGCTCGTGGAGGGTGGCGAGTCGGCGATGGAGGCGACGGCCGCGGGCGAGCCGGTGGTGACCCGCATCGAGCGTCCGGCCGCTGCCGCTCCATCCCCGTCCGCTCCCGCCGCGGCCGCCCCTGTCCCGGCGCCGGCGCAGCCCGAGCCGGCGCCGACGGCCGCGGCCGCTCCGCCGGCCATGGTCATGGCGGCGATCCCCCAGGCGGGGGAGGCCGACGACCGGGTGCTGAAGGTGGCCGCCGGGCGCTCCCTGACGCTGGAGACCGGCGTGCCGGTGACGCGGCTCTCGGTCAGCAATCCGTCGATTGCCGAACCCGTGGCCATCAGCCCGACCCAGATCCTGATCAACGGCCTGGCCCCCGGCATCGGGTCGCTGGTGCTGTGGCCCAAGCAGGGCGCTCCCATCCTTTACGAGCTGGCCGTGCACCTCGACACGACGGCCATCGCCCAGCAGCTCCACGCCATCTTCCCCGCCGAGCGTGTGAGGGTGCAGTCGTCCAAGGACAGCCTGATCCTGTCGGGGTCGGTGAGCAACAGCGACGTCGCCGAGAAGATCCTGAAGCTGGCGGCGGACTTCTCTCCCAAGGTCATGAACCACCTGGAGGGCCCGGGCGTGAAGCGCCGGCAGGTGATGCTCAAGGTCAAGTTCGCCGAGGTGAGCAAGAGCGCCTTCACCGAGCTGGGCGCGGTGCTGCACCACGTCGACCCGACCAACCCGCTGGGTTTCGACCGCGGCACCAGCGGCACCGGCGAGTTCAGCCCCCCGTTCGGCAATCTCCTCAACCAGCCGGAAGGGCCGGACATCTCGTGGGGGGACGCCATCAACCTGAGCTTCTTCGAGAAGTCGATCGATCTGGGCCTGTTCATCACCGCGCTGAAGAGCCGCGGCCTCTTCCAGGAGCTGGCCGAACCGACCTTGATCGCGGCCGACGGGCAGGACGCCAGCTTCCTGGCAGGCGGCGAGTTCCCCGTGCCCATCGCCCAGCCGGGGGCCAACTTCGTCTCGGTCACCGTGGAGTGGAAGAAGTTCGGCATCAGCCTGGACTTCCGGCCGACCATCCGCAACGACGGCGTCATCGTCATGAAGGTGAAGCCGGAGGTCTCCTCGCTGGACTTCAACAACGCCGTGCTGATCGAGGGCTTCAGGATCCCCTCGCTCATCGTCCGCCGGGCGGACACCGAGGTGGAGCTCCACAGCGGCCAGTCGTTCGCCATCGCCGGGTTGTACGACAGGAACCTTCTGACCACCAAGTCCAAGATCCCGGTGCTGGGGGACATCCCGCTGCTGGGCTACCTCTTCCGCAGCAAGAACTTGCAGAAGAACCAGAGCGAGCTCCTGGTCATCGTGACGCCCACCATCGTGCAGCCGCTCGGCTCGGAGTCGGAGCACCAGCTCCCGGCGATGCCCGAGTCGTTCGACATGCCCAAGCCGGCGCGCAAGGCGACGTGGTGAGGAGGGAAACCATGATCCGGATCCTCAGGGACCAGCGCGGCGGCTCCTTGATGCTCACCGCCGTCTGCGGCGGCGTGGTGCTGGGGATGGCCGCCCTGGCCATCGACGTGGGGATGCTCTACGCGGCCAAGGCCCAGGCCCAGAACGCGGCCGACGCCGGGGCGCTGGCCGGCGCCGGATCGCTGCTGCTCGCCCCCGACGACGACACCGTCGCCACGGTGGTGGCCGAGGAGTTCGCGGAGAAGCACGAGATCATGAACCAGACGACGATGATCGAGCCCGGAGCGGACATCCAGGTCGACCTGGGTGCGATGACGGTCACGGTGACCGCGCGCCGGACCAACGAGAGGGGCAACGCGGTGCCCACTTTCTTCGGCAAGATGCTCGACTACCTGCCGGGCGGCATCGATCAGTCGCTGGTGGACGTGGTGGCGACGGCCACGGCGCAGGTGACGCCGGCCAGCGCGGCGTCCTGCCTCAAGCCCTGGGCCATTCCCGACGCCTACGACGACGTCAACGACAACGGCGTGTTCGACGCAGGGGACTACTACGAGCCCGGCGTGACATCGTGGGGGACCAACTACAGGAACAACAACTATGACTTCGGCCAGCAGCTCACCCTCAAGCACGGCTCGCCCGGCGACGCCATCTCCCCGGGGCAGTTCTTCCCCATCGACCTGCCCATCCCCGACGGGCCGGACGTGGGAGGCGACCGCTACCGGGAGAACATCGCCCAGTGCAACGGCCTGATCGTGGAGGTGGGTGACCTGATCTCCACCGAGAACGGCAACATGATCGGCCCGACCCAGCAGGGAGTCCAGGACCTCATCGACCTGGATCCGGACGCCGTCTGGGATCCGACGCTGGGCATCGTGAACAGCGATTACCCGCCGGGGGCGAGCCCGAGGATCGGCCGCGTGCCGATGTTCGATCCGCGGTTTCCCCCCGACTCCGGCAAGCAGTCCCTCGAAGTGACCAACATCGCCGGCTTCTTCATCGAGCAGGTCGCAGGCAACGGCAGGGTCACCGGGCGGCTGGTCCCCACGACGGGGACCGGGGAGCCGGCTCCGGGAACGATGATCAACACCGTTCGACTGGTGAGGTGAAAACGATGACGCCCAGGAGCTCCCTCTTCCTGATCTCGTCCCGTCCCGCGTTCCTTGCCGACCTGGAGCGAGTTCTGGCCGGGGCCGCCGGTCCCGCCCTGGCCGGACGCGCCGGGATGCCGGGCGGGTCCATGGCCGCAGCCGAAGCGCTGCGGTCAGGGGCGGCCACGGCGGTGCTGCTGGACGTGGACTCCGATCCCGCCGAGTCGCTGCGGGTGATGGAGTCGCTGCTGCGCGAGGTCCCCGACGCCAGGATCCTGGCGGCCAGCGCGCAGCGGGATCCCGACGTGATCCTGCAGGCGATGCGCGCGGGAGCGGCGGACTTTCTGGGCCATCCGATCGATCGGGCCGCGCTCGAGGAATCCCTGGCCAGGGTGGCCCGCCGGGGAGGCTCCGAGGGGCCGGCGTCTCCGGCCCGAGGGCGGGTGGTCTCGTTCGTGAGCGCCAAGGGGGGATGTGGCGCCACCACGGTGGCGGCGAACCTGTCCGTGGCGCTGGCCTCCCATCCCGGCCGTCAGGGAAAGTCGCTGATCCTGGTGGACCTGGACTCCCCGGGAGGAGACGTCTCGGCCATGCTCCAGATCGATCCGGCCTACTCGCTGGCCGACGTGTCCGCCAACGCCCACCGGCTGGACATGGATCTGCTCAACAGCATGCTGACCCGGCACGAGTCGGGTGCCATGGTCCTGGCCTCGGCGGCCGAGGGGGAGAACGGACGCCCGCTGGAGTCGCTGGGCCCGGAGCGGATGACGGCGATCGTGGAGTTCCTGCGCGAGCACTTCGACACGGTGGTCCTGGCCGGGGGCGGTCTGGGAGAGGCCGAGCTGGCCGCCCTCAATCAGGCGCACCTGGTGCACCTGGTCACCACTCTGGACTTCCTGGCGCTGCGGCGCGCGCACGCCATGATCGAGCGGCTGCGTGCCTTCGGAGTCACCGGCGACGCGCTGCGGGTGGTCATCAACCGGCTGGATCGCGGCGCCGAGCTGACCGTCTCCGACGCCCGCCAGGCCCTGGAGGCTCCAGTGGTCTGGTCGATCCCGTCGGACGCTCGGACCGCCGAGCACGCGGTCAACGAAGGAGTCCCCTTCGTGATGAAAGGGAAGGGGAGGCTTCAGGCGTCGTTCGAGGAGTACGCGAACCTTCTGGCCGGGCCGGCGACCGGGTCGTCCGCGGGCATCGGCTCGATCTTCCGCAGGCTGGTCCCCGGCCGTGCGGCCATCACCGGCTGACCGCGCGCCGCGCGCTGAGGAGGCAGGAACGTGGCGGACTACCAGGACCTGAAGGCCCGGCTCCATCGCACGGTCATCGACAGGCTCAACCTCGAGTCGCTCCAGGCTCTGGATCGCGAGGCGGCCACGGCCGCCATCCGGAACCTGGTGGTGGACATGCTGAACCGCGAAGCGGTGCCCATGTCCACCGGCGAGCGGCGTCAGATCGTGGACGAGATCCTCAACGAGATCTTCGGGCTGGGGCCCCTCGAGCCGCTGCTCGCCGACGAGACGATCTCCGACATCCTGGTGAACACGCACGGCCAGATCTTCGTGGAGCGATCCGGCCGAATCGAGAAAGTGGATGTCCGGTTCAAGGACGACGCCCACTTGACCCAGATCATCGACCGCATCGTGTCCAAGGTGGGGCGCCGCATCGACGAGTCGTCCCCCATGGTGGACGCCCGGCTGCCCGACGGCTCCCGCGTCAACGCCATCATCCCCCCGCTGGCCGTGGACGGGCCGCACCTGTCCATCCGCAAGTTCCGGCGCGACGCGCTGTCCGGAGAGGATCTCACCCGCTACGGCTCGGCCACCGAGGCCATCCTGACGCTGCTGCAGGGGGCGGTGAAAGCGCGGCTCAACGTGCTCATATCCGGCGGCACCGGCGCCGGCAAGACCACCTTGCTCAACGTGCTGTCCTCGTACATCCCGTCCCACGAGCGGATCGTGACCATCGAGGACTCGGCCGAGCTCCAGCTCCGCCAGGAGCACGTGGTGAGGCTGGAGACCCGCCCGGCGAACATCGAGGGCGAGGGGCAGGTGACGCAGCGCCAGCTCGTGGTCAACAGCCTGCGCATGCGCCCCGATCGCATCGTGGTGGGCGAAGTGCGCGCGGCGGAGGCCATCGACATGCTGCAGGCGATGAACACCGGCCACGACGGGTCGCTGACCACCATCCACGCCAACACGCCGCGCGACGCCCTGAGCCGGCTGGAGACGATGATCTCCATGGCCGGGCTGAACCTGCCGCTCAGCGCGGTCCGGCACCAAATCGCCTCGGCCATCAACGTCGTGATCCAGGTGGCCAGGCTGTCCGACGGGCAGCGCAAGGTCACCAGCGTGTCCGAGGTGGTGGGCACGGAAGGAGACGTGATCACCATGCAGGAGATCTTCGTCTTCGAGCGCACGGGGATCGGCGAGAAGGGGGAGGTCCTGGGCCGCTTCCGCCCCACCGGGATCAGGCCGCGATTCGCCGACCGCCTGCTGGTGGCCGGCATTCCGCTCCCGGCGGCGCTCTTCGAGGACACGCCGCAGACCAAACGGGACGGACGCAACGGGTTCGGCACGCTCCCGCCGCCTTCCCTGCCGCCCACCGTGAAGCCGGTCACGGGCCGCACGATGGGGAGGGCGTGATGATCCTCATCGCCTGCGCCATGAGCTTCCTGTCGGCGGGGCTCCTCGCCTACTGGGTGCTGGCCGGACGCGACCGCACCGCCCGGCGGAGACTGGAGAAGGAGCTCATCCACCGCCATGCCGCCGCCATGGCCGTGGATCCCATCGACGACGCGACGCTCCTGCGCGACGAGAGCCTGAGCGGCTTCGGACCGCTCGACGCGTTCCTCAACTCGCTGCGGATGGCCGGCAACCTGCGCAGGCTCATCGCCCAGGCCGATCTCCGGATCAAGGTGGCCACACTGCTCATGATGATGGTCCTGCTGGGGGTGGTCGGGTTCCTGGCAGGGTACGCCGCCCACCTGGGGATGGGGATCGCGGCCATCCTGGGCGGACTTCTCGGGTCCACCCCCTACACCTACGTGCTGATCCGCCGCAAGAGGCGCATCGCGCGATTCGAGACGCAGTTCCCGGAGGCGGTCGATCTGATGTCCAGAGCCATCAGAGCGGGGCACGCCTTCTCCACCGGCATCAAGATGGTGGCCGACGAGATGCCCGACCCGGTGGGCAAGGAGTTCCGCCGTGTCTTCGAGGAGCAGAACCTGGGGCTGCCCCTGCGCAACGCCCTGATGGGCTTGCAGGAGCGGGTCGATCTGGTGGACATCAAGCTGTTCGTCGTGGCCGTCCTGATCCAGCGCCAGTCGGGAGGCAACCTCTCCGAGATCCTGGACAAGATCGCCTACACCATCCGCGAGCGCTTCCGCATCTACCGCCAGCTCAAGGTGCACACGGCGCAGGCCAAGCTCACCGGGATCATCCTGACGGCGCTCCCCCCGATTGTGGGCACCGCAATCTTCGCGCTCAACTACGACTACATGAAGATCATCTTCGAGCAGTCGCTGGGACTGAGGATCCTGGCCGGAGCCGCCGTGCTCCAGGTCCTGGGATTCCTCTGGATCCGCAAGATCGTCAACATCGAAGTCTGAGGAGGTCCCGTGGTCGTCCTGGCCTGCCTTTTGGTGTTCCTGAGCATCACGCTCCTGATCGGGGCCTTCGGCACGCGGATCACTCTGGCCCCGCGCCGGGCGGCCGTCAACCGGCTGCGCGACCTGAGGCCCACCACCTACGCCGAGACGCTGGCGGCGATCCCCGCCGCCGGCGGGGCTCCGGCCGGCCCCTGGTGGGCGCGGCTCCTGCGGTCCTCGAAGGGCAAGGCTTCCGAGCTGACCGTGGTCTCGCTCAAGTCGGAGTCCATCGCCGGCCGGCTTCTCATGCACGCCGGCTACCGCTCGCGCTCGGCGGAGCGCAACTTCATGCTGGCCAGGTTCACCGGGATGATCGCGCTGGGAGGCGGGGGCATGATCGCGGCCAGCCGCAGCGCAGCCACCCCTCAGATCGCCGTCCTCCTGAGCGGCTTCCTGGCGGCGCTGGGGCTTCTTCTGCCGAAGCTGGTGGTGCGCATTCAGGCCCGCAAGCGGCAGCACCGCCTGCGGCTCAGCCTCCCCGACGCCCTCGATCTGCTGGTGGTCTGCGTGGAAGCCGGCATGGGGCTCAACCAGGCCATCGTCAGGGTGAGCGAAGAGCTCCGCGAGACCCATCCCATGATCGCCGACGAGTTCCGCATCGTGAACCTCGAGATCAGGGCGGGCCGGACGCGCGGCGAGGCGCTGCGCAGCCTGGGAGAGAGGACCGGCGTGGACGACATCGCCTCCCTGGCGGCGATGATCATCCAGACCGACAAGTTCGGCACCAGCATCGCCAAGTCGCTGAGGGTGCACTCCGACTGCCTGCGCACGGAGCGCCGGCAGCGCGCGGAGGAGGCGGCCGCCAAGACCACCATCAAGCTGATCTTCCCGCTGCTGTTCTGCATCTTTCCCGCGCTGTTCGTGACCATCCTCGGCCCCGCGGCGCTTCACCTGGCCGAGATCTTCAATGGAGAGGTGCCTCGGTGAGCTCCAAGCCCGCGATGCACATCGTGGACGGTCCCAACGGCAAGCGGGTGACCGTGACCGCCGTGGTGGACGAGACCAACCGCATGGTGGTGGCCGAGCGGGTCCAGCGGGCCGACACCTTCATGACCCGGCTGATCGGCCTCCTGGGCCGCGACCGACTGGGGGAGGGGGAGGCTCTCTGGATCTCCCCCTGCAAGGGGATCCACACGATGGGGATGCGCTTCCCGATCGACGCCGTGTTCCTCGACCCCTCGATGCGCGTGGTGGAGGTGAGGGAGCGTGTGGCCCCCTGGCGGGCCACGCGGTTCGTGCGGGGAGCCACGTCGGTCCTGGAGCTCTCGGCGGGGGCGGTGGGCAGGACCGGAGTCAGCAAAGGAGATCAGCTCAGCTTCCTGGAGCCTGAGCCGGGCAGCGGCCTGGCGTGGAGGGAACATGACACCGACCTGTGAGGCCGTTCGCTCGTTTCGCCCCGTCGCCCCGCGCAGCTCGGCCGACACCGGGCTGCCGCGTGCCTTCATCACCAACCTCATGCTCAAGACGTTCTACTACCGCAACGACCTGCTGGGATCGGAGGTCTCCGCCGCCCTCCACCTTCCGTTCTCCGTGATCGAGGAGCACCTCGAAGAGCTGCGGCGCGAGAAGCTGGTGGAGGTGAAGGGGGCCGGGGCGGCGGGGACCGCGTCCTACCGCTTCGCGCTGTCCCAGGTCGGTCGCGATCGGGCCCGAGAAGCCCTGAAGGTGAGCCAGTACGTCGGACCTGCCCCGGTCACCCTCAAGGAGTACACCGACGGGTTGATCGCGCAGACCAGCGCGCGCGAGCCGATCAACGCGTCCGTCCTGCAGGCCGGCCTGTCGCACCTCGTGCTGCCCCACGAAGTGGTGCAGCAGGTCGGCCCTGCGCTCAACGCGCAGCGGTCGCTCTTCCTCTACGGCTCGCCCGGCAACGGCAAGACGGTGCTGGCCGAGGCCATCGGCCGGGCCATGGGAGGGGACTTCCTGGTGCCGCACGCCGTGGAGGTGGACGGCCAGGTGATCAAGGTCATGGACGAGATCTTCCACGGCGATCCGCTCCCCCAGGCCGCGGCCGCCCCGGCCGACCCGGCGTCCGAGGCGCTGCGCACCGATCGGCCCGACGCGCGGTGGGTGCTGGTCCGGCGGCCGGTGGTGTTCGCGGGCGGGGAGCTCACGCTGGAGATGCTCGATCTGAACTTCAACGAGAGGGAGGGGTTCTACGAGGCGCCGCTCCAGATGAAGGCCAACGGCGGGGTGTTCATCATCGACGACTTCGGGCGCCAGATGGTGGCTCCCAGGGATCTCCTGAACCGCTGGATCGTCCCCCTGGAAAAGGGAGTGGACTTCCTGTCCCTGCACACCGGACGCAAGTTCCCCATCCCCTTCTCGGCGATGGTGGTCTTCGCCACCAACCTCAAGCCGCAGGACCTGGTGGACGAGGCGTTCCTGAGGCGGATCCGCTACAAGGTGGAGATGCACGACCCCGAGCCGGCCGACTACGCGGAGATCTTCTCGCGGGAGTGCCTGGCCCGCGGCATCGAGCCGCGCCCCGAGGCGATCGCCTACATCTACCGCAACTACTACGACGCCCGGAGCATCCCGGTGCGCGCGTGCCATCCCCGCGACTTGCTGGAGAAGATCGCCGAGTCGGCGCGGTGGAACGGCGACGAGCCGGTGCTCACGCCGGAGTCGATCGACATGGTCTGCCGGAGCTACTTCCTGTCGTGAAGGACCGGACGAAGATCTTCGTGGCCGTGTCGCTGGCCGACGCGGCGATCTGCGGCGCCCTGGCGGCGGGAGGGCTCGGCCCGGCCGTCTGGCTGGTCAACCTCCCGGCCACCATCACCGCCGGACGGCTGGCGCACCTGATGGGAGGCGAAAGCATGGCCCTGGCCGCCACCATCCCGGCGGGGGCCGCATTCTACGGCTGGGCCGCGGGCCGTCTCTACGGGCGGCCCCGCCGCGCTCCGGCCCACGCCGGCCACTGATCCGCCGTCGGGCGCTCCACAGGTGAGGGCGGAGCCTCCGCCTTTCGCAATGCCCTTGGGCCATCCCGATGAGCGATGCAGGCTTCCCCACGCGTGTTCCTTCCGAGCCGGCGATCTTTCTTCCCGTCGATCAGGCCGGGACGAAGGGGATCCCGCAGGTGCAAATTATTTATTGACACATGAAGCCTTGTGATGATATGAAAGTCACCGCTCTCGCGCCGGGATGATTCCATCACAAACGACAAGCTGTGGAAGAGGGAGGCACGTCGATGAACCGCGCCCTCAGGACGCTGGTGGCTGGATCTGTGCTCGCCGTGCAGGCTCTCTGCATGCAGATTGCCGAGGGCGCCGGTGATCTCCACGTCGAGAAAATCTCCCTGATCGCGACCTCACTGAGCGAGCATCCCTTCTCTCCTGCCAGCATGGATGGACGCCGGGACTTCTTGAGCCTGGAAGCGACGTTCGGTATCCGTCTGACCGACGCGCTCAGAGCCGTGGAGCAGAGCTCCGACACTGCCGATGACAAGAGGTATTTCGTGGAGTGGGAGTGGACCGTTCTCACGCAGGACGGGTCATCACCTCTGGTGACTCTTCAGCGGTTGGAGGAGCTTCGTCCGCCGTTCCAGACGCTGCTCCTGCCGCAGGAGGATGGCAGCTTCGAGAAATCCGTGGTCCTCCGATCGTCGCAGATGTGGAACGGCCGGGACGAGAAAGGCGCCCTCGTCTCGGATGGACTGCATGTGTTCGCGTTGAACGCCCGCATTGTCTGGGTGGACTCGCTCGGGCCGGACTCCGCCAGCACCGGCTCTCCGCGAGAGGTCGATGAGCTGACGCTGACCAGGACCGGGCAGGGGGTCGTCCTTCAGTGGGAACGGGTCACCACGGACCTTCTTGGAAACCCACTCGAGGCGTCGGGCTACAACCTCTACCGCGGAACGCTGGCCGATTTCGTCCCCGATATCGCCGGCCACTCCAACCGACTCCTCTCGGTCGTCGGCACGCAAGCCATCGATCGCGCCGCCGATGCGTCTTCCCACACCTACTTCTATCTTGTCGCGGCCGTTGACGGGCAGGGGAACGAGTCGGGAGCCGGCATTCAGCGGAGGACCATCGATGCGATTCCAGCCACAGGCGGTCAGCTCTCCATCGACAACACCCCGCCGGAGGTGCAAGTCGCCTTCCCCGCGGACGGGTCGTTGCTCCTCTCCAAGGAGCTCACCGTCTCCGGCCTGGCGACCGACGCCTTCTCCGGGCTCGACAGCGTCGTGGTGAACGGCGTGGTTGCCGAGATCAGCGGAAACGACTGGTCCGTTCCCATCAGCCTGGCGACCAATCTGGTTCATGTCGAGGCCTTCGACCGGGCGGGCAACAGCACCGTCCGGGAGTTGGAGGTGCGCTTCCAGCCCGGGGTGCCGTTTCTCGACGCCTATCCCTCCGCGACGAACCATCCGGAGGTCGCCCTCTCCGGCGGAGCGGTCGGCTCGGAGATGGTCGAGGTCTCGGGGCCCGAGGGAGTTCTCATCGTGGACGTGGTCGACGGCCGATTCACCGTGGTCGTGCCCTTGAGGCAGAACAGCCTGAACAAAGTGTTCTTCACCGGTCTGGCCGGGGGCCTGAGAGGGGCGCCCGCCACAGCGGCGATCACGCACGATGCGCAGCCACCGGAGTTGTTCATCGACTTCCCCCAGGAGGAGGCCCAGATCGCCGACTCCACCACCGATGTGGCGGGACGGGTCGGCGACGTCCTGAGCGGCTTCATGAGCCTGTCGGTGATCGTGAACGGCATCCCTGCGGCCATCGACGTGGGCGTGGGCACCAACGGCACCTTCCTCGCCCGGAACGTGCCGTTGGGCTCCGAGGCGGCAACGGAGATCATCGCCGTCGCGACGGACTTGCTCGGGAACTCTCGAACCAGGAAGGTCACCGTGCAGCACGTCGAACTGCCGCCCGACGCGCCCAGGATGAGCATCGTCTCTGGGAGCGGGCAGTCGGGCCGGGTCATGGAGCTTCTGGAGAGTCCGGTCGTCGTCCGCGTCACTCACCCAGACGGCACCCCCTTCAGCGACAAGGTCGTCACGTTCCACGTCGTGAGGAGCGACGGCCGTCTTACCCCGGACGGCCTCGGCGAGGGCGCTCTCACGTTCCAGGCCCACACGGATGATCAGGGAGAAGCGAGGGCGTTCTGGAGGATGGGGAGCGATGCCGGCTGCGGCAACAACCGGATCGAGGTGACATCCAACGGGATCGCCGGCACGAGCTTCGCCTGCGCGTCCGCGTCTCCCGGGCCCGCCGCGCAGATCAACGTGGGCGCCGGCAACAACCAGCGCGGAGAGGTGAACAGTCCGCTGCCTGATCCGGTCATCGCGTGGGTCAACGACGGATGCAATGGCGTGAGCGGCGTGCCGGTCACCTTCCGAGTCCGGCAGGGTGGTGGCACGATCAACGGCGGACCCGAGGCGGTCGTCGTGACAGGGGAGACGGGACACGCGGCTGCCACGTTGACTCTCGGTTCCCAGCCTGGCAACAACCTCATCGTCGCGGACTTCGCGGGCAACCAGAACGCGCCGGCGACGTTCCTCGCCGTCGCGGTGGGCAGAGGAGACGCCCGGCCCACCAGCTTCAGCGCCATGGTGGTGGACAACAGCGCCAGGCCCATCGGCGGAGCGGAGTGCCACCTGACGGTCAACGGAGAGCCGCTCCCCGCCGAGACCACGGACGAGTCGGGCGTCTGCGCCTTCTCCGATATCCCCGCCGGGCCGGCTCACGTTGTGATCGACGGTCTTCCGGCCACATCGGCAGGGGACCAGGACGTGCCTCCCGAATCGTTCCCGGGGCTCGGCTACGATGTCACCATCGTTCCCGGCGCCGCCAACGCGCTCCCAGCTCCTGTCAGGCTCCCCATGTTGAACCCCAACAACGCCGTTCTATTCGACAACTCGGCCGACGTCGAGCTGACGGTGGAGGGGATCGAGGGGCTGAAGATGCTGGTCCGATCCGGCTCGATGACGCTCGCAGATGGATCCGTGCCGAGCCCCGAGGAGCCTGCCATCCTGGCGCTGAATCAGGTGCATGCCGACGAGATACCGATGCCCATGCCGGACGGCGCCTCCCCGCTCTTCGCCTGGACGCTGCAGCCGGCAGGGGCGCGCTTCGATCCACCTATCCAGGTAGAGTACCCCAACCTGAGCGGGCTGCCAGCGGGATCCACGGCCTACTTTCTGAGCTTCAATCACGACACCAACCGGTTCGAGATCGTGGCGAGCGGAAGGGTGACCGACGACGGACTGTCCATCCATTCGGACCCCGGCGCGGGCATCTCCGTCTCGGGGTGGGGAGGAAACTGCCCTCCCTACTCGGTCACCGGAGAGGCGGAGAACGAAGACGAATGCAGCTGCGGCGCGGTCGTCAATGGCGCCCGCGAAGCGACCCTGACCGCCATCGCCGTCGTCTTCAACGCCCTTCCAGGCACAGGGACATACGCGGGCGACCACCTTCGTCATTTTCTCAGCGGAGACGGGAGCGGGCGCAGCTATGGCCAAGGGTCGGGTCCGGTCACCGACATTTCGGCGCACCCTGCCTTCCTCGCCCGCCATTCCATGGTGGTCGCCGATCTCACCAGGAGAGTGGGGGAGGCCGTCGCCGCGGGGCGAACGGTGTCCGACTATTCGAGCACCGTCGGGAGCATGAGCTTCTACCCCCCGTGCACGGGGGCGAGCCCCTGCACCCAGATCGCCGCTGGGATCGGCGGCGTGGGGCCGTCCTCGGCCTCGATCAGGAGCGTCACGGTGATGGGGGGCACGTTCAGTGCCTCGGTCACGTACACCATCACGGACCAGTATGTCTTCGACAACGAGGATGCGGAGTTCGGCGGGCCCGATCTCATGGCCTTTTGTCTGCAGAGCTGCGGTGAAGCGACGCCGTTCCAGAACCGCTTCGAGTTCATGCTGAACGTCGCCGGAGCGGTGATCGAGCCGCTCTCCGGGCCGGGATCCGTCGAGACTCCAGCCGTCGAAGCCGCCGAAGAGCCGGATCTCCCGCCGTTTCTGGGTGGAGGGATCGACGGAAGCTTCACGCTGTCGGCCGCCAACCAGTCGGTCATGGCGGAGGCGGACGGCACGTTCCGCATACCCAACATCTCCGCGGCCGACCGGTTCGGAACGGGCGGCCCGGGAACCCCGAGGGATTTCCTGAGCGACGACTTTCTCCGGATCGTCGGAGTGGGTACCGGGGAGAGCGGCCCCCGGTGGGTGTTCACCGAGCCGTTCCAGATCCGGCAAGGGGTTCCTTTCTCCGTCAGCACGGTGACGTTCACGGACACGCCACCTCCGCTTCCCGTATCGCTCCGGCTCGGGCCCGCGCAAGGGGAGAGCTCCACGCTGGAGGTGGGCGGGACCACTCAGCTCCGAAGCCTGGCCCTGCTGGGGGACGGGAGCACTCAGGACGTGACGCCTCGCACGTCCTGGACCACGTACCGGACCAGCAATCCGGCGATCGCCAGCGTCGGCCATGATGGGCTGGTGACGGGTCACGCCCTTGGCCCCGTGGTGGTGACGGCGATCAACGAGGGGGTGTCCGCGGTCGCCCGCATCACCGTCACGGCGGAGGTGCTGCTGACGTCGGTGGAAGGCTTCGTCCAAGGTCCGGACGGCTCGCCGGTGGAAGGAGCGGTGGCCAGGGTCGCGACCGGGGAGCAGGCGATCTCGGGCCCCGACGGCTTCTTCCGAATAGCGGATCTCCAGGTGGCCTCAGAGCAGCCCCGGATCAGCATCCTGGTCTCCGCGGTCGTCGGCGGCCTGGTGATGATCGGCCGGGCCGACGACCTGGAAGTCCGGCCTGGGGGCATCACCGACGCCGGGATCATCGTGCTGGCCCCTTCGTTCGCCAACGGGAACGGAGGCTTCGAGACGGGTGACTTCGCCGGCTACTCGGTGAACGGCAACGCCGCCGTGGTCCAGAATCTCGGATTCGTGCTGCCCCCGGAGGGGGTGTTCATGGCCAGCATCTCCACGGATCCGGTGGGTACCGTGGGGCAGCTGATCTCGGATCCCTTCCCGGTCACCGCCGATCGAAGCAGGATCGGCCTGAAGCTCAATTTCCTCACCGATGAGCTTGATCAGGGGGCTGCGTTCAACGACACGTTCGTCCTGCGCGTGATCATCGGAAGCGGCCCTCCGATCGAGCTGCTCAGGATCACCCGTGACGATCTGCGGGGAGGGGTCTATCCCGTGGTCACCGCGCCGCCGGGGTTCGACGGGATGACGGGCTTCCTGTCACCGGTGATCGATCTCTCGGCGTACGTGGGCGGCATGATGCAGCTCGAGCTATGCTTCCTGGTCCGGGATCTGGGTGACTCGGGCGTCAGGAGCACCGTGCTGATCGATGACATCCACTTCATCGGCGGCCCGTGAGGAGATGCCGTCCGGCGGGCACCGGACGGCCGGGAAGTGGAGCTGAGGAGATGATGGGACCTCTCATCGCGGTGTGGACCGGCGTGGCGCTCCTCGTCGGCCTGTCCGCGCACTCCAGGGATGTCTCCACCTCGGATGACCGGCGGGACGATGGCGTTCGGGCGCTCCTGCTGGGAGAGACGCCCGCAGGCACGTCGCTCCAAGGAGAGTTCATCGAGTTTCCCAAGGACCGTAATGACCGCTCCTTCGAGTACGGCTACCTGGAATGGGCGAACCGGTTCCCGGGATTCCGGAGAACGGCGCTCTCGGAGCCGGAGGCCGTGGGGCTGGTCCAGGAGCTGCGGCGTGGGGATCTGCGGCTGCTGCCGCGGTCTCCCCTGGAGACCGGCTCGCTGGGCGACGACGACAAGGCATTCCTCCTGCGGTACGAATCGATCAAGCACCAGGCGCGCGCGGAGAGCGCCTCCGGGGCCCTGCTCCTCACGCTCGACGGAACGAGGCAGGTGCTGATCACCATCCAGCGAAGCCGTCACGGGGTGCTCCTCAACGCGCTCGTCCCTCCAAGGGCTGGCGAGCCCGCGCGCGAGATCCGCGGCCTGGCGGAGCGGGCTCTGCCTCTGCTGGAAGACCTGCAGGGCCGGGTCACGGTGAGCGAGACCGTGCGGGTCCGTCCCACGGGCGAGCCCGCGGCGCCCGGATCGCCGATCGAGGGGAAGATGGCCCGGTTCTACGGCGCCCTTCGCCGCTTCGTCGAGACCAACCAGACTCTCAAAGATCGCCTCGGGCCCCTGAAGGAGCTCTATCCTGTGGAGCCGACGGCCATGCCGGAGGGGAGAAGGAGGGCCGCCAACCTCTTCGTGCGCGTCGAAGGGGCCTCCGGATGGGGGGTGGCGCGCATCGGCGTCGTCGAAGGGCACTGCACCTACGAGGTCGTCCACCGTGGACGGATGGAGACCTTGCCCGACGTGGAGGGCTGCCAGGAGCCGCTACCCTCGCGGTGAGATCGGAGCGAGCCCTTCGGAGGCATGGCCGCCCGGCGCGCTCACCGATCTGCGCCGTCGAGCGGCAGCCCCGGGTAGCCGACTCGCCCGTCGCGCACCACGGCCCACGCGGTCAACTCGTGCCGCGACTGCTTCGGGGAGCGGGCCGTCCCCATGATGTGCAGCACGCGCGCGCCGCGCGCGGAGGCGGCGTCGGCCAGGAGAGACCGGTGGCAGCGCCACGGCACCGCCTCGGCGCACATCACGGCGGTGGGGATCCGGGCGGCGGCCGCCAGCAGCTCGCCCAGGGCGTTCTCGAAGATCGGCGTGGCCATGTGGTCGGCGTAGCCGCGGAAGGCCTCGTTGCGCCAGGCGGTGTTGGAGGAGTCCTTGTGAGGCCGCCGCAGCCCGCCCAGATCCGGCATCGCGGCGTACTCGATGCCATGGGCGGCGAGCGAAGCGGGGAGCGTGGCGCGGTCGTACTGGGGGTTGCGCCGGGATCGGGGGACGGTCCTGACGTCCACCAGCCGCCTCACCCCGCAGGCCTGGAGCATGGAAGCCGTCTCGTCGAGAGGGCGCGTGGAGTGGCCGATCGTCCACAGAGTGGGCCCCGTGGCCTCGGCCGCCCCGCTCCCTATCAGCTCTTCCCCTTCTCGAACAACCGGCGGTACTGGCCGTACCCTTCGGCCTCCAGCCGGTCCGCCGGGATGAACCGCAAAGCGGCCGAGTTCATGCAGTAGCGCAGCCCCGTGGGGGGCGGGCCGTCCTCGAAGACATGCCCGAGGTGCGAGTCGGCGTGCTTCGAGCGCACCTCGCGCCGGGGATGGATCAGCTTGTGGTCGATCCGCTCGGTGACGTTGCCGGTCTCCAGCGGCCGCGTGAAGCTGGGCCAGCCGGTGCCCGAATCGAACTTGTCGGTGGATGCGAACAGCGGCTCCCCGGAGACGACGTCCACGTAGATGCCGGGCTCCTTGTTGTCCCAGTAGGCGTTGTCGAAGGGGGGCTCGGTCCCCTCGTGCTGCGTCACGCGGTACTGCGCCGGATCGAGCCTGGCGCGCAGCGTGGCATCGTCCGGTTTCTTGAAGCTCATGGGGTCCCATCCTTTCCCTGCGATCCCCGTCCCCGCGGCGTCGGGCCCTCCCGCGGGCGGGGCCGCCGGCCTTCCCGAGGCCGCGGCGGTCCGGCGCTCTCCCCAGAGGGAATCCAGCCTCCGGTCGCGCCCGCACCCGAAGCGGTAAGCCTTGTAGTGGGCCGGGTTCTTCTTGTAGAAATCCTGATGATAGTCCTCCGCCGGCCAGAAGCGCGCCAGCGGAAGGACCTCCGTGGTGACCGGACCTCCGAACGGACGCGAGCTCAGGAGGGCCGCCTTGGAGGCTTCGGCCAGCCGGCGCTGCGTGGGGTCGGCGGTGAAGATGCCGGTGCGGTACTGCCGTCCCTTGTCGCAGAACTGACCGGAGTCGTCCGTGGGGTCCACGTTGGTCCAGAAGACCTCCAGCAGCGTCTCGTAGGAGACGCGGGCAGGGTCGTAGATCACCTGGATGGCCTCCCGGTGGCCGGTCGCTCCCGAGGAGACCTGCTCGTAGGAGGGGTCGGGCTCGCTGCCTCCGGCGTACCCGGAGATGGTCGCGGCCACCCCGGGGATCGCGTCGAAGGGCGGCTCCATGCACCAGAAGCACCCCCCGGCGAACACCGCCGACACCGTGGCCGGCGGAAGGGCGGGATCCTCCCCAGGCGAGGCCGCGCAGAGCGGGAGGGCCAGCAAGAGACCGATCATGCCAATCCCAACACGGGTGGATCGGGGCATCATTCCCTCCAGACGAAGAAACACTCCTTCTTATGATGACGCAGAAGGGGGGCGGGTTTCATGCCCCTGTCCCGCAGCCGCCGCGGCGGAGGCCTGCCCGGCCAGGGCGCCGTCTCCGGGTGCGGCCGGCCGCTGCAGCCCGAGGGCCACGCCGGCGAAGATCAGCGCGGCAGCGATGAAGGTCTCCGGCCCCAGCCTCTCCCCGCGCAGGACCAGGGCCGCCAGCGAGGCGATGATCGGCTGCAGGTAGATGAACAGGGCCACGCTCGACGACTCCACTCTCTTGAGGGCCCACGCGTTCAGGAGGTACGCGGCCACGGTGGCGAAGAGCACCACGAACGCCCCGGTCCACCAGACGGATGCGGGGAGCGTCGCCGGGTCGACCCGGGAGAGCTGGCCCGCCCCCAGCAGCGAGACCCCCACGGCGCCGAAGGCCAGGAGCTCCGCGGTCACCGCCAGGCTGCTGTGCCTCTGGAGGATCGGCCTGCTGATCACCAGGAAGAACGAGTAGGAGAGGGCGTTGGCCAGATTGAGGAGATCCCCCAGCACGACCTGGTCTCCCAGCGCCATCCCTCCGTGGCCGATCAGGTAGAGGACCCCCGACAGCGACAGGGCGATGCCGGCCGCTTTCCTCCCGGTCAGCCTCTCGCGCCCCATCAGGAGCGCGATGAGCAGGGTGGCCACCGGGATGCTGGTGTTGATGATCGCGGAGTGCGAGGTGGTGGTGCGCACCAGCCCTTCCACGAAGCACACCTGGTTGATCACCACCCCGAAGACGGAGAACAGCGCGATGGCGGCCAGGTCCCGCGGAGCCCGGGGCATGCGGGACCTGCGCGTGGCCAGCACGAAGGCCATCAGCAGCGTGGCCGCCGAGAGGATGCGCACGGTGGCCCAGGCGCGGGGGGGCACGTGGTCCATGATGAACTTGGCGGCGACGTAGTGCAGGGCGAAGAAGGTCTGCACCGCCACCAGGGCGGCCACGACCGCCCCGCGGGAGGCGCCATGGCCGGGCCTCACGTCCGGTTGCGCCGTTGGGATGCGGAGAGGGTGCGCTTGCGGAGGCGGAAGGCCTTGGGGGTGACCTCCAGAGTTTCGTCGTCGTTGATGAACTCGATGGCCTGCTCCAGGCTGAGCAGCCGGGCAGGGACGATGCGCGCCGCCTCGTCGGCGGTGGAGGCGCGCATGTTGGTGAGCTTCTTCTCCTTGGTGATGTTCACGTCGATGTCGCCGGGACGGGAGTTCTCCCCGACGATCATCCCCTCGTACACCTGGTCGCCGGGAGAGGCCAGGAGCGTCCCGCGTTCCTGGATGTTCTCGATGGCGTAAGCCGTGGCCCGGCCCGGGCGATCGGCCACCAGCGATCCGGTCTGTCGCCCTTTGATCTCCCCTTGCCACGGCTCGTGGCCGTCGTAGAGGTGGTTCATGATGCCGGTCCCGCGCGTGTCGGTCAGGAACTGCGACCGGAACCCGATGAGGCCGCGGGAGGGGAGGCGGAACTCCAGCCGGACGCGCCCCGAGCCGTGGTTCACCATGTGGGTCATGCGGCCACGGCGCCCTCCCACTCTCTCCGTCACCACGCCAATGTGCTCCTCGGGGCAGTCCACGGTGAGACGCTCCATCGGCTCGTGCCGCAGGCCGCCGATCTGGCGGGTGATCACCTCGGGCTTCCCGACCTGCATCTCGTACCCTTCCCGGCGCATCGTCTCGATGATGATGGCCATCTGCAGCTCCCCGCGTCCCGACACCTTCAGCGAATCGGGAGAGCCGGTCTCCTCGACGCGGATGCTCACGTTGGTGAGCGCCTCCTTGAACAGGCGGTCACGCAGGTGCCGTGAGGTGACGAAGGTCCCCTCCTTGCCCGAGAAGGGGGAGGTGTTGGCCGAGAAGATCATGGCCAGCGTCGGCTCATCCACCGTGATCGGCGGCAGCGGGCGGGGATCGTCCGGATCGGTGATGGTCTGGCCGATTCCGATCCCTTCGATCCCGGCAAGGGCCACGATGTCGCCGGGGCCCGCCTCCTCGATGGGGACCCGCTTCAGCCCGTCGTATCCGAACAACGTCGTCACCTTGGCCCGGGGCAGGGCCTCCCCGGCCGGATCGCCGGGTCCCGCCACCGCCACCTGCTGGCCCACCTTCACCCGCCCGTTGACGATGCGGGCGATGGCCAGCCTTCCCACGTAGTCGCTGTAGTCGAGCTGGGCCACCCGCATCTGGAGCGGCGATCCCTGGTCATGGGCCGGCGGCGGCACCGCCCGCAGGATCTCCTCGAACAGCGGCACCAGGGTGGTCTCCTGCCCGTTCACGCGGCAGGTGCCGGCCCGTGCGTTGGTGTAGAGCACCGGGAAGGACAGCTGATCTTCCGTGGCGTCCAGGTCGATGAACAGGTCGTAGAGGGCGTCGAGCACCTCCGCGGGGCGCGCGTCGGGACGATCGATCTTGTTGATCACCACCACCGGCGGGAGCCCCGCCTCGATGGCCTTCTTGAGGACGAAGCGTGTCTGGGGCAGCGGCCCCTCCGCGGCGTCCACCAGCAGGAGCACGCCGTCCACCATGGTGAGCGCCCGTTCCACCTCCCCCCCGAAGTCCGCGTGGCCGGGCGTGTCCACGATGTTGATGGTGGATCCCCGGAAGCGGATGGCCGTGTTCTTGGCCATGATGGTGATCCCCTTCTCCCGCTCCAGCGACAGGGAGTCCATCACCCGCTCGGCCACGGAGGCGTTGGCCCGGAAGATGCCGCTCTGCCACAGCATGGCGTCCACCAGCGTCGTCTTGCCGTGATCGACGTGGGCGATGATGGCGATGTTACGGATGTCGTCGCGGCGGGCGCGAGTCATGCAAGCCTCTGTCGGGGAAAGGGATCCGTCGTACGGGCGCCGGAGGCTACCACACGACGGTCCGGCGATCCATGCGGTATAGTACCCGTCGGAGACCATCCTGTGCCCGATCGCGCCCGCAGAGCCCGGTGGCGGGCCCGGATCGCGTGGCTGGCGCTGGGGGCTGGCGCCCTGGCCCTGCTGGCGATCCTCCTGCTGCCCGCCATCATCGACGTCAACGACTACCGGCCGCTGATCGCGTCGCGCGCCGAGGCCGCCCTGGGCCGCCCGGTCACGCTGGGGGAGATGTCCCTGTCGGTGTTCCCCCGCTTCGGCATCGAGGTGCGCGACCCGGCCGTCGAGGGGCTCCTGTCGGCCCGATCGCTGGTGGTCGGGGTGCGGCTGCTGCCGCTGCTGAGCGGCCGGGTGGAGCTGCGCAGCGTCGTGCTGCGTGGGCCGGAGCTGACCCTGACGCGCACCGCGGCGGGTGAGTGGCGCCCCGGGGAGGAGGCGCCTTCCGCGCAGCAGAAGAGGGACGCGGCCCCGGGCGTGGAGCCGGCCGGCGCGGGGACGGGGTTTTCCCTGGCCCGTCTCGGCGTGCAGGACGGGATCCTGAGGGTCCGGCTGGAGAGGCCGTCCGGAGGGACGCTCGAGCGCGAGCTGAAGCTCGATCTGGACGCATCGCTGGAAGGGACGACCGGACTGGAGACGCTCTCGTCGCGGTTCGAGGGCGAGGTGACCGACGGGGAGATCGCCCTGGAGATGTCGGGGAGCTTCGATTCGGCTCCAGGGACGCTGTCGCTGGAAGCCGGCGTCGACCGGGCGGAGGCGGACGTGGGCGGGCTGCGGCAGCTCGCCCAGGCCGCGGGGATCGACTGGCCTCTTCCGGAAGGGCTGCTGGGATCCGGCGCGGTCGCGGCCCAGGGGCGCGTGGCGGCCGAGATGCGGGAAGGGGCGCCGGCGAGGATCGATCTGCGCGGCGTGACCATCAGAGGGCTCGATGTGCGGCTGACCCGCGATGCGGCGGGGAGCTGGAACGTGGCCGCGCTGGCAGGGGACGCGGCGGCGCCTCCGGGCGGCGAAGCGGCCGCTCCCGGCGTGGATCTGGCCGTGGACGACCTCACGCTGGCGGAGGCGACCGTGAGGCTGCACGACGAGGCCGTGCCCCCCGGGGCCTCTCCGGTCGATCTCCTTCTGAGCCGGGTGGAGCTGGCCGTCGATCGGATGGGCCGGGGCCGGCCGCTCACGCTCCGGGCGCGGGCGGGGATGGAAGGAGGAGGGGAGATCGAAGTCTCGGGGACGCTCCCGGCGTCGCTGGAAGGGGAGGCCCCGGTCGACGCCCGGCTGTCGCTGGAGGGCGTCAAGCTGGCGCCGGTGGCGGCGTACCTGTCCGCGCTGCTCGGCGTGCGCCCCACTTCCGGGGAGGCCGGCGTGAGCGCGGAGCTCTCCGGCACATGGCCGGCCCGGGTGCAGGCCTCCGGGTCGCTGCGTCTGGACGACGTCGCCCTCCCCGGCGCGCCCCGGCCGATCACCGCCGAGGCCGCGTTCGACCTGGCCGCCCTGGAGAAAGGGGCCCGCACCGAGATCGCCTCGCTGACCGCGCGCTCGGGGGACAGCCGCGTCGAGCTGAAGGGCTGGATCGACAACAGCCAGGGGGCCACGCGGCTCGACGTGGTCATCCCTCCCGCGGACGTGCGGGCCCGGGACCTGCTGGACCTCCTGTCGGTGGCGGGGATCGGGCTCCCCGTGGAGCTCTCGTCGCCCGGGCCGGTGCGCGTGCAGGCGCACGTGCGCGGCTCGCTTCAGCCGGTGCGCGATCTCGATCTCCAGGGACGCCTCGAGCTCTCCGAGGCGACCTTCCGGCATCCCTCGATGTCCGCCCCGATGACCGGGGTGCAGGGGACGATCGTCCTGCAGGGAGACCGGTTCGAGGTCACCGGCTTCGCGGGGACGATCGGGGGGAGCGACGTCGCGGGGACGCTGGCCGTGGCCGGGCTCGACGCCCCCCGCGTGACGTTCGACCTGACGTCGCGCCGTGCGGACTTCTGGGAGCTGATGTCGTTCATGAAGCAGGACACGGCGGTCCCGCCCCCGGCCGCCGCCGGCGCGGGGGAGGCGCGGCGCGAGGCTTCCCTTCTCGATCAGCTGAGCGGGCGGGGGACGCTGGCCATCGCCTCGGGGTCGTTCGGGACTCTCGACTTCGCCGATCTGACCGCCACGCTCTCTCTGGACGGGAAGGTGCTGAAGCTGGAGCCGACCAGCATGAAGCTCTACGGAGGGACGGTGTCGGGCTCCGCCTCGATGGATCTGCGCGCCGAGCCCGCCCGCTACACGGTTTCCGCGGATCTGGCCGGCCTCGACGCCGACGCGCTGCTCTCGGACAACCTGGGCCTGCAAGGAACGCTGACCGGCGCGCTGTCGGGCAGGCTGACGGTCTCCAGCCACGGAGGATCGCGGCAGGAGGCGCTGCGCAACGCCGGAGGGGGAGGCGCGGTGCGGGTGGACAACGGCCGCGTCGGCCCGCTCAACGTGCTCAAGGTCGTCAGCCGCGCCAGCGACGTGCTGGGAGAGCGGAGCCTGGAGCAGGTGGCCGGCCGGCTGGCCAAAGAGGGGACGGAGTTCTCACGGCTCAGCGCCACCTTGCGCGTGGACAATGGATCGATCGCCACCGACGACCTGCTGCTGGTCTCTCCCGATCTGGAGCTGCGCGACGACGGGTCTCTCGACATGATGGCCGGGGGGATAGATCTGGCCGCCGAGATCGTCTTCTCCGAGGAGATCAGCCGCACCATGGTGGAGGAAGGGTCGCGCGCGGCGGAGTACTTCTGGGACGCCCGCCGGCAGCGGGTGAACCTGCCGCTGACCTTGACCGGGCCGATCGAGGCGCCCCGTCCCAGCATCGACTGGGAGACCGCCGGAGGCAACCTGGCGCGGCGCAAGGTGGAGGAGAAGGTGGGCGAGAAGCTGGGCGGAAGACTGCGCGATCTCCTGCGCGGGGAGGGG
>DATEEA010000106.1:0-19860 GCA_035281445.1 Candidatus Polarisedimenticolia bacterium
GTCAGGGCCGCCCACGCGCGATCCCCGGCGCCGGCCGCCGGCGCCTCCAGCGCCTCGAGAGCCATCCGCGCCGCCTCCTCGAACCGCCCGGCCCGGAAGGCCAGCCGGGAGCGCAGCGTCAGCACCTCGGGCGTCGCCGGAAGCGGAGCCAGCAGCCGCTCGGCCTCGCCGTCCTCGCGCCTCAGAAAGGCGCGCCGGGCGGCGTCCAGTCCGGGCGGGCCGGCGGCGGGCTCCTCCGGCCTTCCGCGGTGCGGGGCCGCCGCCGCGGGGTGAGCGGGGAGGGTGGCCAGCCAGCGCGCCTCCGCCTGCCGCAGCGACATGCCGTACACCGTCTTGAACACCTCGGGGAGATCCGCCTTGCGGGCGGTGCGGTGCAGCCGCTTCAGCCGGGCCGTCCCTCCCGCCTCCGCCAGGTGCCGGACGAACGCCGCCACGTCCAGCGCCGACAGGTCCCCCTGGGCGGGGTCGCCGGGCGGGCGAGAGAAGAGCACGCTCATCGGCAGCTCCCCCGCGTCGCGCCCCGAGGCGGCGGCCCACGAGTCGAGAGGGATCGTCTCGAAGGCATGGTGCGCGGCCAGGGGGACGGCGGCGGCCAGCCCCGGCAGCTCGCGGCGCGCCCGCCCTCCCCAGCCCCGCTCGTCGCGCAGCAGCAGGGCCCGCGCGGCGAGCGCGGCCAGGGCCGATCCCGGGGCGGCGAGCCCCTCGCCCGCCACCGCGTGCAGGGCCCCGGACGGCTCGTGGAGGTGGGCGGGCCGGGCGTCCGCCGTCATCTCCACCTTGCGCGCCAGGGTGTCGTAGAGGTGGAGCGCGAGCGGTTCGCCTGGATCGAGCTCCAGGAACGAGGCCGCGCCCTCGATCGCCCCGTCCAGCTCCAGCCCCGCGCGCCGGGCCTGCTCGCCGGGCATGGAGGGAGGGTGCGTCACGAGGGTCCGGCGGGTGGACAGGCTGCGCCAGCCCCGGAAGGGGACGAAGCTCTCCGCCCCGGCCACCTCCCCCGGCGCGGGGCGGCCCGCCTTCCAGCGGTAGAACCCCTTCTCGATCACCCGGTGTCCTTGCAGCACCAGATAGTCGGTGGCGCCGTAGGGCGCGGAGGAGGCGCCGAGCACGGCCTCCACCGACGTGCCGGTGATCACCAGGGAGTAGTGCCGCGGGTCGATCGGGTTGGGAGCCAGGGCGATGACCAGCAGCCCGTCACCCGCCGCCTTGCGGCCGGCGACCCAGACCCCCGCTCCGGTGACCCGCAGCGGGGTGCCGGCCAGTGCCCGCTCCACCAGGGGGTTGTCGGAAGGGGTGCCCAGCAGGATGACGTTCTGGTGCATCGCCTGCATCCTTTCGACGTCGCGCCGCGCGATGCGCGACCACCGGTGCTTGGTGATCTGGGCGCGGACCCAGCGCATGGCGTCGCGCTCCTGCAAGACGTCCGCCAGGCGCGCGATCGCCTCTCCCGGCTCGCCGGAGGCGGCGAGATCGTCGGGTCCCTCCCAGACCATGGCCACCCACACGGCGGTCTGGAGAGGCCCGCGGTTGAGGCCGGTGATGCGGCGGGCCCAGTCCCGCTTGACCTTGGCCCAGAAATCGGAGAGCGGCCCGCGCAGGTCGGGAACGGGGGGAGGCTCCTCCCGAGCGGCCGGGAGAGACGGCGAGGCCCAGAGCAGCGTCGTGGCCAGGACGAAGCCGGCGGTCAGCCGGGCGGCCCCGGGGACGCGCCCCCTCACCGCGGCCCGGCTCCTCCCGGAAGGATGAGCCGGATCGTCTCCACCTTCCCCAGCCCTTCGCGCGCCAGGCGGGCGACCTTGCCGTCCTGCTGGAGCTTCAGGGCCTGTCGGAAGGAGCGGGCGGCTTCGGCCAGGGCGTCCTCCCTCAGCGCGATGTAGCCGAGATAGGTGTGGGTCCAGGCGTTCACCAGCGGATCGGACGGCTGGCGGCGCAGCACTTCCTCCAGCGAAGCGCGCGCCGCCTGCCGCTCGTCCAGCAGGAACAGGCACCGTCCGACCAGGAAGTGCGACAGGAAGAAGTCGCCGTTGAGCTCCAGCGCGCGGCGGTAGGCGTCCAGGGCGGCCTCGATGTCGCGCGCCTCCAGCAGGAATCGATCCCCCTCGGTGTGCAGGTTGCGGATCTCGGTGGCGTACAGACTCTGCGCCTTGAGCAGCTCCAGGTTCCCCTTCAGCACCAGATCGTTGAACACGTCGAGGTTGTGCAGGTGCTCCACACGGGCGATGGGGGTCGCCTCGCCGGGGAGGAACGTGCGGCTCAGGACGTTGTAGTCGGGATGCGTCTGGTTGAGGAAGCGGAACTTCCAGGCCCAGAACTCGTGCTGCTTGTGGTAGACCTCGCTCAGGATCCGGTGCGCCTCCCCGTCGGTAGGGTCGATCTCCAGAGCCTTGTGGAGCTGCTTCTCGGCGCTGTCCCAGTCGAGCCGTCGCAGAGCGACCCTGGACTCCCGCTTCAGGTGCGAGACCACGGTGAGCTGGTTGCGCGAGAGCCCCATGGTGCCGAGCCAGTGCTCCGCCACCACCGGGACAGGAGCCGGCGCCGAGCGGACCGCGGGATGGGTCAGCTCGACGCGCGCGGCGACGTGCCGCCCGCGCAGCGCCTCCACCCTCCCCAGCGTCAGGCGCGCCCACGGCTCCGCCTCCGCGCACGCCGGCGCCGGCACCGGCTCCGCGGCGGCCTGCGAGCAGATCCGGATCGCCTCGCCGGCGGCGGCCAGGGCGGCGTCGAGCTCGCCGCGGCGGAAGCGGGCCCTGGCCAGCAGCGTCCGCGCGCGGGGATCCCGGCGCAAGGCGGGAGCCTCTTCCAGGGCGGCGGCGGCCTCGCCGTCGCGCCGCTGCTCCAGGAGCGCCCGCGCCCTGACCAGGCCGTCCGGCTCGGGATGGGCGGCAGCCCTTGCATCCGGGGACCGCGCGAGCGAGGGCCCGGAGGCGGCGGGGAGCGAATCGGCCCACTCGTCCAGCGCCTCGTCGAGATCCTGGCCGTAAGCCTGCTCGAACTCCCTGGCCAGCGTGCGCGGGGAGGCGGCGGCGACGAAGTCGAGAGCCCTGCGGCCGCCGTGCCGCCGCACCATCTCGTGCAGGAAGGCCGCCAGCAGCACATCGTGGGGCCCGGGAGGACCGTCGGCGGGGGTCATCACGTCGTGATCGCGCAGCGAGCGCAGCACCGCCGACTCCTTGCGCTTCAGCTCGTCGAAGACCGGCCCGGCCAGCTCGGGAAGGGGCCGGCCCTGGAACGAGGGGGCCAGCGCGATGGCCAGGGCGCGCTCCAGCCGGGGGACCCTGGTGGGGCCGACCGCCCGGTGCAGCAGGACCATCATGTCCAGGTAGGGCTCGACGATCTTCACCTGGCGCGAGTAAACGGTGTGGATCTGCCCGGCCGCCCAGTCCACATGGCTCACTTCGGCCCTCTCCGTCTCGTCGATCTTGCGGTCCACGCTCGGGTAGAGGAAGTACTCCAGCTTGCCGCCGCCGCCGTTCGTCCCGAGCAGCCCGGTCAGGGAGGGGTAGAGCGCCTCCTTCTCGGCCACCAGCACGTCCAGATCGTCGCGTGAGAGCTGTCCGTTCTCGTGCCAGAAGATGAAGTGGGCCGACTCGCGGATGGCGAAGCCCCGGTGGGAGCCGGCCGCTTCGTAGCTGCGCGGCGGCAGCCAAGCCGCCGCGCGGGCGGGCTTCTCGAAGTGCCCCGCCTCCAGCAGGCGCCGGCCCCTGAACAGCACGTAGTCGGTCTCGCCGTACGGCAGATGCCCCGCTTGCAGCAGGGCCTCCTCCCCCGAGCCGGTGATGACCAGGGCGTACTTGTCGGGCTGGTCCGGGTTGGGGGCGATGAAGATCAGGATCAGGTTGTCCCCGTGGTACTTCCGCCGCCCCATCTCGATGCGGCCCGGAGCCATCCTGAACCCAAGCGATTCGGCCAGCGGTCCGACGGGAGGCAGGGTCCAGGGGGTGCCGATCAGGATGATGTTCTGGCGGCGGCCCAGCGAACCGATCTCGTCCCACGGCCTGTCCTGGATCTGCGCGTACGGCCAGTTGCGGCTCTCCGCCTGCTTCCACTCCGAGAGGAACTCGCGGTGGAGCTGGGACAGGGGCGAGGGGCGCCCATCGGCCTGGCGCGCCGGGATCTCGCCGTAGGCCAGCGAGACCCAGCCGCTGGTGGGGGAGGGGGTCACCCGGGCGCGCTGCCGGAGGAAGCCCCCGCCCTCGGGCAGGGAGACCTCCTGTCCCAGGGAGTACCCGCCCCACTCGCTGCGCACCTTGAACCAGAAGTCCGACAGCGGCCCGCGCACCTTCCCCGCGTCGGTGAAGGCGGAGCGATGCGTCTCGGCCGCATGGGCCGCTCCCGGGCCCGCCGCGGCGGCCAGGGCGAAAGCGGCCAGGGCCGCCACGGCCCGTCCGCGCCCCGAGCTCGGCTCCCAGCCGGTCATCGCTCCAGGATCCCCGTCAGTCCCTTGCCGTTGTCGAACCTGATGACGCCTCCGCGGCGGGTCACCCACACGGTCACCCCCAGCTCGGGGAGCACGCAGCGGAAGGCCTGGATGTCCAGGGAGAAGACCGAGACGTCCTCCACCTCCTCGACCTTCAGCGTCACCGGCCGGATCTGCGGTTCGATCGGCCGGAAGTCCTTCACCGGGATGTGGTAGTCGTAGGCCACCGGCTCGGAGGGAACCATCATCGGGACGATCTTCTCCTCCCCCACGGCCCAGGTGTCGAACAGGAAGATCCGCTCCCAGTGGCCGATGATCTCAAGGTCCACCAGCACGCTGCGCTCCAGCCCCTCGAGCTCCAGCGGCCGCGGCTCGGCCGGATCCTTGCCCTGCTTCACCGACACCGCGGCGCGATCCCCCGAGCGCTCCAGCGTCACCGCCCGCTCGCGGGCCTTGTTCCTGGGCTCGTAGGTGCTGTAGCCGGTCCAGGATCGCAGCATCTCGTCGAACTGGTAACGGCGGAACATCTTGCCCCGCGCGTAGCGCACCGTGCCGAAGTTGTACAGCGACCCTTCCTGCCCCAGCGCCCGCAGGTCCAGGTGCAGCATCTGCGAGAACTCAAGGATCCGCTCGCCCCCCTCCTCCACGATGCGGTCCAGGCGCACGGTCTGGCGTCCGAAGGGGGCGTGGTCGAAGATGAGCGAGTACGTCTTGACGTCGCCCACCTTCCAGGGCTCTTCCATCACCTGGATGCGCTCCTCGACGCCGGGGCGGACGGCTTCCGGCTCGGGCTCGTCCACCGCGCCGGCCCATCCGGCGGCGGCCAGCAGGGCCGCGGCCGCTGTCCCGATCACGGCACGGCCTCCGCGCCGGCGCCCGCGGCGCGCGGCGAGGCGGGGAGGACGCCGCGAAGGAAGGCCCCCGTGTGGGATCCGTCGGCGCGGGCCACGTCCTCCGGAGTCCCCTGGGCCACCACGCGCCCCCCGGCGTCCCCTCCTTCCGGGCCCAGGTCGATGATGTGATCGGCGCGCTTGATGACGTCGAGGTTGTGCTCGATGACGATCACCGTGTTGCCCGCGTCCACCAGCCGGTCCAGCACCGCCAGCAGCTTGCGGATGTCGTCGAAGTGCAGCCCCGTGGTCGGCTCGTCCAGGACGTACAGGGTCTTGCCGGTGCTGGCGCGCGACAGCTCCCGGGCCAGCTTGATCCTCTGGGCCTCTCCGCCCGACAGGGTGGTGGCCGGCTGGCCCAGACGCAGGTAGCCGAGCCCGACCGAAGCCAGGGTCTCCAGCCGCCGCCTCAGGAGAGGGACGCTGCCGAAGAACTCCAGCGCCGCGTCCACCGACATCCCCAGCACCTCGGCGATGCTCTTGCCCTTGTAACGGATCTCCAGCGTCTCGCGGTTGTAGCGCGCTCCCTTGCAGGCCTCGCAGGTGACGTACACGTCGGGGAGGAAGTGCATCTCGATCTTCTTGATGCCGTCCCCCTCGCACGCCTCGCAGCGCCCTCCCTTCACGTTGAAGGAGTAGCGACCCGCCTCGTAGCCGCGGGCGCGCGACTCGGGGACCTGGGCGAACAGGTCCCGCACCGGGCCGAAGACGTCGGTGTACGTGGCCGGGTTGGAGCGGGGGGTGCGGCCGATGGGGGACTGGTCTATGTCGATGACCTTGTCCACCCCCTTCATCCCGTCGATCCCGGCGTGGCGGCCCGGCTCCTCGGCCGAGGCGTGCAGCCGCCGGGCCAGCGCCCGGAACAGAATGCCGTTGACCAGCGTGCTCTTGCCCGAGCCGGACACACCGGTGACCGCGGTGAACACTCCCAGCGGGAAGCGCACGTCGATCGACTTGAGGTTGTGCTCCCGGGCGCCGCGCACGGTGAGCCAGCGCGAAGCCTGGCGTCTGCGGCGCGGGATCTCGATGGCCATCCTCCCGGAGAGGTACGCCCCGGTCAGCGAGCGCCTGGAGCGCACCAGGTCGTCCACCACCCCCTGAGCCACCAGCTCGCCGCCGTGCTCGCCGGCGCCCGGGCCCAGATCGAGCAGGTGGTCGGCGGTCCGGATGGTCTCTTCGTCGTGCTCGACCACGATCACGGTGTTGCCCAGGTCCCGCATCCTTCCCAGGATGTCCAGCAGCCGGCGGTTGTCCCGCTGGTGCAGGCCTATGGACGGCTCGTCCAGGACGTAGAGCACGCCGGACAGCCGCGACCCGATCTGCGTGGCCAGGCGGATCCGCTGCCCCTCCCCGCCCGACAGCGTGGAGGCGGAGCGGTCCAGGGTGAGGTACCCGAGGCCCACGTCGGAAAGGAAGCCCAGGCGTTCCCGGATCTCCTTCAGGACGGGCCGGGCGATCGCCTTGCGGGTGGCCGTGAGCTTCAGCGAACCGAACGCCTCCAGCGCGGCGTCCACCGACAGCGCCGCGTAGTCGGCGATGGAGCGGCCGCCCACGCGCACGGCCAGGCTCTCCGGACGGAGCCTCGCCCCGCGGCACGCCGTGCAAGGATGGGGCGTCATCAGGTCCTCGATTTCCGAGCGCACCAGCTCGGACTGCGAGGTCCTGTGGCGCCGGGCCAGGTTGGAGAGGATCCCCTCGAACGGGCGGCGGAAGGTGAACTTGCTGCGCCCTCCCACCCACTCGAACTCGAACTCGCGGTCCCCGGAGCCCCGGAGGAGCACCTCCCGGGCCTCCTTGGAGAGCTTGGAGAAAGGGGTGGAGGCGGAGAACTTGTAGGCCTTCATGAGCGGCTTGAGGTAGGCGGCGATGTGCCGGCCCCATCCGGCGGCGCCGGCGAAGGCCTCGGATATGGGGCGGGAGGGATCGGGGACCACCTTGGCCATGTCCAGCTCCAGCCTGGTGCCGAGGCCGCCGCACCCCGGACAGGCGCCGAACGGGCTGTTGAAGGAGAACGCGCGCGGCGACATCTCGGGCAGGCTCACGCCGCAGTGAAGGCAGGCGAGCTGCTCGGAGAAGAGGATCTCCTCGGGGCGCCCGGCCGGATCTCCGACGGTCACCGCGGCCAGCCCTTCGGCCAGCCCGAGCGCCGTCTCCAGCGAGTCGGTCAGCCGCTGGCGGGCGTCGGCCGAGGCGGTCAGCCTGTCCACCACGATCTCGATGGTGTGCGCCTTGCGCTTGTCCAGCTCGGGGGCCTGCTCCAACTCCACCACGGTGCCGTCGATGCGGGCCCGCACGAACCCGCGCTGCAGCATGGTGGACAGCATCGCCTTGTACTCTCCCTTGCGGCCCCGCACGATCGGGGCCAGGATGACGATGCGGGTCCCCGGCTCCAGTGCCAGCAGCCGGTCGGCCATCTGCTGCACGGTCTGGGCGGCGATGGGCCGGCCGCACTGGTGGCAGTGCGGCTCTCCCGCCCGCGCGAACAGCACGCGCAGGTAGTCGTAGATCTCCGTGACCGTGGCCACCGTGGAGCGCGGGTTGTGGCTGGCGGATCGCTGCTCGATGGCGATGGCCGGCGACAGCCCCTCGATGTGCTCGACCTCCGGCTTCTCCATCTGATCCAGGAACTGCCGGGCATAGGCCGACAGCGACTCGACGTACCGCCGCTGTCCCTCCGCGTAGATGGTGTCGAAGGCGAGGGAGGACTTGCCGGAGCCCGACACGCCGGTGATCACGACCAGGGAGTCCTTGGGGATCTCCAGGTCGAGGCGCTTGAGATTGTGCTCGGCGGCCCCCTTGATGAGGATGCGGTGCCGGTCCATGGGCCTCCTGTCGGCGGATAAGTTCTTGGAGGCCATAAGGATCACAAAGCTCTCCCCGGCGTGTCAAGGCGGAAGACGCGGCACCACGCGGCTCCCGCAGCATTGGACACGCCGCCCGGGCGAAGGGTGGCCCCGGCCGCGGCGGAGGCGCCACCGGCCGCGGGCGAGGCCGGACCGGGACCTCGCCCGGAGCCGGGCCGGGTCGATCAGGGCCGGCGCCGCTCCGCGCGGCCGGCCAGCAGGACGCGAGCGGTCAGCCAGCCCCAGGCCACCGTGCCCGCGAGAAAGAGAGCCGAGGACAGCCCCAGCCAGACGAAGAAGCGCTCCCTGTCGAAGTCCACCAGGGCGCGCCCCGCCATCGCCGCCAGGATCAGCCCGGCCATGGCCGGGACCTGCCAGGGCCGGCCCCGCGCCGTCTCCGGGCCGCCGCCGTGCGACAGGGTGACGTGCAGCCCCACGGTGAGCGCCATCAGGGCGAACCCGCCGATGAAGACCACGTGCAGCCCCGCCTTGTGCCGCAGCGGGAAGGCCGCGGCCAGGGCGTAACCGGCCGGGATCATCCACGCCGACAGCCAGACGAAGCCGCGGTGCCAGCCGGGCAAACGCGGGGGGTGCGCGATCTTCCCCGCGGCCAGCAGCACCGCCAGCACGACGGCGCCCCGCAGCGCCAGCCCCGTGCGGGGGTTCCCCGCCGCCTCGATCCAGAAGGTCAAGGCGAGCGCCAGCGCCGCCACGGCGTGGGCCGCGCGCTCCACGTGGTCGCGCCGGGTGGCGGAGGCGTCCGGGGGCGCGTCCCCCCTGGCGATGAGCGGCAGCACCATCCCTCCCACGCCGCAGACCAGCCCCAGGAACATCCCCTGCAGCAGCAGGAGGCGTCCCAGGTCGTGCAGCCAGAAGGAGCCCTCCCCCAGGGCCGCTCCTGCGGCGATGAGCGCCGACCCGGCCACCCCCGTGGCCAGGGCGAGCGGGATCCACAGGAAGCTGTTGGGCGGCCGGCGGCCCGCGCCCGCCGACAGGAACCTCTTCACCGCGAACGATGCCAGCGTCGCCACCAGGGCAAGCCAGCAGGCCTGGGAGAGGGCCAGACGCTCGTACCAGGCGGCGGCCGTGGTGGCCACCGGGGCGGCCAGCCCCACCAGCATCTGCCAGGTGGAGGGCGGGCCGGTCCCCGTGCGCCGCGGGATGGCCGTGAAGAGGAACCCGGTGGCGAAGCACATCATGAACCCCTGGATCTGGGCGATGGAGTGGAAGACCGGCTCGTAGTCGGGAAGCAGATCCAGGGCGTGCAGGAGCCAGTGCAGGACCCCGGCCCAGGCCAGCAGGGCGCCGAGGGGGAAGAAGAGTCGGTAGGGTTCCCGGCGCCACGCCGGCACGGCCGCCGTCGGCATCGGGCCAGCATACCAACCAGCGGCGGAGTGTGCGCGCATTCTTCGCTCCTCGCTGCAACCTTGGCCACCACAAGGATGTCCAACGAGGAGCGCCGATCCGGCCGGCGTGGGAGGGGCTCGACCATGGTCAGCCAGCAGCTCAAGCGCATCCTCATCGTGACGGCCTTCCTTCTGACCCTGCTCACCGCCGCGGTCCTGGCCCGGGACGGCGGATCCTCCGCCGGCGCGGCGGCGCGTCCCTGCGATCACGGCCCGGCGGCCCGTGCCTTCGATTTCTGGCTGGGGGAGTGGGAAGGGGAGTAGAATAAAGAATGATCACACTCCGACCATCCGGGGAGCGCGGCCACTTCGATCACGGCTGGCTCGACACCCGCCACACCTTCTCCTTCGCCGACTACCACGATCCGGCCCACATGGGCTTCCGCAGCCTGCGCGTCATCAACGACGACGTGGTGCAGCCGGGCAAGGGCTTCGGCACGCACGGGCACCGGGACATGGAGATCGTCACCTACGTGGTGGAGGGGGCGCTGCAGCACAAGGACAGCATGGGCACCGGCTCCACCATCCGTCCGGGAGAGGTCCAGAGGATGACCGCCGGCACCGGCGTCCTGCACAGCGAGTTCAACCCCTCCCCCGACGAGGCGGTCCGGCTGCTCCAGATCTGGATCCTCCCGGATCGGCGCGGGCTCGAGCCGGAATACGAGCAGCGCGCCTTCTCCGAGCAGGAGCGCCGCGCGAGGCTGCGCCTGGTGGCTTCACCCGATGGACGTGACGGCTCCGTGCGGATCCACCAGGACGCGGAGCTGTACGCCTCCATCCTGCCGGCGGGATCGGGCGTGGAGCACCCGCTCGCCCCCGGCCGCCACGCCTGGGTCCAGATGGTGCGTGGCTCGGCCATGCTGGACGGCGTCCGGCTGGACGAGGGGGACGGCGCCGCCCTGAGCGGGGAAAGCGCGGTGCGGCTCCGGGCCGGGAAGGACGCCGAGCTGCTGCTCTTCGATCTGGCCTGATCCCCCCTCTCGTGGACCTGCTCCGCCGGGCTGGCGTAGACTGAGAGGCGAGATGCGCTCTCGCTCGCTTTCACGCCTGCTGGCCCTCGGCGCGCTGCTGCCATGGCTCGCCGCGCCGCCGCTGCCCGCGGCCCGACCCTACCGCATCGCCGGGCTGGAACGGGACGACAAGGGGAAGTGGGTCCCCGCGGAAGTCCTCCGGCAGTCGCGCGACGGCGTGACCGCCGAGATCAAGTTCCTGGATCCCGACGCCCGGCGCGCGGTGGTGCGTGCGGCCCTGGGCGGGGAAGGGAACGTCTTCCCGGGTCGCGCGGGGGAGAAGGCCCCGGGCTTCCTGGTCTTCGTCCTGCAGCTCGCCAACGGATCGCGGCACGACGTCACCTTCAACCCGGGGCAGGCGCGCCTGACCACGGAGAAGGGAGACATGAAGTTCGCGCTCGACTACAGCGCGGTGCACGAGCTGACGCGCGGCCTGGGCGAGGGCTCTCCGGGAATGGACGACCTGTCGGCGATCCTCTTCGACCGCGTGGTCACCATCCGCCCCGAAGGGAGCGTCCGCAAGCTGCTGGCCTTCCCCGCGCCGCGGGAAGACCGTTACAAGGAGATCCAGGTCCGGATCGTGGAGCTGAACGTGGGCAGCGACGGCATCGACCTGATCTTCCCCTTCCGGAAGGTCTCTCCTTGATCCAGCCGGCCGGGCGTGCGGCGAGCGAGGGCCGGCGCCTGGACGGGCGCGCCGCGGCGGCGGCCATCCGGGCGGAGGTGGCGGCCGGCGTCGCCGCGATGGCGGCGCGGAGCGAGCCGCCTCCCTGCCTGGCCGCCGTGCTGGTGGGAGACGATCCCGCCTCCGCGGTCTACGTGCGCAACAAGCTGAAGGCTTGCGGCGAGACGGGCCTGCTGTCCCGGGAGCACCGGCTCGGCGCGGGGGCCGGCCGGCAGGAATTGCTGGGCCTGCTCCGGTCGCTCAACGACGACGACGCCGTGGACGGGATCCTGGTGCAGATGCCCCTTCCCGCCGGCCTCGATCGGCGGGAGGTGATCGAGGCGATCGATCCGGCCAAGGACGTGGACGGCTTCCATCCGGTGAACGTGGGCCGGCTCTGGTCGGGCGGGGAGGGTTTCGTCCCCTGCACGCCTCTGGGGATCGTGCAGCTTCTGGATCGATCCGGCGTGCCGCTGGAAGGGGCCGAAGCGGTGGTGCTGGGGCGCAGCGAGATCGTGGGCAAGCCGATGGCGGCCCTGCTGCTGGCGCGCCATGCCACGGTCACCGTGTGCCACTCCCGCACCCCGTCGCTCGCGCGCATCGCCTCCAGGGCGGACCTGCTGGTGGCGGCCATCGGCCGCCCGGCCTTCGTCACCCGCGAGTTCATCAAGCCCGGCGCGACGGTGATCGACGTGGGGATCAACCAGGTGGGCGACGAGGCGCGGGCCAGGGAGCTCTTCCCCCACGAGCCGGAGCGCGCCGAGCAGGTGCGGCGCAGAGGGTACACGCTGGTGGGGGACGTCCATCCCGCTCACGCCGCGCAGCGCGCCGGCGCCTGGACCCCCGTGCCCGGCGGGGTCGGCCCGCTGACGGTGGCCCTGCTCCTGAGCAACACGCTCAAGGCGGCCAGGCTGCGCAGGGCCTCCCGCCGGCCGCAGGCGGAGATCCCATGAGCGCCTCGGACGATCGGCGCCTTCTGAGAGTGGGACTGACCGGCGGCATCGCCTGCGGCCGCACGACGGTGGGCGGGATCTTCGCCCGGCTGGGGGCCTGCGTGATCGACATGGACCTGATCGCCCACCAGCTCACCGCCCCCGGCGGCGCGGCGGTGGAGGAGGTGGCCGCCGCCTTCGGCGATCCGGTGCGGTCCCGGGGAGGGATCGACCGGAAGGCGCTGGGAGCCATCATCTTCTCCGACGCCGCGGCGCGGGCCCGCCTGGAGTCGATCCTCCACCCGCGCATCACCGCCGAATCGGAGCGGCTCGTCCGGGACTTCGCCGCGTCCAAGGCGCGCGGCATCGCCATCGTGGACGCCGCGCTCCTGGTGGAGACGGGCGGCTGGCGCCGGTACGACCGGCTGGTGGTGGTGGCCTGCGACCCGGAGCTGCAGCTCCGGCGGCTCATGGCGCGCGACAACCTGGACCAGGCCGAGGCCCAGGCCCGCATCGCGGCGCAGGCGCCGCTGGCGGAGAAGAAGCTGGTGGCCGACTACGTTCTGGACACCTCCGGGACTCTTGCCGAGACGGAGGCCCTGGCCCACGAGGTCTACTCCATGCTGGTGGACGATCTGGATCGTCTCCCCGATCTCCCCGATCGGAGATCCCGGTGATCGACCAGGGCCTCGCGGCCGAGGTCCTGGCCCTGACCTTGTCGCAGGGGGGGGATTCCGCGGATCTGTTCGCGGAGCGCGCGGCCTCGACCTCGCTGAGGCTCGACGCCGGCCGGCTGGACGAGGCGGCGGCGGGCGTGGACCAGGGGGCCGGTCTCAGCCTGATCGATCGCGACAGGACCCTGTACGCCAACGGCAGCCGCCTCGACGCGGAGGCCTTGCGCCGCATGGCCGAGCGGCTGGCGCGCGCGCGGGGCGGCGACGCGGGGCCGCCGTCTCCGGGGGGCGGCGTCCGCTTCGCCCCGCGGCCCCTGGCTCTGGTGTCGCCGGTGGCCCAGCCCCCCGCCGGCGTGCCCATCGACCGCAAGGTGGAGCTGCTGAGGCGCGCCGACGCGGCGGCGCGGGCGCTCGATCCGCGGGTGGCCCAGGTGACCGCGCTGTACCGCGACACCGAGCAGACGGTGCTGTCGGCGTCGTCGGACGGCTCGTGGGGGAGCGAGGTCCGCTGCATCAGCACGCTGCTGGTGACGGTGGTGGCCCGCCAGGGAGACGACATCCGCACCGGCACCGAGGCGCGCAGCGAGACCCGGGGCTTCGAGCTGTTCGACCTGCACTTGCCAGAGGACGTGGCCCGGGAGGCCGCCCGCCAGGCGGTGCAGCAGCTCTCCGCGCGTCCGGCGCCGGCGGGCAGCTTCACCGTGGTCCTGTCCTCCAAGGCGGGCGGGACGATGGTGCACGAGGCCTGCGGTCATGGGCTGGAGGCCGATTTCATCTTGAAATCTCTCTCCGTCTACGCCGGCAAGCTCGGCCAGCAGGTGGCCTCGCCCCTGGTGACGGTGGTGGACGATGGGACCCTCCCGCACCTGCGGGGGTCGTCGGCGATGGACGACGAGGGGACACCCACCACGCGGGCGGTCCTGATCGAGAACGGGATCCTGCGGGGGTTCCTGCACAGCCGCCGGACCGCCCGCCTGATGCGCGCCGCGCCGACGGGGCACGGCCGCCGCGAGTCGTACCGCCATCTGGCTCTGCCGCGCATGCGCAACACGATGATCCTTCCGGGGTCCATCCCGGGCGACGCCATCCTGTCCGAGGTCGCCGCCGGGATCCTGGTCTGCCGGATGGGGGGCGGGGAGGTGGACGTGGCCAGCGGCAACTTCGTCTTCCACTGCTCCGAGGCGTACATGATCCGCGACGGCAAGGTGGCCGAGCCGATCCGGGACGCCACCTTGATCGGCAACGGCCCGGAGGTCCTCAGGACCATCGACCGCGTCGGCTCGGACCTGGGCTACGGCGTGGGCACCTGCGGGAAGGAAGGGCAGGGGGTCCCCGTCTCCAACGCCCAACCCACCATCCGCATCCCGCTCATCACCGTGGGAGGGACGGCGCAGGCGTCATGAGGGAGCTCGACGAGCTGCTCGATCGCGCCCTGGAGACGCTCTCCTCGCGGCGGCTGGCGGGCGAAGTCTACGTGGAGGACCTGTCGGTCTTCAGCGTGAGCGTCTCGGGTGGCGCCATCGAGAGCCTGGAGTCGCAGGAGAGCCGGGGCGCCGGGGTGCGGGTGTTCGAGGGGGAGAGGGTCGGCTTCGCCTACACATCGGATCTCACGCCGACGGGCCTGGCCGAGGCGGCCGGACTGGCCCGGGGCCTCGCCTCGAAGGCCGATCCCGACGTGGACAACGCCCTGCCGGAAGCCGACGAGTCTCCGACGCCGGAGCCGGAGGTCCACGATCCGGCGGTGGCCAGGATCGACGTGCAGGAGAAGATCCGCGCCGCCCGCCGGATCGAAGAGGCGGCGCGCGCCGCCGACCCGCGGGTGAAGGCGGCGCGCCGCAGCCGCTACACCGACGTGGTGGGCCGCACGGGGGTGGCCGGCACGGGGGGGATGCGCCGGGCCTGGCCCTTCACCAGGATCTACGGCTCGATCGAAGTGAACGCGGAGGAGAAGGGGGAGCAGCAGAGCGGCTGGGCGTCGGACTTCGCCATTCGGGCCGGCGGCCTGGATCCCGCGGCCATCGGGCGCGAGGCGGCGCGGCGGGCCCTGGCGAAGCTGGGCGCGCGGCGGGCGCCCACGCGCCGCACGAACCTGGTGCTCGACCCGGTGGTGGCCTCCAGCCTGGTGGAGGCGCTGTCGCCGTCGCTGCACGCCGACAACACCCTGAAGGGCAAGTCGCTGCTGGCCTCGAAGCTGGGGGCCTCCATCGGAAGCCCGAAGGTGACGCTGCTCGACGACGGCCGCGCGGCCGGCGGGGACCATTCGGCCCCCTACGACGGCGAGGGGGTGGCCACCCGGTGCACCATGCTGATCGAGGGAGGCGTGCTCAAGGGCTTCCTGCACTCCAGCTACACGTCGCTGCGCATGGCCGCCGCTCCGACGGGCAACGCGGCGCGGGCTTCCTTCAAGTCGCCGCCCCGGATCGCCCCTTCCAACCTCTTCCTGCAGCCGACGGGGGCGAGCAGGGAGAGCCTCCTGGCCGAGGCCGGAGACGGCCTGTACATCACCGAGGTGATGGGACTGCACACCATCGACCCGGTCTCGGGTGACTTCTCGCTGGGCGCCTGCGGGCTGGCGCTGTCCGGCGGCCAGCCGGGGGCCCCGGTGGACCGCATCGCCGTCGCCGGCAACGTCCTGGGTCTGCTGCGCTCCATCGGGGGCGTGGCCGTGGATCTGCGGTTCATGCCGGGCGGGGGAGCCGGCTCCACCACGCTCCTGCTGGACATCAGCGTCAGCGGTTCATGAGCGGAGGCGCGGCGCGCCCGGACGGCGATCCCGGCATCGTCGGGCGCCTGCTCGTCGTGCCGGCCGGATCAGGGGCCTTGTCCCGATCGGAGCGCTGCGCCGCGGCGCTCGTCGCGGCCGGGCACATCGTGCACGCCGTCTCCGGCCCCGGCGACCCCGCATGGCCCGCTGTCATCGACCACGAAGCGGCCATCCTGGTGATGGAGGAGGGGGGAGAGCTGGGCCGCGGCGCGGCGGCCTTGCTGATCAGCCTCCTCACCCGCCTGCCGGTGGCGGCGGCCGGAGCGCCGCGGGGTGAGGCCACGCGGGTCCTGGTCCTGGCCGGCGCCTACACCGCGGTGGAGCAGCCCGACGACCCCGGCACCTTGCTGCCGGCGGTGGCGGGCACGCTGCGCTTCGCCCGGGCCGTGGGGCGCGAGGCGCGCCACGACCCGGAGGAAGCCGACCTGGCACGGCAGATCGGGGCCAGCGAGGAGATGGCCGAGGCGCGGCGGCTCGTGCCACGGGCCGCGCAGTCGCCGTCTCCAGTGGTGGTGATCGGCGAGCCGGGGGCGGGCAAGCAGATCGTCGCCCGGGCCGTCCATCTTCACCCGCGCAGCCGCCGCCGTGGCGGCCCCTTCGTGCGGTGTCCCCTGGCGGGCCTGCCTCCCGCCGCGATGCGCGAGGAGCTGTTCGGCTCATGGTGGAGGCCCGGGCGCCTGGCCCTCGCCCACCGCGGGACGATCTTCCTCGACGACATCGGGCTGCTCCCCGCGGATCTCCAGGCGGCGCTGCTGGGACTCCTGGCGGCAGGGCCGGACGCGCGGATCGAGCCGGTGGGAGGCGGAGAGACGCTGCCGGCGGACGTCCGTCTGGTGGCGGGATCCACACTGGAGCTGGACGACGAGAGGCTGCGGGCGGTCCTGCGGGAGGATTTCCGCTACGCGGTGGGAGTCCTTTCCATCCGCGTGGCGCCCCTGCGCCGCCGGCCCGAGGACCTGCCGGTGCTGGCCGGACGCCTGCTCGACCGCGCGGCCCGGGAGCTGGGGCGCACGCTGGTCGGGTTCTCCCCCGACGCCTCCGCGCTGCTGCAGCGGCACCACTGGCCGGGCAACGTGCGGGAGCTGGAGGAGCACGTGGAGCGGGCCGCACGGCGCGCGCGCGGCCCCGTGGTGGAGGCGGCCGATCTGCCGGAGCTGGCCTCGCTGGCGGCGGGGAGGGGGGCCGGCGGGGGGCACCCCGGGACGCTCGATCTGCACCTGGCCCTCGACGAGACGCTGTCGCTGACCCAGGCCGGCGGGAGGGCCAGGGCGGCGGCCGAGATCATGGCCATCCGCAGGGCCCTGAAGCAGACCGGCGGCAACGTGACGCACGCCGCGCGGCTGCTGGGCGTCAGCCGCATGCACCTTCAAAGGCGCATGAAGCGCTACGGGCTTCGGGAGACGGGCTGACCTGCCTGACTCCGTCGCGCTCGAGCTCCACCTGCGCGATGTGGCGCTTGTTCACGAAGCGCATCAGCGCGCCGTCCTGGATGGCCACGAAGTGGTCCGGGGAGTTGAGGTGATCCTGCGTCCTGCGGTTCCCTTCCCTGGGCTCGAACCGGAAGGTCCCCGAGAGCACGCGGCCGTCCACCATCACCACGTTCACCAGCGCTTCCACCGTCGAAGGAGCCGGAGCGCGGCCCTCCCCCGGCGCCCCCAGCTCCAGCTCGGCCGGCAGCGACACCGACACGATCGCCTCGCGGTGCAGGAAGAGCAGGCTGCCGCCGCGGTCCACCACCGGCAGGAAGACGCGCGACCCGTTCAGCATCTCGCTCGGCCGCTCGCAGCCCGCGTGCCCGTCCGCCTTCTCGGCGAGGAACAGCTTGAGCTGTGCGGTGGGCCGGCCCGCCAGCACCACGTTGGCGATGATCTGGATCTTCGGCACGCGCAGCGGATCGTTCAAAGCTCACCTCCCGAGGTGGACGTCCATCCGGCGGAGCATCCTGTAGAGCGTCGAGCGCGGCACGCCGAGCACCTGCGCGGCGCGCCTCTTGTTGCCGCAGGTCCACTGCAGCACCTTCTCCACGTGCCGCTTCTCCACCACCTCCAGAGTCTCGGGAGGAGGGCCGGCCTCCGTCGCGGGCAGACAGCGCGCCAGATCGGACGGACCGATCGTGCGCCGCGAGGCCAGGATCGCCGCGCCCTCCAGGACGCTCTCCAGCTCCCGCACGTTGCCCGGCCACGCGTGCGCCGCGAGCATGGCCACGGCCTTCTCCGAGAGGACCCGGGGCCGTCCCAGCTTCCTGCCGATCGTCTCCAGCAGGCGCCCGGCGAGAAGCGGCAGGTCGGATCGCCGCTCGCGAAGCGGCGGGATGCGGATCACCACCGCGGCCAGCCGGTCGCGCAGCTCCGGATGGAAGTCTCCTGCCGCGGCCGGCCCGGCCAGGTCCACGGTGGAGGAGGCCAGCAGCCGGACGTCCTGCGCGGCGGTCGGCTCCGGCGCGCGTCCGGCCGGGCCTTCCAGCAGTCGCAGGAGCGCCGACTGGCCCCCCGGAGCCAGCGCCCCGACTTCATCCAGAAGGAGCGTCCCGCCGTCGGCGGACCGGAAGGCGCCGGCCAGAGCTTCCTCCGCCCCCTCGCCGGGGAGCGACGGGCAGCTCACCACCACGAAGGAGCGATCCTCCCGGCCCTCAAGCCGGGCGAGCTCCTGAGCGGCCCGCCTCTTGCCGGTCCCGGCCTCCCCGACGATGAGCACGCTGCAGCGGGTGGACGCGGCGGTCTCGATCTCCCGGCGGAGGCGCTGCATGCAGGGGCTGGCGCCGAGGAGCACGACGGGGGCCCACCGAGCCTCCGGATCGTCGTCTCTCGAGTGGTGGGTTCCCCTTCCGGCTTTCTGGTGCGTCGTGGCGCTCTGCATCGTAGCCCCCGGTCGTCCGTTCGTCCGTGGATACCGCGCCGGCATGAGCAAGACCGATGCCTGATTGGGACATGCCCCCGCTCTTTTCCGCCGTTCCCAATGACCCCGGGAGGACAGCACCCTGGAGGCTGTCCGCGCAGACGGAGCCCGACCCGGAGGACGCCACCCCCGGGGTGATTCACCCATCTGGGTGATTTGCCCCCGTCCGGCCGGTGGCCTCGCCCATAGGGAGCGCAGCGGGCGGCGCCCAAAAAGGGCCCGCTCAGCGCTCCGCGAAGCCGGTCACGTGGGGCCCGGCGATGGGAACGGGCACGGAGAAGGGCTCCACTTCCAGCCGCGAGAACCCCGCCTCGGCCAGCCGGGACGGCGTGTCGCGGTCCGGCCTGCACCCTCCGGCCAGCAAAGACCAGAGGGGCGCCGCGGCTGCCTGCGCCAGGCGCGTGCGGCTCGCGGCGGGCGCCGCCACGTGCTCCAGGAAGAGAAGCCTTCCCCCGGGCTTGAGCACGCGCCGGGCCTCCGAAAGCACCGCCGCCGGATCCCGCACCGCGCAGAGCACGAGGGTCATGACCACGGTGTCGCAGGAGGCGGATCGGAAAGGGAGGCGCTCCCCCGCGCCGCCGAGCAGACGCGGCGTCACCCCCGCGCGGCGGTGGGCCTCCAGCAGGTAGAGGTGGCTGTGAACGTTCGGCTCCATGGCCACGTAGAGGACGCCGGGGGGAAACAGGCCGACGTTGGTCCCCGGTCCCGCTCCCACCTCCAGGACAAGCCCCCTGGCCTGAGCCAGCAGCGCGCGCCGGCGCGGCTCGATGGTCCCGTGGTAGCGCTCCACCCCCTTCGCCAGGATCCAGGCCTGGAGCCTCGCGTACCAGGAGAGCCGCTCCAGAAGGAGGCACCCCCAGCGGGGAGGCCGCTCCGGCCGGCCGGTCACCGCCGGCTCAGCGCGCGGTCGGCGTGGATCCAGACCACGCGAGCGGTCACGGCACTTCGGTGCCCGCCACGATCTCCCGGCGGACCTCCAGCACGCGGTTGGCCGAATCGACCAGCACGACCGCGGGCCGGTGGGACCGGACCTCCGACGCGTCGAGCGCGGCGTAGGAGGCGATGATGATCCGGTCGCCGGGATTCGCCAGATGGGCCGCAGCGCCGTTGACGCACACCGTCCCCGACCCGGCCGGGCCGGTGATCAGATAGGTGCTGAACCGGGAGCCGGTGGTGGCGTTGTAGACGTCCACGCGCTCGTACGGGATCATCCCCGCCGCCTGCATGACCGAGGCGTCCAAGGTCAAGCTCCCCTCGTAATGCACGTTGGTCTCGGTGACCGTGGCCCTGTGGACCTTGGCCCTGAGCATCTCGCGCAGCATCCGTTCCCTCCTTGGTGTCCGCCGCCGTGGGGCGGCTCAGTCCTTG
>DATEEA010000107.1:0-23264 GCA_035281445.1 Candidatus Polarisedimenticolia bacterium
GTCCGCGCGGCCGGGACGCTCACGGAGACGGTCTCCCGGCCAGCGCCAGGACCACCCAGTAGGCCCCGAAAGGGTAGCTGGGGGTCCGCCGGAAGGCGACGGCCAGTCCGAAGGCCGCTGCCGGGTCCCGCACGCGGCGCGCCGCTTCGCCGGGAAGCTCCTCCGGATCCATGGAGGTGTAGGCGACGATGGAGCCCGGCCCGGGCAGCTCGGTGGAGCCGACCTCCACCGAGTCGTCCTCCACCAGCTCCTCCAGGAGTCGCGCCATGCGGCGCGACAGCGATCGATCCTCCTCCAGCTCGGGGCGGCCCGACCGCCGGCGGGCGGCCAGGAGAGCGGACCGCACCTTCTGCTCCGCCTCCTCGTCCGTCAGGTCCTCCAGAGGGGCGGCGAAGTTCTGCGCGACGTAGACAGCGTCGTTGTCCTCATCGCGCACGATACCGATGCCCACCGCGGTCAGATCCCGGTCCAGGATGTTGGCACGGTGTCCAGGTGACTCCATCAGCCCCCTGTGGGCGCGCTCCACGTCGGGGGCGAAGGCGACGTTCTCCGCCCCGGCGGACGCCTTCAGCCCGGAGCGGGCCAGACGCTCGTTGTAGCCGGAGCCGTCCCGGCTCGACCGGTGGGAGATCCGGCCGGCTTCCCGCATGTCCTCGGCGTGCCGGCGGGCCATCTCCGCCAGCACCGGGTGCCACACGAGGGGAGGGATGCCCTTGCGGCTCCGCTCGCCGTTGACCAGATCCAGGAGCCTCTTCTCGGCGCGCCCCGGTCCGGGATCGGCCGCTCCGCCCGGGGCCACTGCGGCGGCCAGCGCCAGCAGGCAGGCCGCCGCGCGCCGGGCGGCCCGGCTCAAGCGGAGGCTCCCGGTCGGACCGCGCCGTGGCTCACCGTCTGGCTTCGAGCACCATGTTGAACGGGGTCTCGGCGGCCCGCCGCACGGTGCGGAAGCCGCCCTCGACGATCACCTCGCGCAGTCTGGCCTCGCCGGCCTGCGCACCCAGCGCCGCGCCGACTTCCTGCGACAGCGACGCGGGGGTGCACACGAAGGTCGAAGCGCCGTAGTAGACCCGGCCGATCGGGTTGAGGTTGTTCTCCAGCTCGTCGTGCGCGAACGGCTCGACGATCATCCAGGTGCCGTCCCCGGACAAGGCGCTGGCCACGTGGCGTGCGGCGCCGGCGGGATCACCCATGTCGTGAAGCGAGTCGAAGAAGGCCACCAGGTCGTACCCGGCGCCCGGGAACTCCTTGGACCGGGCCACCTCGAAGTGGCAGCGATCGGCGACACCCGCCTCGTCGGCCAGCCGGCGCGCCCTGCGCACCGAAGGCTCGTGATAGTCGAACCCGGTGAAGCGCGACGCCGGGAAGGCCCGGGCCATCAGGATGGTGGAGGCGCCGTGGCCGCACCCCACGTCGGCCACCCGGGCGCCCCGGGTCAGCTTGTCCACCACGCCGTCGAGCGCGGGGAGCCACTCTCCCAGCAGGTGCGCGGCGTAGCTGGGCCTGAAGAACCTCTCCGTCCCCTCGAAGACCCCCGCGTCGTGCTCGTGCCACCCCATCCCGCCGCCGGTCCTGAAGTTCTCCTCCATCCTCCCGGCCGCCTTCAGCGCGGACAGGGCCACCTGGAACCCGCCTGGGAGGAAGGCGGGGCTGGTCTCGTCGGTGAGCGCGGCCGCCTGCTCCTCGGTGAGATGGAAGCGCCTCGACGGTGGATCGTAGGTCACGTAGCCGCCCGCCGCCTGGTGAGCCAGCCATTCGCGGACGTAGCGTTCGGCGGTCCCGGTGCGCCGGGCCAGCTCGGCGGAGGTCTGGGCTTTGCCGGCGGCCAGCCCGCGGTAGAGTCCCAGCCGGTCGCCGAGGACCACCATCGCCGGCTGGAAGGCGGCTCCGAGATCGGACACCGCCTGGTGAAGCAGCGCGTCGAGTTTCTTCTGATCCATGATTGTTCCCCCTTGGATGGATGTCCGAAGTTACCCGATCGGCCTCGGACCCATCAAGGCGCGCCGTCCGCGCCTCGCCGCGCGCGGGTCTCTCCGGTGACCAGCCGGGCTCCTCGCTCGTAGGTGAGGTAGGCCCAGGCCCACTGGAACAGCACCAGGAACCGGTTGCGGAAACCGATCAGAAAGAAGATGTGGATGGTCAGCCACGCCGCCCAGGCGGCGAAGCCGCTGAGGGTCACCCTGCCGAAGTCGGCCACCGCCGCCGAGCGGCCGATGGTGGCCAGCGTCCCGTGATCCCTGTAGCGGAACGGCCTGGGCGGCCGGCCGGCGACGGCTCGCGCGATGTTGGAGGCGGCGTGCCTGCCCTGCTGCTTGGCGGCCGGGCACAGCCAGGGGACGAGCCCCTCGCCTCGCCGCACCGCGGCCATGTCTCCGATGACGTAGATCTCGGGGTGCTCGGCGAGGTTGAGTCCCGGCTGCACCAGGACCCGTCCCCGGTGCAGCGGCGCGCCCAGCGACCGGGCCAGAGGGGAGGCGCTCACTCCCGCCGCCCAGAGAACCGTGGCCGCGGGGATCCGCCTGCCACCGGCCACCACCCCCTCCTCGTCCACCTTCTCCGCCGCGGCCCGCGTGCACACGGTCACGCCCAGGGCGGCGAGCGACCCCATCGCCTTGTCCGACAGGTGCGGCGGCATCGCCGAGAGGATGCGGTCACCGGCTTCCAGCAGGATCACCCGGGTGGAGAGCGGGTCGATGCGGCGGAAGTCCCTGGCCAGGGCGTGTCGGGCCATCTCCGCCACGGCGCCCGCCAGCTCCACTCCGGTCGGCCCGCCTCCGACCACCACGAAGGTGAGGAGGCGACGGCGGCGCTCCTCGTCGGGCTCCCACTCCGCCCGCTCGTAGGAGAGCAGCACCCGGCGCCTCACCTCCAGGGCGTCGTCCAGCGTGAGCATGGGGGTGGAGACGGCGCTCCACTCGTCGTGGCCGAAGTACGAGGTCACCGAGCCGGCGGCCAGGACGAGGTAGTCGTATCCGATGGAGCGGCTCCCCTCCACCTGGACCACCCGTCGCTGCGGATCCACGCCGGTCACCTCCGCCATCACCACCGAGGCGTTGCGCTGGCGCCTCAGCACGTGGCGGATGGGCGCGGCGATGTCTCCCGGATTGAGGCCCGCCGTGGCCACCTGGTAGAGCAGCGGCAGGAAGAGATGATGGTTTCGCCGGTCGATCACGGTCACGCGCACGGCGGCGCGCTTCAGGGCGAGCGCGGCGTAGAGGCCCCCGAACCCGGCTCCCACCACCACGACATGCGGCTCGCCTGCGTGCATGGTCTCCTCCCCCTTCGGCTCCCTGATGATCGCACGGGCCGCCGGCGGGCGGGGCATGGTATTCTGGCGCGCCATGATGACCAGAGCGACGGCGGCGGCGTGCCTGCTCCTGGCGGCCGCCTGCGCGCCGGCCGGCGGCACGCCGGACGTGGAGCACATCCCGCTGGCGGGTGACTCCAGGCTCCCCTTCTCCGCCGCCGTCCGCGTGGGCCCGATGCTCTACCTGTCGGGACAGATCGGCACCGACGAGAGCGGCGCGCTGGTGCCGGGGGGGATCGAGCCGGAAACGCGCCAGACCCTGGAGAACATCAAGGCGGTGCTGGAGCGGGGCGGCTCGTCGCTGGACCAGGTGGTGAAGTGCACGGTCATGCTGGCGGACATCTCGGAGTGGCCGGCCATGAACGCCGTCTACACCACCTACTTCAAGGGCAAGCTCCCCGCGCGCAGCGCCTTCGCCGCCTCGGGGCTGGCGATGGGGGCGCGCATCGAGCTGGAGTGCTGGGCGGCGGTCGGCCGCTGACCGGCCCGGACTTTCCTGAAACTCCGGTTGTCGCGCGGTGTATGAAGAGCATCCCGGCAGCCCGGCGCCGGCCACCACGGAGATCCCCATGAGCCTTCGCCGCACCGCGGCCGCCTCCATCGCCCTGCTCTGCGCCGCCCTGCCCGCGTTTCCGCGGCAGCAGCCCGCGGGCCAGCCGGCTCCGCCCGCACCCACGCCGCTGGAGATCATCCGCCGCGACGCGGAGGCGCTGCGGCCGCTGGCGGCCAGCGAGCTCTGCCGGGACTTCCTCGAGGCCACGGCGCTGCTGCCGTCCATCACCCCGCGGAAGGCCTGGCGCGACAAGACATCCCGCGAGTTCCTCTCCGAGGCGGCCGCGTCGGCGCTGGCTCCGGAGGCCCGGGGGAACCTGGAGGAGGTCGAGCTGGACGAGCGGTTCTACTACAACACCCGCTACGGCTCCCCCCTGGCCTACGCCAGGCCGCTGGACGTCGTGGCGGCGGCCGGCTTCGGCTCGGCCGCCGGCCGGAAGATCCTCGACTTCGGCTACGGATCCGCGGGCCACCTGCGCCTGCTGGCCTCCCTGGGGGCCGAGGTGGTGGGAGTGGAGGTGGATCCTCTCTTGAAGATCCTCTACGCCGACCCGTCGGACCAGGGGATCGTCGGGGGCGAAGGGACGATCCGCGGCCGGCTCACGCTGGTGCACGGGCAGTGGCCGGCCGCCCCCGGGCTGCGGCAGGCGGCCGGGAGCGGGTTCGACCTGGTGATCTCCAAGAACGTCCTCAAGAACGGCTACATCCATCCGGCGGAGCCGGTGGATCCCAGGCGGCTGGTCCACCTTGGTGTGGACGACGAGGCGTTCGTGCGGGCGCTCTTCGAGGTCACGCGTCCCGGCGGCTTCGTGCTCGTGTACAACCTCTCCCCTGCGCCGGCTCCTGCCGGCAAACCCTACATCCCCTGGGCGGACGGCCGCTCCCCGTTCCCCGCCGAGCTCTGGCGAAAGGCCGGCTTCGAGGTCATCGCGTTCGACAAGGACGACTCCGAGGCGGCCCGCGCGATGGGGCGGGCGCTGGGGTGGGACCAGGGAGAGCGCCCCATGGATCTGCAGGCCGATCTGTTCGCTCTCTACACCCTGGCGCGGCGGCCCGCCTGACCGCCCGGGATCACCGCCCCGTCGTCCCGCCGCCCGAGGGGGCACCCGGCCCCTCCGGCCGCCGCAGGGCCTCCGCCACCATCCGGGCGATGGCCCGGTGCCCGTGCTCGTTGGGGTGCCCGTCGTAGGAGACGGGGTACGGCTGGACGCCCGACCCCAGCACCTCCCTCAGAGCCGGCAGCGCGTCGAGGTGCTCGATGCCGTGGCGCTCGAAGTGCTCCTTGGCCGTGCTCCAGACGAGCTCCTCGTTCTCCATGAGGCGGACGGACGCAGGTGGTGGATCCTTCCAGATCGTCCGGAAGACCGACTCCTTGGTGGGGATCATCACCACCAGGAACCGCCGGCCAGCGGCCGAGGCGTGCAGCCTCTCGATCGCCCTCAGGGCGATGCGCAGGCCTTCGTCGATCCTGGGGTCCCCCAGGTCGAGCGCGGTCAGCCGGTACTCGCTGGTGAACACGGTCCTGAACGGCCCCTGGCTGAAGATCTGGCAGTGGTCGGGGTGGCTCGCGGCGAAGGAGCGCGCCTCGTCCCATGGGTCCCGGAGGGGCGAGGCCGGGGGGGCCATCCGTCGCGCCAGCTCGTGCCGGCCCCTTCGGAACAGGCCGTACAGCTTGGAATGGGCCGAAAGCCAGCGCCGTGGCGGGCCCCCCCCTCCGGGGGCGGCGCCGGCCGCCCCGGCCGGTGTCGGTGAGGCGCCCATGTGGAACATCCTCTCGACCCGCCTCGCGATCGGCTCGGCGGCCTCCCACCGGCGGACGGCCGCCTCGACGGCGGGCTCGGCGGTCCTCAGCTCGGATAGCTGCCCGCCGGTGTAAACGTGGCTGAACGCGTCGAACAGGTCGTTTCCCGCGTAGAAGGCCTCGATCACGACCTGCGGCGACAGCGTCTCCGCCTCCGGCCACAGAAGCACGCTGTGCGTGGGTCCGTAGCCGCCGTAGGCCATGCTGTAGACGTTCCTGCCGATCATCTCCTCGAGCTGGCGGGGCCACGCCTGCCGCGGCTCCACGGTGGAGGCGCCGTGCGTCTGGGAGTCGCCCAGGGCCACGGCGTAGGCTGCCGCCGGGACCGACTCGTTGCGGAACCCGCGGGCGTCGTGCCCGGGCGCACCGGGGGTCGGCCGGTGGCCGAGGCGCGCGTCGGGGATGGTCGGGGGGATGACCGCGGCGGGAGAGCTCAGCAGCCGCGAGACGCGGGTGGACGCCGACGCCAGCACCGCCAGCGTCAGCTCCAGGAATCCCACGACCAGGACGGCGGTGACGCAGGCAAGGAGCGCCTGCCGCCGGTGGGTCGTCACGATCTCCATGGCCGATCAGCGGCCCGGAGCCGACAGCTCCTGGGTGGATCGGACCACGCCGCCGCGGACGATCCAGACCGCGTCGCGCAGCGCCGCGATCGACCTGCCCGGATCGGAGGAGACCACCAGGAGATCGGCGAGCTTGCCCGCCTCGACCGTGCCCAGCTCGTCGAGCCGGCCGAGGGCGGCGGCCCCGCCGCGCGTGGACGCGATCAGAACGTCCCGCGGAGTCATCCCCGCCCTCTCCATGGCCTCCATCTCGGCGAACACGGAGGGTCCATGGAGGGTCAGCGGGTTGCCGGCGTCGGTCCCCATGGCGATGGTGATGCCCGCGTCGCGCACCCGGCGCAGATTGGCCGCCATGGTCTCCGCCTGGGCGGCCATGGCGGCGGCGCGCCGATCCAGAGCCTCCTGGCCGGGCCCCTTCCCCTCCAGCGGAGCGGTGTCCGCGACCATGTCCCGCGTGGCCGGATCGACGCACCCGCGCGGGTCGTCCAGGGGCGGGGGCTGGCCCGACAGAGCGGCCCGGTAGAGCGCCATGTAGCCGTCGCGCACCACCAGCGTCGGGCAGTACACGGCGCGGTTGGCCCTGGCCAGGTCCAGGAACTCGTCGTCCACCGGCTTGTCCCAGACGCTGTGCACCAGGAGGGTGGCCCCGGCCCGCAGGGCCTCCTTGGCCTCGTCCAGCCCGGTGGCGTGCACGATCAGCGGCAGGCCGAGGCGCCTGGCCTCCTCTCCCGCCGCCTTCACGGCCGGGGCGTGCTGATCCGCCGTCTGCCCCTGCTCGACGATGTACCAGACCTTGACCGCGCCGGCGCCGTGCTCCGCCAGGTAGCGCACGCCGGCCGCCGCCGTCCCGGCACCGTCGAGATGGATGAACTGCCTCTCGGCGGGGAGGTTCAGCCAGTGGTCCCGCGTGGACAGCAGCGGCCCGGCGGCCGAGACTCTCGGCGACAGCGTGTCGCGCTCCGTCCGCCCGGGCAGCCCCCAGGTCCAGGGGTACCCGCCGACGTCGAAGACCGCGGTCACACCGGAGCAGAGGTAGGCCCTCAGGAAGCGCCCTGGGTCGGAGCGCAGGCGCGCCTGCACGGCTTCGTAGGGATGCGTGGAGCGCAGGTCGAGGGCGTCGGGCCGCCCGTCCGCCCACCCGGTCTGGGAGAAGTGCACGTGCGCGTCGATCAGGCCGGGGACGATCCAGGAGCCGCTCACGTCGAGCGTCTCCACGCCCGGCGGGATGGGGCAGGCGGCGCGGGGCCCGGCGCACTCGATCCGTCCGTCGCGGATCAGGACCACGCTTCCGGGGACGGGCGGCCGCCCCGTGCCGTCCACCAGGGTGGCTCCGGCCAGGGCCCGCGGCGGCGGAGGGGTCCCCTCCAGAGCGGGAAAGGCCGAGGTCATGGCGATGCGCCAGCCCGCTCGCGTCCTGACGAAGAGGCGCTCGGAGAGGCCGGAATCCTCCCTGCCCCCGTAGCGGACCCGGTAGCGGTAGCTGCCGTAGACCACTCCAGGCTTCACCGGCACCAGCCGCAGGTCCAGCCCCTCGAAGCGATCGGGCCAGCCCTCACCGGCCTGCGCCGCGAAGGTCTCGAAGCCGAGCAGCGTCCCGCCCGGGCCCGTGCGCGCCAGCCCGGGTTCGTCCAGATAGCAGGCCAGATAGGCGTCGCGATCGCGGGCCCGTATGGCCGCCAGGTTGCGCTCGAACAGCGCGCGCGCCTCGGTCAGGTCGTCCCCGCCGACCGCCGGCCCGGCCGGTGCGGCCATCGCCGCGGCGGCCATGCCGGCACCCAGGATTTTCCTCCATCGAGCCATGCCGCACCCTCCGCGCGGACGGCCGCGCCCGGCGATTCTATGCCGGACCGAGGCGGGTGCGTCAATTCACGTAGCCGAGGCTCCGCAGCTTCTCGAGCTGCTCCTGGGTCAGGGTGGGTCCGGATGGATCCCGGCCGCCCCGCTGCGAGAGGATCTCCGGCTGGCGCGCCAGGGAGGTGTCGTACTCGGTGACGTGGAACGGCAGCCGGTGTCCCCTGGCCACGCGCGTCCCGGCGGACAGCACCCGGGCCATGGCGTCGTGGAGCGGATCGGCCGGGTCCACGGGCATCGGCTGCTGCTCGCGCGGGTCCGAGCGCAGGTCGAACAGCGCCTCTCGCTGCATCCCTCCGGTGTCGGGATCGAGGATGCGCACCAGCTTGTGGGTGCGGGTCCTGAGGGCGAAGACGTCGGGGAGCATCATGTGCCGCCCCGCGGCGCGCGGGAACTCCAGCAGGATGGAGCGGGGCGCCGGATCGCCTCCCTGCAGAACAGGGAGCAGATCCACCCCGTCGAAGACGTGCCCGGCGGGCGGCGGCACCCCCAGCAGGGACAGCACCGTGGGGGTCAGGTCCATGGGCGAGGCGGGCTCGGCGACCCGGCGGGGCGGGGCGGGCGCGCCCGCCGGCCCGGCCCTGGGGAGCCGGACGACCAGGGGGACCCGCTTGGTCTCCTCCCACACTCCGAAGTGGTGCTCGAAGAACGTGCCGTGCTCGCCCATCGCCTCGCCGTGGTCCGCTGTGAACACCACCAGTGCGTCGTCCCACAGGCCGCGCCGGCGGAGTTCCTCGACCAGCAGGCCGATGGCGGCGTCCGTCTGGCGGATCTCCGCGTCGTACCGATCGACGTAATCGTAGAAGTCGGTCACCCCGGGCTCTCTCTGGTAGGAGGGGATCTGGTCGGCGAGCAGCATGCGCTGTCGCGGCGAGCGGAAGAGCCGGCGGTAGCCCGGGGGAGGCCGGTAGGGGCCGTGAGGGTCGATCAGGTTCACCAGGAAGAAGAAGGGCCCCTGGGGGCGCCGATCGAGCCAGCCCAGGATCGCCTCCAGGGTGCGGCGTGACGTGCGCTCGTACCACAGTCCGTGGCCGTCGGCCTTCTCCATCGAGTCATCGTACACGTCGAATCCCTGATCCACCCCGCTGAGCTCGCTCAGCAGGACGAAGTTCCCGATGAAGGCCGCGGTGTGGTAGCCCGCCCCCTTGAGGATCTCGGGCAGCGTGGCCACGTCGGGGTGCAGCACCGTGTCGTTGGACCGGACGCCGTGCCGGAAGGGGTACTGCCCCGTCAGCATCGACGCGTAGCTGGGACGGGTGGAGCTTCGCGGGACCACCGCGTTGTCGAACACCACCGCGCCGGCGGCGAACGCCTCCACGGAGGGCATGGTGTCGCGGTGATAGCCGTGAAGCGCCAGGTGGTCGGCGCGCAGGGTGTCCACGGTGATCCAGATGATGTGCGGCCGCCGCGGACCCGCCACCTGGGGCGACGGACCGGCCGGCCATGCCGGCGCCGCCGCCAGGACGAGCGAGGCCGCCGCGGCGAGCCGCCGTGCGGTCCTCGCCATGCGGAAGCGTTCCTCGATGTCGACGTGGGGAGGGCCGGTGCTCCCCGGGCAGCGCGGGAGCCTTCACCCCGTTGAGGCCGGGTATGCTGTCACGGCATTGGACCCGGCGAGGCCGGGGCGGTTTACGACGGGGGCCGGTCGAAGAGCCTCTCCCCCAGCGTTGACCTGCGGCGCGGCGCCAGACCGTCGATGCGCACGCTCTCGGGATGCGGCTGAGGGGCGATCTCGCGTGCCAGGATCAGGTCTGGGACGGCCGGCCGATCCAGGAAGAGCGGGTTCTCGCGCGACGCGTCATCGGCCGAGAGATGGCGGGGAGAGGGGAAGACGCCTGGCAACATACCTGCCGTCGATCCTACCAGACCCCGCGCGGCAGCGTCCACTCGTCCGCCGGCTCACATCAGCTCGGCCCAGCGGGGAGAGGCGGAGAAGGCGGCGTGGATGAGGCCGACGTGGGAGTACGCCTGCGGGAAGTTGCCCCACATCCTCAGCGAGGACGTCTCGTAGTCCTCCGACAGCAGCCCCAGGGGCGAGAGCGCCAGCCTGGTCCGCTCGAACACGTGCGCCGCCTCGGCCTGCCGCCCGATGGCGGCCAGGGCTTCGACCAGCCAGAAGGTGCACAGGATGAAGGCCACGGTCGAGGCTCCGAACTCATCGGCGTGGTAGCGGAACAGCCACCCGTCGCGCGCCAGCCTGGTCCGCACCGCGTCCACTGTGGCGTGGAGGCGGCGGTCGTCGCGATCCAGGAAGTGCAGGGGCGCCATCTGCAGGAGCGCCGCGTCCAGGTCGGTCCCGCCGTAGCTCGCGGCGAAGCTGCCGAGCTCGGGGTTCCAGGCCCGGGCGATCATCTCCTGGCGGATCCGCTCGGCCTCGCCCCGGTACCATCCCGCGCGCTCCGGAGCGTGCGCCTCCGCCACCCGGGCCATGCGATCGGCCCCCGCCCAGCTCATCAGGCTGGAGAAGGTCTGAGGGCGCCACCCCGTCCGGTACTCCCAGATCCCGGCATCGGGGGTCCCGGCCACGGCGATCGCCTTGCGGGCCATCCGTTCCAGCAGGTCGAGCGCCTCCGGGGTGCGCTCCTCGTGGAAGCGCTCGTCCATCCACACGGGGGCGAGCGCGAGCACCATCTCGCCGAAGACGTCGTTCTGCCTGTGGCTGACGGCGGCGTTGCCCACCCTCACCGGCCTCTCTCCCTGGTAGCCGTTCCAATCGTCCAGCACGCGCTCCTCGAGATCGGTGGTGCCGTCCACCCTGTAGAGCGGCGCCAGATCCAGCGCCGGGTTGGCGGCGGCGATCTCCAGCAGGTAACGCACGAAGTGCTCCCGCTCCTCGAAGTGCCCCAGACGGCGCAGCGCCGCCAGCACGTACGAGGCGTCGCGCAGCCAGCAGTAGCGGTAGTCCCAGGTGCGCCCGCTGCCGGGCGCCTCGGGGATGGAGGTGGTCATGGCCGCCACGATGGCCCCGGTCTGCTCGAAGCAGTGCAGCTTCAGCGCCAGGGCCGAGCGGATCACCTCCGCCTGGAACAACGGCGGGATGTTGCAGTGCCTCACCCATCGCCGCCAGTAGCGGACGGTGGCGTCCAGCCAGCGGTCGCTCTGGGCGAGCGGGTCCCCGGCGGGGAGGTCACCCCAGCCCAGCACGAAGGCCGCCCGGCCGCGCAGCGGCGACGCCTCCGGGGCGAAGCCGCGGCCCGGGCCGAAGGCCAGCTCCATCGGGGCGGCGAAGCCCTCGAAGGCCAGATGGTCGGTGAAGACGCGGACCGAAGGGCGCGCGCGCGACCACCCGAGCCGCGGCTCGCACGCCACGCGCACCAGGGGCTCCCCTTCCAGAGGCTCCACCAGGCGGACCAGGCGGGGTGGGTTCAGCGCGCGCTCCCCCTCGATCCATCGCGGAGCGAAATCGAGGATCCGGAACCGGCCGTCCGTCGCCTCGAAGGTCGTTTCCAGGACGTTGGTGTTGGGCAGGTACCGCTGCCGGCCCGCGCCGCCTTGCGCCGGGGCCACCCGGAAGAACCCTCCTCCCGGGAGATCCAGCAAGGTGGAGAAGACCGGCTCGGAGTCGAACCGGGGCAGGCAGCACCAGACGATCTCGCCTTCGCGCGAGACCAGCGCGGAGATCCTGCAGTTGCCGATGAGCCCCAGGTCTTCGAGTCGCATCCGTGACGGGCGGCAGGAGAGAGGCCTGCCGGCCGGCACATTCTAGTTCGGGACGGCGCCGCTTTCTGGTAGACTCGCCCGCCTGAAGGAGATCGCGTGCCGGCCCGATCACGCCTCCCCCTGCTGATCCTGCTGCTGTCGGCCATGGCCGCCCCGGCTTGGTCCGGCGGCCGCCCGCCCGTCGATCGCTCCGTCGGCGGCGGGCCCACCGGGCGCGCTCCGTTCCGGCCGCGCCCCGAGCTCCTGTCGCTGCTCCGCCCCGGCGCCCCCCTGCACGTGCACGAGACGCTCGGCGTCCCGACGTTTCTCTGGGCGCGGCCCGCGGCGGCCCCGGACGCGCTCCGGGAGCGCTCCTCCCCGGAGGAGCTGCGCGCGGCCGCCCGGTCCCACCTCCGGCGGTACGCGGAGCTCTACCGCCTGGAGGATCAGGATCTGGCCGCCCTGGAGGCGGCCGCGGTGCACGACACCGGCCGCGGGGCCGTCATCGTGACCCTTTCGCCGCGGGTGGGAGGGGTCGAGATCTTCCGCGAGGAGATCAAGGTGGCCATGGCCCGCGACCTGACGCTGGTGGCCCTGTCCGGGTCCACCACCGGCAACGCCGGCCTGCTGCGCCGTGCCGGCGGACCGCGCTTCGATCGATCCGCCGCGGCGAGCGTGGCGGCCGCCGTCGCCGACGCGGCCGGCCGGCCGGTCGCCGAGGAGGACCTGCGCCCCGCCGGCGCCATGGCCGGCGGATACGTCCGCTTCACGGCCGAGGCCGGCGACTCCGTGGCCGCGGCGACCCTGGCGGGGCCGGCCAGGGCGAAGAGGACCCTGTTCAGGACGCCCCACCGGCTGGAGCCGGCGCACTACGTGGAGATCGACGTGGCCGAGGCCGGGACGCCCGATTCCGAGTTCCTGGCGTACGTGATCTCCGCGCGGGACGGCGAGGTGCTGTTCCGCCACAGCCAGACCGCGGACGCGGCGTACTCCTACCGCGTCTGGGCCGATCCGGTCTCGCTGCTGCCCGATGACGGCCCGCAGGGGACGGCCGCCAGCCCGCACCCCACGGGGCTGCCCGACGGTCACCAGCCTGCGTTCGTCGCGCCGTCGCTGGTCACGCTGGAGAGCGGCCCGCTGTCCACCGGCGATCCCTGGCTGCCACCGGGGGCCACGGTGACGTCGGGCAACAACGCCGACGCCTACGCCGACCTCGTCTCGCCGGACGGCTTCTCCGGCGGCTCGGACATCCGCGCGTCGGTCACCTCGCCGGGGGTCTTCGATCGCGTCTACGACACGTCGCAGCAGCCCTCGTCCTCGTCCGCCCAGAGGATGGCGGCCATCACCCAGTTGTTCTACGACGTGAACTTCCTGCACGACTGGTTCTACGACGCCGGCTTCGACGAGGCGGCGGGCAACGCCCAGGTCTCGAATCACGGCCGCGGAGGACTGGAGCTCGACGCGATGCGGGCCGAGGCCCAGGACTTCAGCGGGCGCAACAACGCCAACATGTCCACCCCCTCCGACGGCCTGCGCCCCAGGATGCAGATGTACGTCTTCGACGGGATCGGACGCCGCACCCTGACCGTCCCCTCGGGCCCTGCAGCGGGCCTGTACCCCGCGGGCTACGCGCTGTTCGGCCCCACGTCCTTCTCCGTCACCGGGGTCCTGGAGCTGGTCTCGGATCCTTCGGGAAGCCCGACCGATGGGTGCGAGCTTCCCTTCTCGCCGGGCGTCGCCGGCAGGATCGCGCTCATCGACCGGGGCACGTGCACCTTCGCCCTCAAGGTCAAGAACGCCCAGCTCAGCGGGGCCATCGGGGCCATCGTGGCGAACAACGTGCAGGGCGTCCTGAACATGGGCGGATCCGACTCCACGATCACCATCCCCAGCTTCTTCGTCTCGCAGGACAGCGGGGTGGCGCTCAAGGCGGCGCTCGGCTCGGGAGTCACGGCGACCCTGTACCGCGAGGCGGTGCCCGATCGTGACGGCACCATCGACAACCAGATCGTGGCGCACGAGTGGGGGCACTACATCAGCAACCGCCTCATCGGCAACTCCACCGGGCTGTCCAACCAGCAGGGCCGCGGGATGGGCGAGGGGTGGGGGGACTTCCATGCCCTGATCATGACCGTGCGCCCCGAGGACGCCGCCGTCCCCTCCAACCCCGGCTACGCCGGGGTCTACCCTGTGGCCGGCTACGTGACGGCGGGAGGGGACGACACCGGCGGCTACAACGACAGCCATTATTTCGGCATCCGCCGCGTCCCGTACTCCACGGACTTCTCCAGGAACCCGCTCACCTTCAGGCACATCTCCAACGGCGAGCCGCTCCCTGCGGGCGCGCCGATCCTGGGCGACGCCTCCGGATCGAACAACGCCGAGGTGCACAACACCGGCGAGATCTGGGCCACCATGCTGTGGGAGTGCTACGCCGCGCTGCTGAGGGACACGGCCCGGCTGACCTTTGACCAGGCCCGCGACAGGATGAGGGACTACCTGGTGGCGGGCTACAAGCTGACCCCCAGCGCGCCGACCTTCGTGGAGGCGCGCGACGCGCTGCTGGCCGCCGCCTTCGCCGGCGATCCGGCCGACCACGCGCTGTTCGCGGAAGCCTTCGCCCGGAGGGGGCTGGGCCTGCGGGCGGTGGCTCCCGATCGATCCTCCACCACCAACGTGGGGGTGGTGGAGAGCTTCGTCGCCGGCGGGGACCTCCAGTTCGTGGGGGCCACGCTCGACGACAGCGTGGCCAGCTGCGATCAGGACGGCATCCTGGACGCCGGCGAGACCGGCCGGCTCACCATCACCCTTCGCAACACCGGCTCGGCCGCCCTCGCCGCCACGTCGGCGCAGGTCACCGCGGCGGGGGCGGACCTGACGCTCGGCAACGACGGCGTCGTCTCCTTCCCTCCATCCTCTCCCTACGGGACCTTCAGCGGATCGGTGGAAGTGACGCTGGCCGGAGCGGACCCGTTCGCGATCCAGCATCTCGACATGGTGTTCGACGATCCGGCGCTCGCCTTCGCCGGGCCCTACAGCGAGACCTTCGAGTCCCGCACGCACTTCGACGACCTCCCCGGCCAGTCCGCCTCCGACGACGTGGAGAGCGCCCATCCGGCCTTCACCCCCTCGGGGAGTGCCGCGGCCCCCCAGGCGGCGTGGGTCCGCCACCAGGCGGCCGCCGGCCAGCACTGGTGGCTGGGGCCCGACCCGCCCTTCGCCGCGGATCAGTGGCTGGTCTCTCCGCCCCTCGAGGTCGCCCCGGCCGGCAGCTTCAGCTTCACGTTCCTCCACCGGCATGCCTTCGAGGCCAGCGGCTCGACGTTCTACGACGGGGGGGTGATCGAGATCAGCACCAACGCCGGAGCGTCGTGGACCGACATCGGCTCCTCCGCCTCGCCGGGCTACGGGGGGATCCTGGCCTCGGGGGGAGGCAACCCGCTGCAGGGCAGGCCGGCGTACGTCTCGGCCAGCCCGGACTACCCGGCGTTCCACCCGGTGAGCGTCGAGCTGGGGTCCGCCTACCAGGGCCAGACCGTGCTGGTGCGCTTCCGGATCGGGACCGACGTGGCGGTCGCCGCGCAGGGATGGGAGATCGACGATCTCTCGTTCCAGAACATCACCAACCTCCCCTTCCCCGTGCTGGCGCCCCACGCCGGGAACTGCGTCGACTCCGATCTCGACGGCACTCCGGACCTGGGCGACTGCGCTCCTCTCGACGCGGGGACCTGGGCGCCGCCGGGCGAGGTGCTGGAGCTGGCTCTTGCAGGAGGGGATCCCACGGCCCTGGGCTGGCAGCCGCCGGCGGCGCCCGGCTCGGCCGCACTCCTCTACGACGTGCTGCGCGCCGGCTCGGCCACCGGCTTCGGCTCCGCGGTCTGCCTGGAGTCAGGGGGCGCCGACCTGGCGGCGGAGGATCCGGCCGTCCCCGGAGGGATCGCCTACTACCTGGTGCGATCCCGCAATGGCTGCGGCTCCCATCTGGGCGCGGACTCCGCGGGGAGCCTCCGATCGGGGATCTCCTGCCCCTGATCCTCAGGCCGCCCGGATGGTGAGGACGGGACAGCCCGCCGCGCGCACCACATGGTTGGTCGTGGAGCCGAAGACGGCCAGATCGAGAGCGCCGCGGCCCTGCACCCCGATCACGATCACCTCGGCTTCCCGCTCCGAGGCCACGCGCAGGATCTCGCCCGAAGCCTTCCCCCGGGCCACCACGATCTCCGGCCGGGCGAAGGTGCGGGCCTCCTCGGTGACGAGGCCGGCGAGCTGATCGCGCGCGCGGCGCTCGGCCGGCGCCTCCCCCTCGGGCGCCGGCGCTCCGGCCTCCCGGGCCCATTCCTCGCTCCACTCCACCACGTGCAGGAGGATCAGCCCGGCGTCCGACTCCTCGGCCAGCGAGACGGCGAAGACCAGCGCGGCCAGAGAAGGCGGCGAGAAGTCCACGGGGCAGAGGATGGTCCGGAAGGGAGGGCGCCCTTCCACGGGCAGACCGCGCGAAGGGAGCGGCACCGTCAGGACGGGGCAGGCCGCGCGGCGGACGATCCGCTCGGTCACCGAGCCGAGCATGAGCCGCTCGAAGCCGTGGCGGCCGTGCGTGCCCAGCACCAGCAGATCCGCCGGAAGCTCCTCCGCCCACCGCGCGAGCTCCCTGGCGGGATGCCCCTCCAGCAGCACCGGCTGGACGGCCGCCGCCGCGGCCGCGGGCGAGAGGAAGCCCTCCAGCGTCCGCATCAGATCGTGGCGCGCCTCGGGCCTGAGCGGCCCCAGCCCCGGCAGGCGGCGGGGGCCGTCGGCCGGCGGCAGCGGCGCCTCGCTCACGTGGACGCCGAACAGGCGCGCCGAGTACCAGCGGGCCAGGGCCGCCGCGTGCTGCAGCGCGTAGCGGGAATGGTCGGAGAAGTCGATGCCGCAGCCGATCCGCTCGACGGCGATCATGGCGTTGGCGCCGGAGCCCCCGACCGCACCGAGAGGACGGGACAGGCCGACCCCGCCGTCACGCGGCGCGATGTCGCGCCGCCCGCGCCGACACCGAGCACGATGAGATCGGCCAGCAGGTCGTCGGCGATCAGGAGGATGGCCGAAGGGGCCGAGCCTCCCGTGATCACCCCGTCCACGGCAAGCCGATCGAGATGGTCCTCGCTGTGCAGTCGGGCCAGGCTCTCCAGCGCGGCGTCGGTGGCGCCGCGCGACTCTTGACCCGCCGCGCCCGAGCCGGGGACCACGTGCAGCATGGTGAGCCGCGCTCCCGCATCGTGGGCCAGCAGCCCCGCCGCGCGCAGGCCGGCCCGCGCCGGGACGGAGAAGTCCACGGGGCAGAGGATCTGGCCGAAGGGGGCCCGCCGGCCGTCCTGCTCGGCGCCCTGCCACGGCTCCGGGACCACCAGCACGGGGCAGGAGGCCGTCTCCAGGAGCCGGCCGGCCACCGGGCCGCCGGCCTGCCGGCCGTCGCCTCGGGTGGCGCGCAGCACCAGCAGGTCCGCTTCGAAGGCGGTGGCGTGCGCCAGGATGCGCTCCACAGCCGCTCCATGGTCCACCGCCCAGCGGACCTTCACCCCCGCTGCGCGCAGGGCCTCGGCCATCGTCTGGGGGAAGACCGGCCGCGCGGCATCCGGCGCGGCCACGTGGAGCAGCAGGAGCTCGGCCTCCTTCCACCGCGCCAGCGCCGCGGCCTGGCAGACCGCCCGGTCACCGAGATCCTGGGAATCGACGGGACAGAGGATGCGCCGGATCGGATGCATGGGAACCTCCACTGGCGCAAGGATGAGCAGCAACGGACGTGCCACTGCCCGGCGGCCGGTGAGGGAATCCCCGAGCCGCCAAAGCCCCTCCCCCCGCCGCCGCGCCGGCCGGGGCGCGCACGAACGCCGCGCCGCGAGTCCGGTTTTCCCGGACGAGGATCAACGAGATGTCTGGCTGATCAGAACCCCGGCCAGGACCACCAGCCCCCCCGCGAGCGTGGCCGGCCGCAGCGGCTCGTCGAGCAGGATCGCCGCGGCGGCGCAGGTGACCAGCGGCTCGATGTACAGGAAGGCCGAGACACGGGACGCCTCGACTTTCTCCAGCGCCGCGTACCACAGGAGGTATCCCAGACCCGAGCAGCCGACGCCGAGAAAGAGGATGGAGACCCACGCCGCCGCCGAGAGCCCGCCGTACTCGCGCCATCCTCCCGAGGAGAGATAGAACGGAGCCATCATCGTCCAGCCCGCCAGCATCGCCCCCGCCGTGGCCCGCGCGCTGCCGATGCCTTTGAGCGTGGAATGACCCATGGTGGTGTACAGGGCCCAGGTGACGGTGCTCGCCAGCACCAGGAGGTCCCCGCGCGTGGCGGGCCATCCCATCACCTCCACGAGAGACCGGCCACGGGTGATGATGAGCAGAGAGCCCGCGAAGCCGATGGCCAGCCCGGCCGCCTTGCCCGGGCCGAAGCGCTCCCCCAGCATGGCCGCCGCCAGCACCGCCGACCAGAGGGGGGTGAGCCCTATCAGCCAGCCGGTGTTGACCGCGGAAGTGAGGGTCAGGCCGTGCACCTGGATCATCTGGTGCAGGAAGACCCCCACGAACCCCATCAGCGCCAGCCGAGCCCAGGTCCTGGGCGGGAGATCCATCCGCGAGCGGCGCAGCGCCAGGTGGCCGAGCAGGACCGCCGCCCCGATGCCGAAGCGGGTGAAGACCAGGCAGACGGGGCTCACCTCCCGCAGGGCCGCCTTGGTGGCGACGAAGGAGATCCCCCACAAGACGATGGCGACGAAGGCTCCGGTCCGAGGCGGCAGCGCCGGCATCACGTGCGGCTCAGGCCCTGTCCACCGCCTGCCGTATGTCCTCCACCAGATCCTGCTCGTCCTCGATGCCGCAGCTCACCCGGATGAGGTCGTCGGTCACGCCGGCCCGCGCGCGATCGTGCGCGCTCATGCCGGCATGGGAGGTGAGCACCGGACGGGTCATCAGGGTCTCCACTCCTCCCAGGCTGGGCGCGACAAAGGGAAGGCTGACCGCCTCCAGGATGGCCTCGGCGGCCGGCACTCCTCCCGCCGGCTGGAAGCTGACCATTCCCCCGAACCCCGACAGCAGATCGCGGGCGTGGGCGTGGTCGGGGTGCGATTCCAGGCCCGCGTAATGGACACGGGCCACCTTGGGATGGGCGGCCAGCGCCCGCGCCAGGGCCTGGGCGTTGCGGTTCTGCGCGGCCACCCGCAGGGCGAGCGTCTTGAGGCCGCGCGCCAGCAGGTAGGCGGCGTGCGGATCGAGGCATCCTCCAAGGTGGTTCTGCATGCGGCGCACCCGGCCCACCAGATCGGCGCTCCCCATCACGCAGCCGGCCACCAGATCGGAATGCCCGTTGAGGTACTTGGTGGCGCTGTGGAAGACGAGATCGAACCCCGCCTGGAGCGGAAGGAAGTTCACCGGCGTGGCGAAGGTGTTGTCGATGACCGCCAGGATGCCGCGCTGCCGGGCGAAGGAGGCCGCCTCGCGCAGCCTGCCCACGCGCATCAGCGGGTTGGTGATCGTCTCCAGCAGAAAGACTTTGGTGGAGGGCCGCGCGGCCTTCTCCCAGGAGCCGGGATCGTGGGGATCCACGAAGCTGACGCTCCAGCCCAGGTCCTCCGCGTGCCGGGTCAGGAAATCGTGCGTCCCCCCGTAGAGGCAGTCCCCCGCCAGGACGTGATCCCCCGCCCGGAGCAGCGCCAGCAGGGTGGCGGAGAGCGCCGCCATCCCCGAGGCGGACGGCAGGGCGTCCTCGGCCCCCTCCAGGACGGCGAGCTTCGCCTGGAGCATCCTCTGGGAGGGGGTGGTGTTGAGCCGGATGTACTTGATGTCGTGGTAGCTGGTCCCCGGCTCCACGGTGTAGACGGTGCCCTGATAGATCGGAAAGACCAGCGACCCTTCGTGCCCTTCCCGTTTCTCACCGCCGTGCACCGCCAGTGTCCGCATGCGGCGCGAGCGACGACGCGACGTCTCCACGGCTCATCCCTCCCGGCCCCGCGAGCGTGCCGGCGCGCGGCGGCCCGGCGATTATACGAGCCGGTGTGCGGGCCGGGTCAACCCGGGGAGGAAGGCGGCCCGCCGCCGCGGCGGCGCGCGGGAGCGGCCAGGTAATGGGTCACCAGGGGAGGGGCGGCCCCGCGGTGGAACGATCGGGCTCTCTGCTCCACGCCGCGGTCCGAGACGGTGAGCCGCTCGTGCTGGCGCAGGTGCTCGGCCCAGGACTCGACCAGGAAGGTCTCCAGGAACCTTCCACCGACGGCTTGGTCCTCGAACAGATCCCACCGCACCGCGCCGTCGCGCAGGCGCACGCGCCGCAGGTCGAGCATGGCGGCGATGAACTCCGCCTCGTCCTGCGCCGCCACCTCGTAGGCCACCGTCACCAGCACCGGCCCCCGCTCCAGCTCCGCCGCGGCGCTCAGCACCGGCGCCGGCCAGTGCCTCGACGGGGCCAGATCGAGACCCTCCCCCGTGGCCAGCCTGCGGTGGGCGAGGACGGCGAGGGCGAGCAGCGACCCCGCCGAGGCGGCCAGCAGCGCCGGCCGCACCCCCGACCGCGCGGCGGCCGCGCCCCACACGGCGCTCCCCGACGCCATGCCGCCGAAGAAGACGAGAAGATACACGGCCAAGCCGCGGCCCCGCACCCAGGACGGGAGCACGGCCTGGGCGCTCATGTGGAAGCTCGTCAGCAAAGTGATCCAGGCGCCTCCCGCCATCACCATGACCGCTCCCATGGCCGCAGGCTCCCTGACCACGGCCACCAGAGCCAGGACCAGGCCGAACAGGCCGGTGCTCCATCCCGCCAACGCGTCGAGCCCGAGCGACCTGCGCAGCCGGGGAAGCAGCCAGGCGCCGGCGACCGCGCCGGCGCCGAGGCATCCCAGCAGCGCGCCGTAGCCGGTGGCCGCCAGTCCCAGCTCGAAGCGGGCCACCACCGGCATCAGGGCCCACAGAGCGCTGCCGAAGAAAATGAAGCTCGCCGAGCGCAGCATCACCGTCCTCAGCTCGGGCGCGTGGCGGACGTAGCGCACCCCGGCGGCCATCGCCCCCACGATCCGCTCGGCCGGCAGCGCGGCGCGACGGGGAGGCCTTCGCCACCGCGCCAGCACCATCAGCACGCCGGTGAAGGAGACGGCGTTGAGAGCGAAGGCGGCGTGGGGCCCGACGGCCGAGACGAGCGCCCCTCCCAGAGCCGGCCCTACGGCGCGCGCCATGTTGATCCCGGCCCCGTTGAGGGCCAGGGCCGACACCAGGTCGCCGGGAGAGACCAGCTCGGGGATGATCGCCTGCCAGGCGGGCGCCGTGAACGCCATGCCCACCCCCAGGGCGAACGTCAGCGACAGCAGCGTCCAGGGTCCGGCGGTACCGGCCCAGGAGAGCGCCGCGAGCGCCGCGGCGGCCGCGGCCATGAGCCCCTGGGTCCACAGGAGCACCAGGCGCCGATCCACCACGTCGGCCAGCGCCCCGGCGGGGAGCGCGAACAGAAAGATCGGGAGGGTGAGCGCCGCCTGCACCAGGCCGACCATCAACGGGGAGGGCGACAGCGACGTCATCAGCCATCCGGCGCCGACGTCCTGGATCCAGGTCCCCATGTTGGACGCCAGCGCGGCGATCCAGAGGGAGCGGTACAGCGGCAGGCGGAGCGGACTCCAGAGGGACTCGCCGCCGGCCGGGCGCGCCGGCATGCGCTCAGCCTTCCAGCCGCGCGCGGGAGACGGCCGCGCGGCGGAGCTGCGGAGCCAGCGTCTCGTCGCAGGCGCCCCACAGCGCCTCGAACGCCCGGTACTCCCCGGCCGCCTCGCCCGGCCTGCCCAGCCGCTGCAGGAGCTCGGCGCTCAGGAGCCGGGCCGGAGCCGCGAACACGTGGTCGAAGAGGGAGTTCTCGGCGAAGCTGCCCAGCCACCGCAGCGCCTCCTCCTCCCGGCCGAGCAGGGCCAGGAGCTCGGCCCGGGTGAACCGGGCGAGCGCCTGGGAGTGGTGAGGCGACCAGATCATGAGATCGAAGCGCGTCCTGCGCCGGGTGGCTTCCAGGAGATCGAGCGCCTCCTGGTGACGGCCGAGGGAGGCCAGCGCCCGCGCCCTGAGGCCGGAGGCGAGATCCCGGACCAGGGAGCCGCTCTGGCCCTGCGGCGCCTCCCGATCGAGCCGCGCGGCCTGCTCCAGGGCCTTGTCGGCGCGGCCCAGCCTGGCCTGCAGCAGCCCCGACAGATAGACGCGCAGGCTCTCCTCCTGCCCCTCGTGAGGGTTCAGCCAGCCGCCGGGCTGCGCCCCCGGGTGGGCCGCGGGCGGGCCGAGCCGCTCCAGCCGCTCCACGAGCCGCTCGAGCTCCCCGGCCGCCACCGGAAAGAACGGCAGCGCGGACAGGAAGGCCCGCGACTCCAATCCCCGCCACTCCTGGCGGCGCTCGGCCTGCTGCAGCTCCTCGAGTGCGTCGAGCCACCGCCCGCGGCGGGCCAGCAGCCAGGCCGCCTGCGCGTGCCCCAGGGCGCGCACCTCCGGTGATCGCACCGGGTCGGCGAGCTGGCGGGAGATCTCCAGCGCCTCGTCCACCCGGCCGAAGTAGGCGGCCAGGGCGTACGAGCCGTAGACCAGCTCGAAGTCCGAGGCGCGCCGCATCTGATCCAGCATCTCCCGGCGGGCCGTCGCGTCGTCTCCGGCCAGGGCGCGAGGCACCCGGACCCAGCGGGAGAGGTCTCCGTCGGAGCTGACTTCCAGCAGCCTGGAGAGGACCTCCCTGGCCTCTCCCTGCCGGCCGGCGCACGACTCCACCGCCGCCAGGTGAAGGAGGCCCATGGCGTGGCGCGGGTCGAGAGCGAGGAGCCGCTCCCATGCCGCCCGCGACTGCTCGACGCGCCGGCCGTGGAGCGAGCAGCAATGGAACTGCATCTCAGCCAGCTGGTACCACGCTTCGACGTCATCGGGATGTTCTCCCACGATGGCGCGGAACCTGCGCTCGGCCTCCTCGTTGTCGCCCCGCAGCGCCGCGCCGAACGCCTCCAGCAGGCGCCGGTCCCTGGCCGACAGCCTGTCGGCGTGCTCCACCGCCTGCTCCGAGGCGTGCCTGGCCAGGCGCGACTGGCCGGACCACAGCGCCGCCACCCCCAGGCGGTACCAGGCCAGGGCGAAGGAGGGGTCCTCGGCCACCGCCCGCTGGTAGGCCTCGGTTGCGGGGATGCGGCGCATGGCGCGCATCTCCTTCTCGCCATCGAGGTAGGCGCGCAGCGCCGCAAAGGAGCTGGTGGCCACGGCGGCCATCCGGATGAGGCGCGCGCCGGGGCCGCCGGCGCGGCCGGTCAGCAGCGACGCGGTGAGCTGATCCACCATGTCGAAGATCCGGGACAGATCCCCCTGCACCGAGGCTCGCGCCGCCGCCCTGGGGCGCTCGGCCGCCTCGTACAGCGTCGCCTCCAGGTGCAGCTTCTCCCCCGCCGCCAGGACGCTCCCCAGGACGAACAGTCCCGCGCGAAGCTCGCGCGCCCGGACCGCCCCGTCGTCCGGATCGCGCGTCGAGCTGTAGACGTCGCAGCAGAGGATGACGTGGGGATCCACGCTGCGGATCCCGCCGGCGCCGTCC
>DATEEA010000108.1:0-5888 GCA_035281445.1 Candidatus Polarisedimenticolia bacterium
ATAATGAGGTCTCTTTGCGCACAGGCGCCCCGCGCCGGCTTCCGAAATCGTGCATGTGGCGTGAATCCCCGCGCATGATGCGCCCTGGAGCCTAGCATGTCCAGAGCCCTCCGGCCGGGACCGGCGGCCGCCGCGGCTCCCGAGCTGTCGGTGGTCGTGCCGGTGTTCGACGAGCAGGACAACGTCGGCCCCCTGCACGACGAGGTGGTCTCCGTGCTGGAGGGGCTGGGCCGGCCGTTCGAGCTCCTCTTCGTGGACGACGGGAGCTCCGACCAGTCCCCCGCGCGGCTCAGGGCCCTGCGGGCGGCCGACGCGCGGGTGCGGGTGCTGAGGCTGGACCGCAACTCCGGGCAGACCGCCGCGCTGTCGGCGGGCTTCGCCGCGGCGCGCGGAGCGGTGGTGCTGACCCTGGACGCCGATCTGCAGAACGACCCCAGGGACATCCCCGGCCTGCTCGCGGCGCTCGACGGGCACGACGCGGCGGTGGGGTGGCGGGCCGGCCGCAGCGACACCTGGCTTCGGCGGGTGTCGAGCGTGGTGGCCAACCGGGTCCGCAACGCCCTGTCCGACGACGACATCATCGACACCGGCTGCTCGCTCAAGGCGTTCCGCCGCGAGGCGCTGGCCGGGGTGAAGCTCTACCATGGCATGCACCGGTTCCTCCCCACGCTCCTGCGCATGGAGGGGTACCGGGTCTGCCAGGTGAAGGTGAGCCACCGGCCCCGGCTGGCGGGCTCGTCCAAGTACAACATCCGCAACAGGGTCGTCCGCTCCTTCCTGGACCTGCTGGCGGTCCGGTGGATGAAGCGGCGTTCGATGCGCTATCAAGTGACCGAGGAGCCGTGAGCTCTCAGGAGGCGATGGTGAACGGGTGGCTGATCGTCGGTTTTCTGGGCCAGACTCTCTTCTTCTGCCGGTTCCTGGTTCAGTGGATCGTGGCGGAGCGGAGAAAGGAGTCGGTGGTCCCCATCTCCTTCTGGTACCTCAGCATCGCGGGCGGGCTGATCCTGCTGGCGTACGCGTGGCACCAGATGGACCCGGTGTTCATCGCCGGGCAGTCGGTCGGCGCGCTGGTCTACGCCCGCAATCTCATCCTCATCCGCCGCAAGCGCCAGGAGATCGAGCCGGCCGTCACGTCCTCGCCGCGCTGATCGCCCGCGGCCCCGCACCCTCTGCGCTGCTTTCCCGAGTCGAGGAGCGGGCCGCATGCCGGAGTCGTTCATTCCCCATCCTCCTTGACATCCGCCCTTCGCTGCGTTACGTTGTCCGCACTTCCTCCCAAGCATTTCCGCAGTGAATCCAACTCACACGGGCGTGGATGTCGAAGCTGGAAGGGCACTCGTGTGACCACACCGAGCGCGGGCGACTCAGCCCACAACACCATCGAGGTAGCAGCACCAATGGCACAAGGTACAGTGAAGTGGTTCAACGACGCCAAGGGCTTCGGCTTCATCACGGTGGACGGCCAGGCCAAGGACGTCTTTGTCCACCAGTCGGCCATCCAGGCCGAGGGTTTCCGCAGCTTGGCCGAGGGACAGAGGGTCGAGTTCGACATCGTCCAGGGTCCGAAGGGGCCCGCGGCGAGCAAGGTCATCCCCGTCTAATCGTCCATCCGGGGCACGTCCCTCACCCCCGATACCCGGAGCCGTCCGGGTATCGAGGGTGACGCCGGTTCCTTCCGCTCCAGTCCGCTCCGGCCGCGCAGCGGCGTGGAGCGCGATGGCGCAGGTCGCACCACTTCACCGCCGCTAGCCATCCTCCCGGCCGCGCCCTATCTTCTGCGCCCCGCTCCCGCGCGGCCGTCAGCCGCTGCTCCGGGATGTCGGGTTCATCGCTGCTTTCTTGAGTCGAGGAGCGGGCCGCATGCCGGAGTCGTTCCCCATCGAGGCGCTCAGCTCGCCGCAGGTCCTCTACCCGGCCCTGGCGGCCGCGGCGGCGCTCCTGCTGGGACTGCTGGCGGGCTGCCGCCTGGGACGCCGGAGCCGTCTCGCCGAGATGCACCAGGACGAGCACGAGAACGAGCTGCGGGACCTCCGCAAGACCATCGCCCTGCTGCAGAACGAGAACAAGAACCTCTCCACGTTCCTGATCACCCTCCCGGACCTGGCCCGGCAGCTCAACTCCAACGTGGAGAAGCGCAAGATCCCCCAGATCCTGACCGCCTTCGTGGAGCAGCTCTTCGAGGCCCAGCAGATCCTGGTGTTCCTGGCGGCCCCCGACGGCAGGACCCTGGCGCTGGCCGGCGGCAAGGGGATCCCGGAGATCGTCAGGGGTCAGGACGTCATCCCCTTCGGGTCGGGGCGCATCGGATGGGTGGCCCAGCATCAGATCACCATGGACCTGAACGATTTCGAGCAGAAGAGCCGCGCCATGCGCGGGGAGATGGCGGCCACCGCCCATCCCTTGTTCCGCGCCGAGCTGTGCGCGCCGATGGTGGCCAAGAACCAGACCCTGGGAGTGCTCTGCCTCAACGGGCTCCTGCGCCGCCCCAAGAACGAGAAGAACATGCTGAAGATGGTGGCCGACCTGGGGAGCATCGCCATGCACAACACCGTGCTCTTCACCCAGATCCAGAACAGCGCCAACAGCGACGGGCTGACCGGGCTGGCCAACAAGAAGCACTTCATGGACCGGCTGGCGCTGGAGATCAACCGCGCGGAGAAGGAGCGCAGGAATCTCTCCCTCTTCCTGTTCGACATCGACCACTTCAAGAGCTACAACGACACCAACGGGCACCTGGCGGGCGACGAGGCGCTGCGGATCACGGGGCGTCTCATCAAGGACGCGGTCCGTTCCGACGACGCGCCCGCCCGCTACGGCGGCGAGGAGTTCGCCGTGCTCCTGCCCAACACGGACAAGGCCGGAGCCCTGCGTGTCGCGGAGAAGATCCGCCGCATGGTGGAGGCCTTCGAGTACCCTCACGAGAAGTCCCAGCCGCTGGGCGACGTGAGCATCAGCGGCGGGGTGGCCACCTTCCCCTACGACGCCACCACGTCCGGCGATCTGATCCGCTGCGCCGACCAGGCGCTCTACCGCGGCAAGCACGCCGGGCGGAACCGGGTCTTCGCCTACGAGACGAAGTACCTCTCCGACGACACCGGCACCGAGATCCAGCAGCAGACGCTGGCCGACCGGCAGGGGATGTGAGACGGCATGCCGCGGCATGGCGGGACCCGGAGTGACACGGCCGGCGACGGCGGCTCCATGGAGCCGGCGGGCGGTCCCCTGGTCGACCAGGTCACCGATCTCCCCACCGTCCCGCTCCTGCTGGAGCGCATGAGGGCGCAGCTCGCCGCCCACGGCTTTCTCAGCGTGCTGTCGGTCAACATCATGCAGAACAGCCACCTGGAGCGCGTCACCGGGTGGAAGGCGTTCGACAGCATCGTGCGGGACGTGGCGCGCTTCCTGACGTCGATCAACACCCTGCACCTGCGCAGGGAGGACTTCGTCTCCGAGGTGATGATCAGCGGCAACGCCTTCGTCATCCTGCTGGCCCCTCCTCGCGGGGGACAGATGCTGGATCTGGTGGACCTGCTGCGGGTCCGCGATCGGCTCAACGGGAAGCTGCGGCGCTTCCTGGCCCGCAGGCTCCCCCAGGAGATCCAGGAGCGGTTCACCTGCTTCATCGGGGCCAGCCTGGTGCGCAACGACGAGGCGGTGCGCCCCGACCGGCTCATCTACCGGGCCCTGGACGAGGCGCAGAGCGACTCGGTCTCCGAGAGACAGCGAGCCTCCCAGCGGCAGCTCCACGAGCTGCGCGAGGTGCTGGGAGCCCGTCTCATCCAGTCGGTCTACCAGCCGATCGTGGACATCCTCCAGCCGAGGCTCGTGGGGTGGGAGGCGCTCAGCCGGCCGGCGGGCGGCTCGTTCGACAACATCGAGCAGCTTTTCAAGGCCGCCTACGAGGCGCAGTCGATCTGGCCGCTGGAGCGGCTCTGCAGGGAGAAGGCCATGGAGGGGGTGCGCGGCATCCGCCGCGAGGAGCTGCTCTTCCTCAACGTCGAGCCCGACTCCATCTACGACCCGCAGTTCCGCAGCGCGCGCACGCTGAAGCTGCTGGAGCAGGCCTGCCTCACCCCCGACCGGGTGGTGCTGGAGATGACCGAGCACGCCGCGGTGCGCGACTTCACCGCCTTCCGCCAGACGCTGACGTACTTCCGGTCGCTGGGCTTCCGCCTGGCCATCGACGACATGGGGTCGGGGTACTCGGCCCTGGCCTCGGTCGCCGAGATCCAGCCGGAGTTCGTCAAGATCGACATGAGCCTCATCCGCGAGCTGGACAGCCGGCCCCTCAAGCGGGAGCTGGTGGACACCATCGCCCGCTTCGCGCGCCGCGCCGGCATCGAGGTCATCGCGGAGGGGATCGAGACGGTGCAGGAGCTGGCGGCCCTGTCCGACATGGGCGTGCCGTACGGCCAGGGCTACCTCTTCGGCCGTCCCTCCAGCCCCCCGGCCCAGCCCGATCTGGGACACATCGCCGCCGGCGCCCAGGGCCGCTGACCCGGAGCGTCCCGCCCCGCGCGCCAGGCGGGCGGGGGGCCCGGTCGACGCCGAGCTCAGGGTATTTCCCGCCCCCCGTTAGGGGATCGACCTGATGGCAGCGGCGCGCCGACCGCCGTAAGGTGAGCGGCACACACGGAAGCTCCAACCAGGGTCATCGATGAGCCCGGACTCGTCCCTCCCCAGACTGCTCCGCATCGTCTTCGTCGAAGACAATCCGGTCGATGCCCTGACCCTCAAGATCGCCCTTCAGCAGGCCGGCATCGCGTTCGACCTGGACGTGATCACCCACGGTGACCAGGGGATGGCGCTGGCGCGGGGCGAGCCCCCCTTCCGCGGCGAGCCGCCGGACCTCATCCTGCTGGACCTGAACATCCCGGGGTCCGATGGGAAGGAGGTCCTTTCTGCGCTTCGCGCCAGCCGGACGTTCCAGAACGTGAGAATCGGCATCCTCACGTCATCGGATGTCCCTCGCGATTGGGTTGACTGCCGAAGAGCGGGAGCGGACTTCTATCTCCACAAGCCGATGACCCTGGATGATCTGCAGTCGATCGGCCAGGTGATCAGCGCGTTGGCGGTGTCGCCGGCTCGGTCGCCGCAGGACTGAGCCGCCGGCATCGCCGAGGATCCCGTCGATCGCCTCGATCCCGGTTCTTGACAGCGGGCTCGTCTTGGAATAAGTTGAGACTGAGTCGCAATACCAAGAACAGGGGACCCCTTCCATGCCCACCCGTTCGAGAGGAACGAGCGCTCCTCCCCCGCACGCGGGCCCGCCCGCGCGCGTGGTCAACGAGGGGGCGCAGATCTTCCGCCGCTACCTCGCGGGGCAGAACCTCAAGATGACCCAGGAACGGAGGGAGATCCTCCAGGAGGTCTTCTCCTCCCCCGAGCACTTCGGCGCCGACGAGCTGCACCTGCGCTTCGTCCACAAGAAGGTCCCTGTCTCGCGCGCCACCATCTACCGCACCCTCGAGCACCTGGTGAAGAGCGGCCTGGTGCGCCGGGTCTATCTCGATCAGAAGAAGGCCTTCTTCGAGCACGTGTACGGCCGCAAGCACCACGAGCACATGATCTGCCTTTCCTGCGGCAAGGTGATCGAGTTCTCCGACGATCCGCTCGAAGAGCGGCAGGACAAGGTCTGCCGCGACCACCGGTTCAAGCCGCTGCGCCACTCGCTGCGCATCGTCGGTCTCTGCTCGAGCTGCCAGTGAGCCACGAGGCGGCGGCTCCCCTGTCGGCCGGGCCCTCCCCCACCGCGGCCTGCCCGCTCTGCGGGCTCGCCTTCGCGCCCCGAGGCGGCGCCTGCGGACCCTGCCCTCTGCCGGCGATCTCCCGTTCGTGCTCCGCCACTGTGGCCTGTCCCCGCTGCGGCTACGTGATCTCCCGGC
>DATEEA010000109.1:0-16636 GCA_035281445.1 Candidatus Polarisedimenticolia bacterium
AGCGCCACCTTCTTGACGGGAGAGAGGCGCATGCCGGGCTCAGTGGTTTAAGGCCCCTGTTGTGCTACTCCCTCTGGGCCACGTCTGAGTAGCCTGAATCCGATTCCAAGCACTTCAAACCTCGGGTCGTCACAGGGCCGATCGCTTTTTGCCGAGCGGCGGAACACAGCGCTATAGACCTGCGACCGTGCCTTCTCTGGCGGCAGACCGGGGAGAAGGATCTTGCCGACGGCCGTATAGTCGTAGGTGCCCTCTGGGTTGTGGTTGAGGCAGTACGCCTCAATCCGCTTCCACAGAGGATCAATCATTTCAGCGATGGCGCTCTGCGCCGCGGCCGCCGAATCCACGAATCCTGTTCGTGACCGCTTCGTGGAAGGCTTCCTCTGCGTCTGCCCCACAACATATAGTGCATCCTCCAGCACGGACACCTTGTCCTCGGGGCACGTCAGTCTGGATAGCGCCTTCTCAATAGCAACCTTGGCCCGGGCGCGCTCTGCAGGACGATTCGCCATGGCCGTGATGCTACGGGAATGGCGCGGCAATGTCAAGAAGGGCTTAACGGGAGATGTAGCGGTGCCTATTTTGTAGGCCCATAGGGCCTCAGATTAGGACACTACCGGACCGGCGGCCGCGCCCGATCCAATCCCGCCCGGCCGGCCTCTATTCCCGGCCGGCCCCTTGCTCCGACGCCGAGCGGAGGTCCCTGAACAGCGCCGTCAGCTCCTCGATCTGGTAGTGCGCGTTGAGCCCGCTGGTGTTGGGAAGCACCCAGAAGGTGGACCGGCCAGCGGTCATGGCCGGCCCCGGCCCGGCCGCCGGGGCTCCGAAGGCGGCGCGGTAGGCGCCCAGGCCCAGCACGGAGACGAACCGTGGCCTGAGCCGCCGCACCTTGGCCAGCAGCCGGCGACCTCCTTCACGGAGCTCCTCGGCGGAGAGCTCGTCGGCCGAGGCGGTGGCGCGCGCGACGACGTTGGTGATCCCCAGGCCGAGGTCGAGCAGCAGGTCCTCCTCGTAGGGGGAGAAGAGCCGCGGCGTGAAGCCCGATCGGTGCAACGCCGTCCAGAAGCGGTTGCCGGGGCGCGCGAAGTGGTGGCCGACCGCGGCGGTGTAGAGGCCCGGGTTGATGCCGCAGAACAGCACGCGCAGTCCGGGCCCGGCCACGTCCGGCACGCGCTTGCCCGCCGCCGCCAGCAGCTCCCCGCGGGTGGGCGGCCGGGGCCGCCCGGCCGGCCTCATCCGCGGCGCGGGGACGGCGCCGCAGCGAGGCCGGCGTCCAGCTCCGCCCCGATCACCTCGTGATGGACGACTCCGGGCTCCATCTCCAGCAGGAACGACCGGTCCTCAGGGTAGTACTTGGCCTTCTCCACGTCGTCGCCGGCGAAGGCGCGGATCGCTTCCCAGGAGTCCCACAAAGTGAGGGTGATGAAGTGGCAGCGGCCCGCCTCCTCGCGCCGGAGCACGAAGACCGCCCTGTTGCCCGGGGTCGAGCGGTAGTCGGGGATGGCGCGCGATATCAGGAACGAGCCGTAGGCATCGGCCTTGGAGGGCTCCGTGGCCCCGTGCCAGACGCGGGCGATCATGGCGACGAGCCGCGCGACAGGGCGGCGGCCCCCGCCGATTCCGAGCCGGCCTCCACCATCTTCAAAACCCCGGCGTCGGCGTCCTTCCAGAGCCTGCGCGCCTCCTCCAGGTCGCGGCTCGCCTGCTCGCGATCCCCTTTCCTGGCGGCGGCGAGCGCGGAGGCCAGCCGGCTGCCGCCGTAGGCCGGATCGTGCTCCATCATTTGCCGGGCGGTGTGCTCGGCCAGCTCCCAGTCCCCCAGCCGCCGCGCTGTCCGCCCGATCGCCTCCAGCCGGAAGAGGGCCTGGGCCCAGGCGTCCGGCCCGGGGACGGCGCGGATGGCGCGCTCCACCTCGATGAGGACGGCCCGTCCCTCGTCCCTCTTCCCCGTGTGCAGCAGGATCTCGCCGCGCAGGCCGTCCACGTAGGGCCGCGCGGAGGAGGACCACCCCTCCCCTCTCACCTTGGCCGCGCGCCCGGCCGCCTTCAGCTCCTTCTGCGCCTCCCTCGTCCTCCCCAGGCCCAGCAGCGCGTGCCCCGCCAGCGCGTGGCCGGCGGCGCGGGTGGACGCGAAGCGGCTCGAAATGAGGGGGCGCGCCGCGTCCAGCGCCTCCTGCCAGCGCTCCGAGGCCAGCAGGAACAGCGGCAGGTCCTTCTTCTCGAACTCCCGCGGCTCGATGGACCCTTCCAGCGCGGTCACCTTCCGGAGCAGAGCCTCGGCCCGCGCCCGCTGCCCCTTGTGCAGGTGGCTCCCCGCCAGCAGGTTGAGGTTGTGCCCGTGGTGCCAGTCCATCCAGGCCGGGATCCCCTCGGCCTCGTAATACGCCCGCTCCAGCTCGTCGGCCTTGAGGAAGGCGGCGATGGCGTCGTCGATCCTGCCGACGCGGCGCAGGTCGTGGCCCCACATGTGATGAGCGTGCGGGATGGACGGAGCCGCCCGGGCATAGGCCTCGCCGTGCTCCAGCGCCTTGTCGATGGCGCCGATGTTCTCGTAGGAGTGCGTCAGGTAATGGTGCGCCGCGGCGCTGCCGGGATCGATCTCCAGAGCCCGGTGGTAGAACGCGGTGGAGGCGGAGCCTCCCCTCTGGCCCCGCCCGGAAGGGTGCGCCTCCTCGGCGTTGCCGCGCAGGAGCCACAGCTCGGGATCGTCCATCCGCTCGGCGAGCGCGTCGTCGAGGGCCTTCCTGTAGGCGCGGTGCATCCCGGCGTCCCCGCGCCGGGCCATGGCGTCGAGCTGCATTCCGCGCAGCTCGATCCTCCGGCGCTCCCAGTGCGCCGTGCCGGAGGCGCGGACGCGGGCCTCCTCCAGGGCGGCGCGGGCGGCCGCGGCGTCTTCCAGCCCCGAGTAGGCCCGGCTCAGCCCGATCCAGGCCATGGCCAGCCGGTCGTCATGGCGCAGGGCCTGGCGGAAGGAGCGCGCGGCCTCGATCCAGACGTACCCGTGGAGGTAGTTCAGCCCCTGATCGTAGAAGCTCTGGGCCGGGGCCGACGCTGTGGAGACCGTCTCGCGCGCGTTGCCGGTCCCCTCGCGCAGCGGCACCTCCCGCTCCAGCAGGGCGGCCGGCACCCATCCCACGGGGGGCGCGGCGCACCCCTCGTGCCCCGCGTCCTGGGCCGCCGCGGGGGGAAAGGCGACCAGGGCCGCCGCCAGGACGGCGGCCGCCGACCGCGCACGTGGTGATGGCATGAGTCCTCCTTTTGGAGTCACGGGTAGCCAGCGGCCAGGATACAGGATCCGCCGGGGCGCGGCGGCGTCCCGGGGTCTCCGTCCCGCCATCCGTTATAGAATGACGGCGTCGCCGGAAGGGCGAGTCGCGGGACAGGAGACGGGATGAGCGAGGAGCGGGAGCGGGGCGCGAAAACGGGCGGCGGAGGCGGCCGGCCGGAGCTCGACTTCAGCCTGCACGCCGGCCCGCCCGATCTGGCGGAGAAGGGGGCTCCGGTGCGGGGGGTCCCCCAGTCGCTCGACAAGCGGCTGTTCCTGCAGCTCCAGGTCTTCTCGGAGTGCTTCGACGCGGCTCCCGTCGTCCGCGCGGTCAGGCGGAGCGGGCTGGACGCGGTGGTCTACCTCGACGCCCACGACCCCCGGGGCGTCGGCGTGCTGCTGATGTCCGAGGACGAGGGGGTCTTCACCGGCCAGGCGCGCGTCCTGCTCTCGGGACCTCCCTTCGCCGCGCTCGCCCCGCGGCCGGACTTCACCATGATGGGGCGCACCTACGCCGCCGGCAGGGAGGAGGACCTCGAGGACTGGCTCCTGCGCAAGCCCCGGCGCAACGCCCTGAACCCCGACTGGCCGTGGCACGTCTGGTACCCCCTGCGAAGAACGGGCGAGTTCAACCGGCTCTCGCGCGACGAGCAGGGCAAGATGATGCTGGAGCACGCCGTGATCGGCCGCGCCTACGGGGAGGCCGGCCACGCCTTCGACATCCGGCTCGAATGCCACGGCATCGACCGGCGCGACAACGAGTTCGTCCTGGGGCTGGTCTCCTCGCGCCTGCACCCCCTGTCCCGGCTGGTCAAGGACATGCGGCGCACCCGCCAGACGGCGGAGTTCATCGAGTCCATGGGCCCCTTCTTCGTCGGCCGGGCCGCGTACCAGTCCCCGCTCTTGGCCGCGACCGCGCAGCCCGGCTAGCCGGGCCCGCCGGCTCGGCCCTCCGGCGGGTCGTACGGCTCGTCGGTCCCCGACAGGTCGATCCTCAGGGCCGTGGTGAACCGGTTCCAGTAGTTGGCGAGCCCGGCCACGCAGGTGATCTCCAGGATCTGGTCGTCGGAGTAGTGCTCCCGCATCCGGGCGAAGAGGGCGTCGGTCACCGTGTGGGCGTCTCGCGTCATGCCGGCGGCGTACTCCAGCGCGGCGGCCACGGCGGGCTCGAAGCAAGCGTGCCCCTCCCCCGGCTCCAGCGCCGCGATCTCACGGTCGGTGTATCCCAGCTGCCTTGCCAAGGCAGTGTGTCCGGCCGTTCAGTACCGGCAGGCGTTGAGCCGGGCCACGTGCAGGAAGATCAGCTCCTTGAGCCTGAAGGGGATCTCGCCCGTGAACATCACCGCGCGGTAGTGGGCGATCATCGTGGTCAGGTACGCGGGGATGCGCGCGAAGGTCTTGAACGCGTTCGGTACGTTGCCGCGCTCCTTCAGGTAGGTGTCGTAGATGGCCTGGATGTCGGGGCCGACCTCGTCCCGCTCCAGCTTCCGGATGCGTCCCATGAGCCGTCCCTCCCGCCGCCGGGCGCGCGGGCGCCCGCGGCCGGATGACTATACCACCGGCCCGCTCCCCGGCCACGCCTTGACAGCCTCCCCTCGGCCGGATGTAGAGTGCTGATGCTTCAAGTTTGAAGCATCCGGGACGGCCCGGGGAGGCTGCCGTGGACAAGGGAGACCTGGAGGGCCGCCGGGCCCTGGTGACCGGCGGCGGCCGAGGCATCGGGCGCGCCGTGGCCCTGGCGCTGGCCGGAGCGGGAGCCGACGTGGCGGTGGCGGCGCGATCCGCCGGGCAGGTGCAGGGAGTGGCCCGCGAGATCGCCGCCCTGGGGCGCCGCTCGGCGGCGCTGGAGGCGGACGTCACCGTGGCCTCGTCGGTGGCGGCCATGGCCGACGCGGCCGAGGAGGCTCTGGGCGGGATCGACATCCTGGTCAACAACGCCGGCGGCGCGGAGACGGCGCTCCTGCCGCGCACCGACCGGGCGCTGTGGGAGCGGATGATCGCCGTGAACCTCACCAGCGTCTACCTCTGCACGCACCGGCTGCTGCCGGCGATGAAGCGCGGCGGCTGGGGACGGGTGATCACCATCGCCTCGCGCGCCGGGCTGACCGGGTACCCCTACGTCTCCGCCTACTGCGCGGCCAAGCACGGGGCGGTCGGCTTCACCCGCGCCGTGGCGCTGGAGATGGCCGGCAGCGGCGTGACCGTCAACTGCATCTGCCCGGGACAGGCCGACACCGAGATGACCCTCAGAGCCGCCGAGAAGCTGGCCGCGCGCAGCGGCGCCACCGTGGAGCAGTCCCTCGATCGGCTGGCCGCGCTCAACCCGTCGGGGCGCCTGGTCGCCTGCTCGGAGGTGGCCGCGGCGGTGCTCAGGCAGGCCTCCCCGTCGTCCGGGGGCGTCAACGGCGAGGCCTGGGAGATATGAGCCGATTCCGCCTGCTGAACCCGGAGGGGATGCCGGCTCCGCGCGGCTTCACGCACGCGGTGGTGGCTCCGCCCGGCACCACGGTCTTCGTGGCCGGGCAGATCGGCTGCGACGCCGCGGGGGCGATCCCATCCTCCGATCTGGTGGAGCAGTTCGAGGCCGCCCTGCGCCACGTGGCGCGGGCCGTGGCCGCCGCGGGCGGCGCCCCCGAGACGATCGCCCGCCTGACCATCTACGTCACGGACATCGTGGAGTACCGGGCCCGGCTCAAGGGACTGGGCCAGGCCTACCGCCGGGTCATGGGCCGCCACTACCCGGCCATGGCCCTGGTCGAGGTGAAGAGTCTCTTCGTCCCCAACGCCAAAGTGGAGATGGAGGCCACCGCAGTCCTGTGAGAACCGCCGTCCGGAAGAGCCCTTCCAGGCGCGCGCCCGCCGCCGCGGAGTCCCCCAGGCCCGGCGTGAGCGTCTGGCTGCGGCTGATGAAGGCGCACAACCTGCTGCTGCGGGAGGCGCGGCGCGGCCTCCCCGCGGGGATGACCCTCCCGCAGTTCGACGTCATGGCGCAGTTGGCGCGCGAGCCGCTGGGGCTCACGTCGGTGCAGCTCAGCCGGAGGCTCCTGGTGTCGGCGGGGAACCTGACCGGCATCGTGGACCGGCTGGAGCGCGAGGGGCTGGCGAGGCGCGCGGCGCACGCCTCGGACCGCCGGGCGACCCTGGTGCGGCTGACTCCCGCCGGGCGCCGCCGCATCGGCCGGATCCTGCCGCGGCATGTCCGCGGCATCGAGGACCTGCTGGCCGAGGTCCCCCGCGCCGACCTGCAGGCGCTCAGGGAGCTGCTGGGACGGCTCTGCGTCACCCTGGAAACCGGCCCGCCGCCGGGCCGCCGCATCCTCAAGGAGGTCCGATGACCGGCGATTTCCTCTACGAGGTGGACGGGCCGATCGCCCGGATCACCCTCAACCGCCCCGACGTGCTCAACGCGCTGACCGTGGAGACCTACACCGGTCTGCGGGATCTGTTCCTTCGGCTCAAGGACGACGCCACGGTGCGCGTCGTCGTGCTGACGGGCAAGGGGCGCGCCTTCTGCTCGGGAGGAGACGTGCGCGCCATCATCGGCCGCCTGCAGGGGCGCCCCGACGAGGAGCTGCTCGCCTTCACCCGGCTCACCTGCGAGGTGGTGCTGCTGATGCGCCAGGCCCCCCAGATCATCATCGCCTCCCTCAACGGGGTCACCGCGGGCGGGGGCGCCGCGCTGGCGCTGGCCTCCGATCTGCGCGTGGCCGCCGACACGGCGCGGATCGCGTTCCTCTTCGTGAAGGTGGGGCTGTCGGGGGCGGACATGGGGGTGGCGCACATCCTGCCGCGGCTCATCGGCGCGGGACGGGCGGCGGAGATGCTGCTGCGCGGAGAGTTCGTGGACGCCCGCACGGCCGAGCGGTGGGGGCTCATCCATCATGTGGCCGCCCCCCACGATCTGACTGCGGAGACCGACGCGCTGGCCCGCTCACTGGCCTCCGGGCCCCGCCTGGCCCTCGCCGTGACCAAGACCATGATCAACCGCTCCCTCGGCTTCAACCTGCAGGAGGCGCTGGAGGCGGAGGCCGAAGTGCAGGCGCTGTGCATGAAGCACCCCGACTTCCAGGAGGCCTACGAGGCCTTCCTGGAGAAGCGCCCTCCCCGCTTCGGGTCGCGAGGATGAGGTCACCCTGGGACGGGGACGCCGCCGAGGCGGCCCGGCGCGCGCGCGAGGCGGCGGCGCCGGAGGTCTCCTCACCCTCCCCCGAGCCGCAGGCCGGGGACTGCGCCGCGGAGGACGCCGCGGCCCGCGCGGCCCTGTCGCTGCTGGCGCGCTCCGGGCTGCTCGGTCTGGTGGTCCCCGGAACGGACGGCTCCAGGCACCTCCGGGTGGCCGCCGTCTGCGCGGCGCGCGAGGAGCTGGCCTACGCTTCGGGACTGCTCGACGTGCAGTTCGTGATGCAGGGGCTGGGGTCGCTGGCGCTGTGGATGGCGGGAAGCGCCGGGCTGCGGGGACGCTGGCTCCCCGCGCTGGCGCGCGGGGAGGCGGTGGCCGCGTTCGCCCTCACCGAGCCCGAGGCCGGCTCCGACGCCGCGGCCCTGGGCACCCGGGCCGTGCGGGACGGCGGAGGCTACGTCCTCGACGGAGCCAAGTGCTTCATCTCCAACGCCGGCCTGGCCGACGTCTACACCGTCTTCGCCCGCACGGGGGAGGAAGGCTCCGGGCGCAAGGGGATCACCGCCTTCCTGGTGGAGGCGGCCGCCCCGGGGTTCTCCGTGGCCTCCCGCCAGGCGCTCACCGCGCCGCACCCCATCGGCATCCTGTCCCTGCGCGGCTGCCGGGTGCCAGCCTCGGCGCGGCTGGGGGAGGAAGGGGCAGGCTACGCGCTGGCGATGGGGGTGCTCGACCGCTTCCGGCCCACCGTGGGCGCCTCCGCCGCGGGCCTGGCCCGCCGGGCGCTCGACGAGTCTCTCGCCCACTGCCGGCGCCGGCGCCAGTTCGGGGCGCCCCTGGCGGACCTGCAAGCCGTGCGCTTCAAGCTCGCGGACATGGCGCTCTGGCTCGACGCCTCGCGGCTCCTGGTGCAGCGCGCGGCGTCCCTGCTGGACGAGGCGGGCGCCGCCCCCCCCGCCGCGGAGGCGCCCCCCGCGGCGCGGCGCGCCGCGGCCATGGCCAAGCTCTACGCCACCGAGGCGGCACAGAGGATCGTGGACGAGGCGGTGCAGCTTCACGGCGGCCTCGGCGTCACCCGCGGCAGCGTCGTGGAGCGGCTCTACCGGGAGGTGCGGGCGCTGCGCATCTACGAGGGGACCTCGGAGATCCAGCGCCTGGTCATCGCCCGATCGCTGCTGAAGGAGATCGCCTGAGGCGGCCATGAAGCTGCTCGAGCCGTTCCGCGCCGGGACCCTGGAGCTGTCCAACCGCATCGTGCTGCCGGCCATGGTCACCCGCCTCTCGGGAGAGGATGGCAGGGTGAACCAGGACGTGACCGACCGCTACGTGCGCTTCGCCCGCGGCGGACCGGGGCTGATCGTGGTGGAAGCGATGTCGGTGCACGGTGGCAAGAGCGGCCCGTTGCTGCGGATCTCCGACGACTCGTTCATCCCCGGCCAGGCGGCCATGGTCAAGGCGGTGCGGGCGCAGGGCCGCTCCCGGGTGGCCGCACAGATCATCCATTTCCTCAAGATCGCCCGGAGCGGATGGCGGCAGAAGGTGGACAGCCTGACGCGGGACGAGATCGCAGGGATCGTCTCGCAGTACGCGGCGGCAGCGCGGCGGGTGCGGGAGGCGGGCTACGATGCCGTGGAGCTGCACATGGCCCACGCCTACACCCTTTCGTCGCTGCTGTCGAACCGCAACCGCCGGCCCGACGAGTACGGCCGCTCCCTGGAGAACCGGATGCGGGCGATGACCGAGGTCATCGTCGCGGTCCGCGAGGCCGTTGGCGCCGGCTTCCCCGTCGGCGTGCGGTTCGACGGTGAGGAGTGCATCAAGGACGGCTACACGCTGTCCGACTCGCGCCGCATGGCGCTGAGGATGGCGCGGCTGGGAGTGGACTGGATCAGCGTCTCGGCGGGAGGCAAGTTCGAGGACGCCCTGCACAAGCCGGGCCAGCCGCTCTACCCCTACACCGGCTACTCGGGGGACCGGTGCATGCCCTCGGTGAACTACCCCGACGGCGCCAGCGTGTACCTCCCCGAGGGGATCCGCGCCTTCCTGCGCTCCGCCGGCCTCTCCACCCCGGTGGTGGCCACCGGCAAGATCCGCACCCCCGAGCTGGCCGAGCGCCTGCTGGAGGAGGGGAGCGCCGACCTCATCGGCATGGCCCGGGCGCTGCTGGCCGATCCGGACTGGCCCGCCAAGCTCGCCGCGGGCGGCGCCGGCACCATCGTGCACTGCGTCTACGGCAACGTGTGCAAGGCGCTCGACGAGAACTTCCGCAAGGTGCGGTGCGTGCTCTGGCCCAAGGGGGCGCTGCAGGCCCCTCTGCCCGCGGGGGGCGCCCCTCCCCTCTGGGCGCGGGGCGGAGCCTCGCTCTCCGCGGTGCCCGCGGGAGGCCGCGTGCGCCTGGCCTGGAACCACGCCGAGCACGAGGTCGCCGTGTACGGCTACGAGATCCACAGGGCCCAGGGGGACGGCCCGTTCGAGCACCTCACGTCGGTGAAGGGGACCAGCTTCGTGGACGACGACGTGGAGAGCGGCGTCGCCTACCGCTACCGTGTCCGGGCCTACGACCTGGACGGCCGGCGCACGCCCGATTCCAACATCGTCCCGCTCACCCTCCCCGCGCCGGCCGCATCCCGCGCGGAAGGGCGCCGGGCGGGCTGACAGGAGAGAGCAATGGACGACGCTGGCCTTCCCGTCTTCCCCGAACGCTTCAACCTGGCGGACTACCTGCTGGCGCACAACCTGGAAGGGAGCCGCGGCGCGCGCACGGCGGTGCTCTGCGGACAGGAGCGGTACACCTACGCTCAGGTGGACTCCCTGGCGCGCAGGGCGGCCGGGGCCCTGCGCGGCCTGGGGGCCGGGATGGAGGACCGCGTTCTGATCGTGCTCCCCGACGGCATCGAGTTCGTCGCGGCCTGGCTGGGAACGCTGAAGGCGGGCGCCGTCTTCGCCATGGCCAACACCATCCACACCGCCGAGGACTATCTCTACTACCTCGACTACACGCGCGCCCCGGTGGCGGTGGTGCACGCTTCGGTGCTGGACCGGTTCGAGGCGATCCTGCCGCGCGCGCGGCACCTCCAGGCGCTGCTGGTGGCCGGAGGCCCTCCCGGGAGGCATCCTTCCTTCGAGGCGGAGCTGGCCAGGGCGCCGGACCGCTTCGAGACCGCCGAGACCTCGGCCGACGACATCGCCGGCTGGCTGTTCACCTCCGGGTCGACGGGCAAGCCCAAGGCGGCGGTGCACTTCCACCAGGACTTCGCCTACAGCATCGAGACCTACGCCCGGCAGGTCCTGGCCATGCGGCCCGGCGACGTGACCGTGTCGGTGCCCAAGCTCTTCTTCGGCTACGCCACCGGCACCAACCTGATGTTCCCCTTCGCCGCGGGGGGCGCCACGGCCCTCTTCCCGGAGCGAAGCACTCCCGAGGCGGTGTTCGAGATGATCGCCCGGCACCGCCCCACCGTCCTGACCAGCGTGCCGACGATGATCAACGGCATGCTGCAGGCGGCCGAGGGGTCGTCCGCTCCGCCCGACCTGTCCTGCCTGCGGGTCTGCCTGTCGGCCGGCGAGGCGCTCCCCGCCGAGCTCTACCGGCGGTGGAAGAAGACCTTCGGCGTCGAGGTCCTCGACGGCATCGGCTCGGCCGAGATGTTCCACATCTACATCTCCAACCGCTTCGGGGACGTGCGGGAGGAGAGCCTGGGCCGCCTGGTCCCGGGCTACGAGGCCCGCGTCGTGGGGCCCGGCGGCGAGGATCTGCCGGACGGCGAGCAGGGGACCCTCTGGGTCAAGGGGGGCTCCACCGCCCTGTGCTACTGGCAGCGGCGCGCCTCGTCGAGGGCCACGTTCCGCGGCGACTGGTGCGTGACCGGCGATCAGTTCCGCCGCGACCAGGAGGGGTACTTCTACTACTGCGGCCGGACCGACGACATGCTCAAGGTGGGGGGGATCTTCGTCTCCCCGCTGGAGATTGAGGACTGCCTGCTGGGGCACGACGCGGTGCGCGAGGCCGCCGTGGTGGGCGAGGCGGACGACGGAGGGCTGACCAAGCCCAAGGCCTACGTGGCCCTCAAGGAGGGGCGCTCGCCCTCCCGCGAGCTCGCCTTCCAGCTCAAGACGCACGTGAAGGGACGGCTCGCCCCCTACAAGTACCCCCGCTGGATCGCCTTCGTGCAGGACCTCCCGCGCAGCGACCGAGGCAAGGTGCTCCGCGCCGCGCTGAGGGACGGCGGCCGCGCGCTGCTCACCGTGGCGGTGGCGTCCTCCGGAGCGGACGAGGAGGGAGGCTCCGATGCCCGGTGACGATCGCCGCTGGGAGCTGGCGGCCCGCTCCTGGACCGAGATCGCGGCGGCGCTGTCGCCGGGAAGCAAGGTGGTGGCGCTGCTCCCCATCGGATCCACCGAGCCTCACGGACCGCACTTGCCGCTGGAGACCGACGTCATCATCTCCGCCGAGGCGGCCGTGCGTGCGGCCGGCCGGCTGCGGGAGCGGGGGATCGAGGCGTTCGTCCTGCCGGCCCTCCCCTACACGGTGACCGAGTACTCCCGGGACTTCGCCGGAGCCATCGGGATCTCGGCGGCCACGCTGGAGGCGGCTCTGGGGGAGGTGGCCGAGGCGGCGCTCTCGCACGGCTTCTGCCTCGTCTGCCTGGTCAACAGCCATCTCGAGCCCGGCCACCTGGAGGTCCTGCGCCGGGTCTCGGCCAGGCTGTCGCCCCCCGGCGGCCGGCCGGTGATCTTCCCCGACAAGACCTCGCGCCGGTGGGCGGCCACGCTGACCGACGAGTTCCGGTCGGGAGCCTGCCACGCGGGGCGCTACGAGACCTCGCTGGTGATGGCCGCCCGGCCCGGCCTGGTGGACGAGCCGGCGCGGCGCGCCCTGGCCGCCAACCCCGTCAGCATCGGCCGGAAGATCAAGGAGGGAGCGCGCAGCTTCCTGGAGGCCGGCGGGGACCAGGCCTATTTCGGCGATCCCGCCTCCGCCACCGCGGAGGAAGGCCGGGCTTCCTTCGAGGCGCTGGCGGCCATGGTGGAGACGGCGGTGCTGGAGGCGCTGGAACGATGAGTTACACCGCCGCGGTCAAGGTGCGCTTCGGGGACATCGATCGGGCGGGTATCGCCTACTACCCGAACCTCTTCCACTATTTCCACATCGCCTTCGAGGAGTTCTTCGAGGAGTTCGTGGGGATCCCCTACCCGCGGCTCCTGGACGAGCAGCGCCTGGGGTTCCCCACGGTGCGCGTGGAGACCGACTTCCTCAGCCCGGTCAAGTACGGCGACACGCTGCGGATCGGCATCACCATCCCCAGGATGGGGCGGTCCTCCGCCGAGTTCCTCTTCAGCGCGGCCCGGGGCTCGGAGACCTCGCCGTGCATCCGCAGCCGCCAGACGGTGGTGGCCGTGGACCTGGGCACCCTCCGCCCGGTCCCCATCCCCGAGAGCTTGCGCCGGATCTTCGCCCGGTGCGCCGGCGGATGACCGCGGCGCGCGCCCTTCGCCCGGGGGGCCTATAATCGAGCCGGGCAGCACGATCGGGAGGACCTATGAAGACCGCCTACGAGATCGCCATGGAGAAGCTGCGCCGTCGCGACGCCGAGCGCGGGGAGGCCGGGACCTCCCTGGACGACCGGCAGAAGGAAGAGATCGCCGGGATCCGGCGCGTGGCCCAGGCCCGGCTGGCCGAGAGGGAGATCCTCCACCAGGGAGAGCTCCGCAAGGCGCGGGCCACCCGCGATCCCGAAGCGGTGACGTCGTTGGAGGAAGGCTACCGCCGGGACCGCGCCCGGATCGAGGAGGAGATGGAATCGAAGATCCGGGCGGTGCGGGAGCGCCGCGGCCGGCGCTGAGCGCTCAGCGCCAGGTCAGCTCCAGGTTCTTCTTGAGGAGGCCCTTCACCTCGACGGCCAGGGTCGACTCCGAATGCGCAGCCAGGTCCCGAAACACCACGCCGCTCCAGCTGCGCCCCTCGTCGTCGGCGACGGTCACCTTGAAGACGTGCCTGCCCGCCGGCACCTCCACCGTGCGGGTGAAGGCGCCCTGCATCCGCATCCTGGCCCTCTCCCCCCTGAACGACTCCGTCAGGATGGGCGCCCCGTCCATGGTCACGCCGATCCGCCCCGCCTTCAGGTTGTGGGACAGCGTGAGCCGCAGGCCGGCCACGGTGGCCGCCGCGTTGGCCGGATCGGGAGGCGGCGCCGGCAGCCCGGCGTCGGCGGTCCTCAGGAAGACGGCCACCAGGATCACCACCAGGGCGAACCCGGCCATCGTGGAGAAGGCCACCACCGCCTTGACCTGAGGGGCCATCGGCGCGTGAGCGCCCCGGGGGTCCCCCGCCCCCTGCTCGATCACCCGCTCCGGGACCGGCTCCGGGAGCGCCGCCCCCGTCTCCTGCTCGCCCGGGCCGGTCGCCGTGCCCGATGGATCGCCGCTGAACACCAGCGGACGCCCGCGCTCCATCCGCCGCAAGTCCTCCAGAAGGTGGGCCGCGCTGGGGTGGCGATCCTCCGGGCGCTTGGCCAGCATCTTCATCACGATGGCGTCCCACTCGGGGGCCAGCTCGGGCGCCCGCACGGTGGGAGGCGCCGGATCGACGGAGAGGATCTGGTGGTACAGGGCGGCCAGGGTCTCCCCCTGGAACGGCTTGGCGCCGGTGAGGAGCTCGTAGACGATGACGCCGAGCGAGAAGAGGTCGGCGCGCCCGTCGGTCGGCTGCCCGGAGAGCATCTCCGGCGCGATGTAGGAGGGAGAACCCACCGACTGCCCCGTGCGGGTCAGATCGGAGCTCTCGATCCGGGCGACGCCGAAGTCCGCCAGCTTCACCAGGCCGTCCTCCCGCACCAGGATGTTGGCCGGCTTGACGTCCCTGTGGACGATCCCCCGCCGGTGCGCGTAGTCCAGGGCCCGGGCCACCTGCATGACCACGTCGAGGACACCGTCGTGCTCCATCCTCTCGCCGTAGGGAGCCAACTGCCGGAGGGTGCGGCCCTCGACGAACTCCATGGCGATGTAGGACGAGCCGTCCGACTCCAGCGTCCCCACGTCGTAGATGGTGACGATGTTGGGATGCGACAGCAGGCCCGCCGCCCGCGCCTCGCGCGAGAAGCGTTCCAGGGAGTCCCCCTTGACCGCCTGCGGCGTGCCGTCGGGGATGTTGATGGTCTTGAGCGCGACCACGCGGCCGATGACCGGGTCGCGGGCCAGGTAGACCACTCCCATCGCTCCGCGGCCCAGAATCTCCTGAAGCTCGTAGCGAGCGATGTGATCGGGAGGTGGCATGCCGGGGCCAGAATCTAGGCCCCCGGGAGGGGGAGGCAACCCTGGTCAGCTCAGGCCAGGTCCTCTTCCGGCGCGTAATCGAAGGCCACTGGGTGGACGTTGAGCAACTCCAGTCGCACCCGGCACTTGGGGCACTCCAGGATGTCTCCTGGCTGCGCCTCCTCGTCCAGATCGAAGTTCTCCTCGCAGTCCGGGCAGGTCCCCACGGTGGTCCTCCTTCCCGCTGTCTCGCGCCGGGTAGAGTTTGGCCCCGCAGGCGGCGGAGTCAAGCCGCCCGGCAGGGGTCAGGGGCAGGAGGGGGCGGTGTCCCGGGCCGGGGTGCCGAAGCTCCCCTGGCCGCAGGCGTTGCGGGCTTTGACCATGTAGTAGAACCCCTGTCCCGCCGCGGGGGCCGCGCGGGTGTCCTGGAGCGGCGACCCGGGGAGCGCGCCGAGGCACGATGCGGACGGGAAGTCGCTGGCGCCTGGAGCGCCGAGCGCGCCGGAGACCACCACGTACCGGGTGGCAGGGCCGATCGTCTGGTCGATCCAGCTCACCAGGGTCGGAGAGCCGCCGGGGACGTCCACCCCCTGCACCAGGGCGGGGAATCCGAAGGAGCCCGGATCGCGGGGCGCGCAGTCGCTTCCGTCGGCCACTTGATCGTTGTCGTCGTCGCCGTCCAGGCAGTCGTCCAGGCCGTCGTTGTCCGAGTCCACGACGTCGTTGTCCTCCACGCCGTCGCAGTCGTTGTCCAGCCCGTCGCACAGCTCCGGCCCCGGCCCCACCGCCCCCAGGCACTGGATCGTCCCGCCGCTGCACGCCGTGGTCCCCGGCATGCAGGTTCCGGTGCTGGATCCGCAGGCCACGCCGCCTCCAGGGTTCCCCTCGTCGGAGGCCAGGTCGCAGTCGTTGTCCACGCCGTCGCAGACCTCGGCGTTGATCGGCGAGAGCCCCGGATCGCCGTCGTCGCAGTCCAGGTCTGAAGGAGACCCGTCGCCGTCCTGGTCCACGATGCCGGCCGTGCACGCGTCGGAGGCGCCCGGCTGATCCCGCAGGGCCGACCCCAGGGTCCCCGTGCCGCAGCCGTTGACGGCGCGGACGAGGTAGAACCAGGAATGGTCGAGAGGAGGAGAGGGCCGGGGGTCCTGCCACGGCGGGCCGGAGACCGAGGCCGCCGCGCAGAAGCTCTCCTGGAAGCCGCCGGTCGCCCGCAGCCTCTCCGCCAGGCCGGCCAGGACCTCGTAGCGCGTGCCGGTCCCCCCCTGGGGATCGAAGACGACGCTGGTGGGAGCCGCCGCCGTGACGTCGAGCCCGCCCACGTCCACCGGAGGCGTGAACGCGGAGGCGTCGAGCGGAGCGCAGTCGGAGGCGTCGGCCACCCCGTCGTTGTCGTCGTCGGGGTCGACGCAGTCCGCCATGGCGTCTCCGTCGAAGTTGGGGAAGCCGTCATCCGGCACGCTGTCGCAGTCGTTGTCGAGTCCGTCGCACGACTCCAGCGACGGGATGCAGCCCGGGGTCAGCTCGAACGCTCCCATGTCCACGTCGCCGGCCTGAGGGTTGTTCGGCGTGCCGTTGCCGTCCACGCCCCGCGGCAGGTTGTCCTTGTCCACCGGCGGCGCCCCCGTCGCCGTCGCCCGATCCACGGCCGGGGAGTTGGGGTCGAGGTGGAAGTCCCTCGCCGCTTTGTTCACGAAGCGAGGATCCAGGGAGACGTTGCCGTTCACGCCGATGGTGTTGGCGTCCGTGCGGTCGCCCGCCACCTGGTTGCGCTCGTTGCCGAACAGATCGTTGAACCCGATGTCCGGCTCGAACGCGGCATCCAGGTCCAGCTTGTAGAGGCCGCCGCCGGTGCCGAACTCGGCCAGGGTGTTGCCTTCGATGATGTTGTTGGTCACCGCCACCGGGAAGGCGACGTCCCCCTGGCCCAGGTAGACGCCGCCGCCCAGGAACCCCTCGTTGCCGCTGACCGTGTTGTTGACGATGCTCGCCTCGCAGAAGTACTG
>DATEEA010000110.1:0-3288 GCA_035281445.1 Candidatus Polarisedimenticolia bacterium
CCGCGGCCGCTCCGCCCCCCGCGGCCGCTCCGCCCCCCGCGGCCGCTCCACGTCAGTCTCCTCACCGGGCGCCCCCGCCGCAACAGCGTCCACCGGAGACGATCCGGCCGGACGCGCGCCCGTCGCGGGAGGCGCAGGCCGGCGCCGGCCCGGGGAGCGAGGCGAGGGTGAGCGAGCATGGCGTCGGACGGCGCGTGGTCGCCCGCCGGCTGATCGAGCCCGGCGATGTGTTCGATCAGAACGAGGGGGTGTGGTTCTCGACCCGCGTGATCGGAGGACGCGAGGGATCGGTCATCCGCCACGTCTGGATCCACGAGGGGAGGCACGTCCAGTCCATCACCCTGGAGATCGGCGGGCCGGACTGGCGCACCCACAGCCGCAAGACCCTGCGCGACGCGGGGCGCTGGACGGTCGAAGCTCAGGACGGCCGGGGCCGGGTGCTGGCCAGGACCTCCTTCATCTGCCTGCCGGCCGGCCGGGCTGGTGCCGGGGGCGGAGCAGGTCGAGGACGCTCTTGACCGGGTCGAACACCTCCAGCGGCACCTCCACGAACACCGTCCCCCAGAAAGCCATGCCTCCGTTCCAGAGGCCCGGCCGCTCCAGGGCCAGGATCTCGCGTCCCCGATGGCTCTTGCGGGTGACGATGGCCGCCGCGGGATCGGCGTACCGTTCCAGCGGGTGCAAGGCGCCGCGCGCGTCGCCGGTCGAGCAGACCATGAACACCGGATTGAAGTGGGTGGCGCGGGCGAAGATCTCCTTCTGCCCCGGGGAGGCGGGGTCGACCTGCGCGCTCTCCACGATCTGCGGCGTGACCGACCCGTCGGAGGCGCCCGCCCAGTAGGGGCCCCCTCCCGGCTCTCCCTGGTTCCTGACCATCCCGCAGACGCGCAGCGGCCGATCGAGCAGGCGGCGCGCTTCCCCACGCCGGTCGCTCGAGGCATCCGGCGAAGGCTCCCGCCGCAGCAGCTCGCGCGCGGCCAGGAGGGCTTCGTCCACGGCCCGGCCGTCCCCTGGATCCTCCAGCCGCCTCAGCAGCGTGTGGAGGGTCTCCTGGATCTCGATCAGCCTCCCGGCGAGGATCCTCGTCCAGCGCAGGCCGGGCTCCTTGAGGTGGTCGGGGGCCACGTTGTCGATGTTCTTGAGAAAGACCACCCCCGGCCCGCACTCCCGGAGATTGTCCAGCAGCGCCCCGTGCCCCGACGGTCGCAGCAGCAGGGATCCATCGTCTGTGCGGGCCGGGAGCCACTGCCCGTCGATGGCCAGGGTGTCGGTGGACGGGCTCTGGACGCTGAAAGCGACCTCCAGCCTCACACCATGCCGCGCCCCGGCGGCGGAGGACGCCTCCACGGCGTGGCGGCGGAAGGCGTGCTGGTGGTCGGGGGAGACGGTGACGTGCAGCCGCGCGGACCCTCCCGCGTCGGGCCCCAGACGCGCCGCCTCCTCCAGGTGCTCCTCGAACGCCGTCCTGGGCGCGGCCTCCCCCTGGTGGAAGAGGATGAGCCCTTTGGGGAGGCCGGCGTAGCCGAGCCCCTGGGACGACAGCAGCGCGCGCAGCAGCGGCCGGAACGGCCCCACGGCGGCGAGGCGGTGCAGCTCCGGGCCGGCGGCCTCTTCCATCGCGGCCCGGAAGGGGAAGCGGTCGAGCCCGTCGAGGAACGCGCGCAGGGCCACGGCCTCGGGACGGCCCGCCGCGAGATCGGCGGCCAGCTCGGCCGGCCCCGGATCGCGCGGATCGTCGAGCCACGCCAGCAGAGGCTGGAACATCCTGGTGGCGGCTCCGGAGGCGGGGATGAACCGGCAGAAGGAGCCGGTGCGGACGCGGCGTTCGTGCAGCGCCTCCAGCCGGGAGGCCTCCCGGCCGTCCGGCGTCTCGATGCCGTCGCCGGGGGTGCAGGGCCTGTCCAGCGCCGCGTACCGTGGAGGCTCCGACAGGCAGCGCACCTGGCGCTCCGCCTCCTGGAGGGGGATGCCGCGGGAGGCGAGCGACGCCTCGTCCTGGCGCGTGAAGACGCTCACCGTGGCACCCCCGCCCCCTCCCGCACGCGCCGCCTCGCTACCAGGGGATCTCGGCCCCGTCGTGGTTGAACCAGCGCCCGCTGTCCTTGGGACGCAGCGCGGCGAGCACCGACCGCATCCCGCGAACGCTCTGCTCGGGGCCGAGCGGCGCCTGGGGTCCGCCCATGTCGGTGCGGACCCAGCCCGGATTGAGCGCCACGCAGACGATCCCCCGCTCCGCCAGGTCCACCGCCAGGCTCTTCATGACCATGTTCGCGGCGGCCTTGCTGCTGCGGTAGGCGTACCGCCCGCCCGAGGTGTTGTCGGAGAGGCTCCCCATGCGGCTGCTCACCGTGGCCATGACCCTCCGGCTGCTGCGCCCCACCGAGCCGGCGAAGGAGAAGGCCATCAGCGCGGGCCCCACCGTGTTGACGCGCAGCACGTGCAGCCAGACCTCGGGGTCGGCCTCGCCGAAGCGCTCGCCCGACGGGCCATACGTCCCCGCGTTGTTGATCAGGATGTCGATGGACTGGCCGGACATCTCCGCGGCCAGGGCGCGGATCTGGCCGGCGTCGGCCACGTCGAGACGATGCACCGAGACGCGGTCGCAGAAGGTGGCGGCGAAGCGGCGCAGCGCCTCGGCCTCTCCCGGCCGGCGGCAGCACGCGTACACCCTCCAGTTGCCGTCCTCGCCGTACTGCCGGACCATCTCCAGCCCCAGCCCGCGGTTGGCTCCGGTGACCAGGACGCTCTCCATAGGCCGAACCTCCTGTCTGATTCTACCGTCCGCCCGCGACGCTCACCACGGCCGCGGCGCGCCCGGTCAGGGCCCGGCGGCCGCCCGGGCGCGTGCCGCGCGGCTCTCGAAGAGGATGGCGCGTCCGCTCTCGGCCACGATCTCGTAGGACTCCGTGTACGCCGCCGGAACGGCCCCGCCGGAGGCGGCGCGGAGATCCCATGTGACCAGGTGGTCGATGACGCCGGCGTAGGCCCTCACGTCGATGCGCGCCGGCGCCCGCTCGATAAGGGCGTGCGGCGGCATGGGGAGGGGCTTGAAGCGGATCTGAAAGTGGTCGGTCTTGGCCTCGTAGTTCCCCAGGTCCACGGCCCCGGCCTCGATGGCGGCGTAGGACACGGCATGGAGCAGGGGCGCCACCCGCCCCTTTCGGCCCTCGAACGACAGCGCCAGCACGGTGCTCCCCGCGCGCAGCGGCGGCAGCGCCAGGTACTGCGCCAGCTCCGCGGCGGCGGCCCGCTGGTGGGCCCAGGCGAAGGCGGCCTGTCCCGCCGCGA
>DATEEA010000111.1:0-13283 GCA_035281445.1 Candidatus Polarisedimenticolia bacterium
TAGCTCCGACCAGCTCCACCCGTGGCGATCCCGCCGGGCCAGCAACCTCCTCATGCGCTCGCACTTCTGCCGTCGCTTCATGCACGGCAGGATGCATCACCGAAGCGCCACGGGGCAGACTGGGCGTCACAGAACGCTCACCGTCAGGAGACGTGCTCGCCCCCTTCCCGGCCGTAGAAGAGGACCCACACGGTGAAGCCCGGGGTGAAGTCTTCGAAGCGGTGAGGCGCGCCGGCCGCGGCGAAGAGGAAGTCGCCGCGGCCTACCTGCTGCCGGCCGGCGTCGGTCACGTAGGTGCCGCTCCCTTCCACCACCACGTACACCTCGTCACGTGCGTGGGGGGTCTGCGGGTCGGTGCCGACGGGTGCGTAGATCTCCACTTGGAGCGTTCCGTGCCGGAAGACCTCCAGGAAGCGCTGCGTGGTCTCTTCGCCCAGACGGCGCCGTGCCTCCGCCAGGCTGATGGTCTTGACCCGATCCATGACGCTGATCCTACACGATGGGGCGGGCCCACCGAACGAAGGACAGGCGGCCCATGGACGGTGCACCCCTTCAGGCCGAGAAGCGGGCAAGGAGCCTGCGAGACTTTAACTCTATACCCGCCATGGCGTTGCAGCGTGTCCGGGATGAACGCCGTCTCCTCGAGAACTCGTAGTCAAGGAATCTTCAACCACTCACGCGTAAGGTCGGGTGCTCAACACATCCGTGCAGGCGGCAGCCTCGATCACCGGCTGCACGCTTCACGGCCATCGTCAGAAAGGAGCTCCCATGACGAGTCGGAATCTGCTGAGGGCGGCCGCGATCCTGTCGTTGCTCGTGTCCACGCACGGCCTCCACGCCGCCGAACCGGCCAGCGGCACCCTGGACAACTCGCGTGATGAAGTGACTTGGTCGAGCAGCTTCATCGTCTCCAATCCCGCGGCCTGCCCCACGAGCATCGATCCGTTGTGCGACCACTTCAGCCTCTCCGTCGATTCACCGTCCATCAAGAGAGTGCTCATCGCGATCGCCCCGAATGAGGGTTTCGAGAGCGATGACTACGACCTGTTCGTTTACGACGACCAGGGGATCTTGATCGCCAGCCAGGCCGATTCGGACGGCTTCGAGTCGGTGGTGATCCCGAACACCGGCGCCCCGTTCTACGAAGTGCGCGTGCAACCTTGGCTGGTCTCCGCGGGCTCCTCCTACACCGGCGTTGCCATGCGCACGCGCGAGCAGGCTGTGGATCTCGATCAAGCCGATTGCCTCGAGGCCATACCGGAGAAAGTCAGCATCGCCGGCCTGCTGGACTCCGGCCAGACCATCGAGCTTTCCGTGATGATGCTGCTCGACGGGACCGATGCCGCTGTCGCGAACCAGATCATGGCGCGCGCGGCCGAGTCCTACAGCCCGTTCGGGATCAACCTCGTGCTGAAGAAGACGAAGGCTGTGTCCTACACGTCCACCGTCTCGGGGGATCTCATCGCCGCAGCGAAGCAGACGGTAGGCGGGCGTCCGCCCCTCGGCATCGACCTGGTCGGAGTGTTCACGAACAAGACGATGCAGTCGATCGCCGGCGGGGCCACCGTGGTGGGTCAGGCCGACTGCATCGGGGGGGTGCGCTTCGACGAGCATTCGTTCTTCGTCGTCAGCGATATCCGATCCATCGAGAACCCATCCGGGGGCAGCACCGGCACCCTGAACTCGCTCGGCTTCAACCCGAACATGGACGCCACCGCTGAAGTCGTCGCTCACGAGATGGGTCATCTCATGGGTGCGCACCACCACTATGCCAACTGCGTGGAGGGGAACCTCACAAGCGGTGGTCCCGGCGACCTGTCACCCTGCACGCTCATGTTCAACGCGGTGAACTTCGCGGGCCTGGACTTCGGCGTCCTGAGCGGGGCCGTGGTGCGAGGCCATGCCGTCGAGTACGCGGCGCCCTGAGGGCCGGCATCGCGAGTGCGAGGCGGTCAGGACCGCCTCGGGGGTCATTCAAGGGAAGGTGACGAGAGCGCCGGCTTGCGGGCGGTGACCACGTAGTTGAGGACCAGCTCGCCAGGGACGCTGCCGCGCCCCGTCACCTTCCCCAGCAGCAGCCTCCCCGCCACGGCGTTGGCCGGCCCGACCACCGCCCGGCCCAGCTCCGCGAGCAGGGTGTTCCCTTCCGCCCGCTCCAGCGCGGTCAGCGCCAGGGCCGCCACGGCCAGCTTGGTCCCTCCCACCGGCCGGACCTCCACCCGCGCGAAGCCGGCCCGCTGGAACAGGAGCCGCAGCCCCGCGGACGTCCAGCGCCAGTAGTCCTGCGGGTCGGGATGGTAGAACCAGGTCCCGTGGGTGGTCAGCAGGCAGGCCCCGCCGGGGGCCAGCACGCGCGCCATCTCACCCACCGCCGCCTGCGGGTCGGGCACGTGCTCCAGCATCTGGGTGCAGAGCACCAGCCCGGCGGCCCCGTCGCGCACCGGCAGCGCCTCGGCCGTCGCCGCCGCGTCCACGCCGCCGCCCGGCGCCGCATCCACGGCCAGGTGCCGGGGCCGGTATCCCCGCAGCCCCAGGCGCGCCGCGGCCAGCGCCTCGTACGGGCGGCCCCGGCCCCCGACGTCGAGCAGCACGGGATCCGGCGACGGCAGCCCCTCGCCCGCGATGCCGTCCAGCGCATCGGCCAGCGCCCGGTCCATCGCCTCGCGCACCAGCCAGGTCCCCTCGCGGTGCGACCGGGCCGCGGAGGCCATCAGCCTCCGAGGAGCTTCTTGAAGGCGTGCAGGGTCACCGAGCGGCCCATGGCGCCGATGCTGTCGGTGAGCGGGATCCCCTTGGGGCAGGCGCGCACGCAGTTCTGCGCGTTGCCGCACTCGGAGATCCCCCCCGGCTCCATCAGGGCCTCCAGCCGCTCGCCGGCGCTGGCCTGGCCGGTGGGATGGGTGTTGTAGAGCCGCGCCAGGGAGATGGCCGCCGGGCCGATGAAGTCGGACCGCGCGTTGACGTTGGGGCAGACTTCCAGGCAGCAGCCGCAGGTCATGCACGTGGACAGCCGGTAGGCGACCTCCTGGTCGGCGGGAGGCACCCGCGGCCCGGGCCCCAGGTCGTAGGTCCCCTGGATCGGGATCCAGCCCCTGATCTTGATGAGATCGTCGAACATCCGGGACCGATCCACGATCAGGTCCCGCACCACGGGGAACTTGGTCATGGGGGTCAGCTCGATCGTGTCGCCGAGGTGATCCACCAGGGCCGAGCAGGACTGCCGCACCCGGCCGTTGATGACCATGGTGCAGGCGCCGCAGACCTCCTCCAGACAGTGCGCCTCCCAGGCCACGGGGGTGGTGCGCTTCCCCTCCACGGTCACCGGGCTGCGCTGGATCTGCATCAGACAGTAGATGACGTTCATGCCCGGCTCGCGCCGGACGCTGAAGTCCTCCCACCGGGGAGGAGCGTCAGGAGCGTCCTGCCGGCGTACCCTGACTCTGACGGCTGGGGAGGGCATCCTTGCCTGTCTCCTGGCTGCCTCCGGCTCCCGCCGGAGAGGTGTAGACCCGCTTGCGCGGCGGGATGAGGGACGTGTCCACCGGCTCGTAGCTCAGCACCGGCCCCTCGGGGCTCCAGACGGCGCGCGTGGTCTTGAGGAAGTTGGCGTCGTCGCGCTCCGGGAACTCGGGCTTGTAGTGGGCTCCGCGGCTCTCGTTGCGCCGCAGGGCTCCCACGGTGATGACGCGGGCCAGCTCCAGCATGTTCCAGAGCTGCCGCGTGAAGATCACCGACTGGTTGGCGCGCCTGCCCTGGTCCGGGACGCCGATCCTCCACCACCGCTCCATCATCTGGCGCAACCGGTCGTCGGTGGCCTGCAGCTTCTTGTTGTCGCGCACCACGGTGACGTTCTCGGTCATCATCTCCCCCATCTCCCACCAGAGGGTGAAGGGGTTCTCCGGCCCGTCCATGCGGAGGATCTTGTCTTGCAGCTCCGTCCACCGCCGGCTCTCCGCCTCCAGCAGGGCCGCGGGCGCCGCGGGCCGCTCCTTGCCCAGCGCGAACTTCGCCATGGCCGCCGCCGCCACCTGGCCGCCGTAGATGCACGAGAGCAGCGAGTTGGCTCCCAGGCGGTTGGCCCCGTGGTACTGGTACTCGCACTCCCCGGCGGCGAAGAGCCCCGGGATGCTGGACATCTGATCGAAGTCCACCCACAGGCCCCCCATCGAGTAGTGCACGGCGGGGAAGACCTTCATCGGCTCGTCGCGGGGGTCCACCCCCACGAACTTCTCGTAGATCTCCAGGATGCCGCCGAGCTTCTTGTCCAGGGTGGTGCGCGGGAGGTGGGTGAGATCGAGGTAGACGGCGCGCTCCCCTCCCACCCCCTTCTTCTGGCTGACGCAGACGTCGAAGATCTCCCGGGTGGCGATGTCGCGAGGCACCAGGTTCCCGTAGCGCGGGTACTTCTCCTCGAGGAAGTACCACCGCTCGGCCTCGGGGATGCCGCGGGGGGCGCGACTGTCCCCTTCCTTGCGCGGCACCCAGACGCGGCCCCCCTCACCCCGCGCCGACTCGGACATCAGCCGGAGCTTGTCCGATCCCGGGATGGCCGTGGGGTGCACCTGGATGAACTCGCCGTTGGAGTAGGCGGCCCCCTGCTGGTAGGCGGTGGAGACCGCCGTGCCGGTGCACGTGGTGGAGAGCGTGGACTTGCCGAAGATGACGCCGCAGCCGCCGGTGGCCAGCAGCACCGCGTCGGCGGCCATCGCCTGGACGGTCATCCGGGTCTGATCGAGAGCCACCACCCCGCGGCATTCCCCCCGGTCGTCCACGATCGGGCCGAGGCACTCCCAGAACTCGTACTTGGTGACCAGGCCGGCCGCTTCGTGGCGCCGCACCTGCTCGTCCAGCGCGTAGAGGATCTGCTGGCCGGTGGTGGCCCCGGCGAAGGCGGTGCGGTTGTAGAGGGTCCCGCCGAAGCGGCGGAAGTCGAGAAGCCCCTCGGAGGTGCGGTTGAAGGGGACCCCCATGCGGTCGAGCAGGTAAATGATGCCTGGGGCCGCGTGGCACATCCCCTTCACCGGAGGCTGGTTGGCCAGGAAGTCCCCGCCGTAGACGGTGTCGTCGAAGTGGATCTGCGGGGAGTCCCCTTCCCCCTTGATGTTCACCGCGCCGTTGATCCCGCCCTGGGCGCAGACCGAGTGCGACCGCTTGACCGGGACGAAGGAGATCAGGTCGATCTCCGCCCCGGCCTCGGCCAGGCGCACCGTCGCCATCAGGCCGGCCAGGCCTCCTCCCACCACGATGAACCGGGGCTTGGCCACCATCCCTCCTCAGGGGCCCAGAAAGCCCAGCAGGGAGTTGACTCCCATCGCCGCCACCACCACGCCGATGCCCGCGCAGGCGTAGGTGGAGAGCCGCTGCGCGCCGCGGTCGGCGGTGATCCCCCAGACGATGCCGAAGGTCCACAGGCCGTTGGCGAAGTGAAACGCCGCCGACAGCACGCCGGCCAGGTAGAGGGCGAGGTAGGGGGGAGAGCTGAGCAGCTCCTGCATGTGCTCGAAGAACCGGTGCTTGATCGATTCGTCGAAGAACACCTGCGCCCGCGTCTCCCAGAAGTGCAGGGCGATGTAGAGGAAGAGGAACACGCCGGTGACGCGCTGCAGCATGAACATCCAGTTGCGGCCGTAGGGGTACTGGACCTGGTTGTAGCGGGCCTCCAGGGCGATGGCGGTGCCGTAGACGGCGTGGAAGAGGATCGGAAGCCAGATGAAGAAGACCTCCAGCCAGAGCACGTAGGGGAGCGACTGCAGGCCGGCCACCATCTCGTTGTATGCCTCGGCCCCCTGCCTGGAGTAGGAGTTGGAGTACAAATGCTCGATCAGGAAGGCGCCGATCGGCACCACCCCGGAAAGGGAGTGCAGGCGCCTGGCCCAGAAAGAACCGTGCTGCATGGTGGAGGGACCCCGTGTCGAAGCCGCGTCGGTGACCGCTTGATTATACCCGATGGGGGATCGGGAACGGGGCCGGCCGGCGCCGGTCAGGGGGCGCGGCGCACCGGAAGCGTGGCGTAGAACGTGACCCCTTTGCCGGGCATTCCGTTCGCCCACACCGAGCCGCCGTGGGCGGTCACGATGGCCCGCGCGCGGGCCGGAGTGCCGGGCAGCGGCTTCTTCTCGAACAGCGCCTCCCGCTGCGCCGCGTCGAGGCCGGCCCCCGGCGCCTTCACGGCGAACATCAGGGCGTTGGGGCCGGACTTCACCATCACGCGCAGCCGGGCGGCCTCGCCCGCGCGCCGGATGGCCTCGTCCAGCAGGGCCCGCACGGCCTCTTTCATCAGGAGACGGTCCAGCGGGTGCTCGGGGATGGCGCGGGCCAGCAGGCGGGCCACGCTGAGCGACCGCCCGCTGATCTCGGGCTCCGCCTCGTCCAGACACTCGTCCACCAGCACGTCGAGGCGCGCGGGCTCGAGCCGCAGCGGCAGGCCGGTCATCAGTACGCCGCCTCGGTGAACTTCTCCTGCAACGTCCCCTCCTCGAACCAGTCGCGGGTGATGTCGCACCACAGGGCCAGGCCGCGCCACGCCCCGAAGGGGGCGTAGAAGCGCGCGATGGTGCGGTCGGAGACCCGCCTGCCCCGATGGTACATCAGGGAGAACTTCCGGCGGCACCATGCGTCGATCCCCAGCCCCTCGTAGCGCCCCAGCAGCTTGAGCATGTTGTCGGCGACGTAGGGACCGGCCCCGCGCAGCGCCAGGATCGCCTCGCGTATCTCCTCGACGGGGCGCGCCGGATCCAGCCACGACTCCGGATCGAGGCGCCCCAGGGCGACATCGCTGGCCAGCCCCCTCAGCGCCTCGGCCCTGTAACCGGCGCGGGCCGTGTCGCGGTAGAAGGCAGGGCGGGCGGCGGCCATGGCGGCCGGCGTGGGGAAGGCGCTGCCGCCCCCGGGGAGAGGCTCTCCCAGGCGCTCCACCAGAGCGGCGACGATGACCCGGGTCAGCGCCCAGGAGCAGTTGGTCGTCGCGACCATCTTGACCAGATCCTCGAAGACGGTGGGACAGCGCAGCAGCCTTCCCGCTCCGGCCGGCCCTGCCCAGCGCAGGTCGGGGCGGGGCACCTCCTCGGCCCGGCGGTAGAAGGGAGAGAGATCCTCGTCCAGACGCAGCACGTGGGCCGCGCCGCGCCCGGCCGCGGCCGCGTCGGCCGTCGAGAGAGGCCCCCCCGCCAGCACCTCCAGGAGCAGCCGTTGCCCGCCGCGGGGCTCCGCGCCGCCGGCGCGCAGCGAGGCCGCCACCGGCCCGGCCCCGGGGAGCCGCAGCGCGAAGCTCAGGCGCCGCGCGCCCGGATCCCAGCGGAAGGGGGGCAGGTCGAACCAGCCGTGCCCCTGCACCGCCCTGCTCAGATCGAACCCGGCCGGCGCCGCGATGGAGATGGAACGCGGCGTGGGCGGGCGGGCCGCGGTCTTGCCTGCCATGCGCCTGCCTCGTTAGAATGCCGGTCGGAGGGACACCATGCCGGAGATCATCAAGGGAGGCAGGATAACCGATCTGAAGCCGGGAGACGCCCGGGTCATCGAGGCCGCGGGCAAGTCGATCGCGTTGTGCAATCTGGACGGGACCTTCTATGCCCTGGACAACACCTGCGCGCACAGGGGCGGGCCGCTGGGCGAGGGGTTCCTGGACGGAGACAAGGTCACCTGCCCCTGGCACGGCTGGCAGTACGAGTTGGCCACCGGCCGCTGCGCCACCAACCCCGCGGCCAGCGTGGCGCGCTACGAGACCCGCATCGAGGGGGACGAGGTCCTCATCGTCCTCTGAGGGGGAGCCAGGTCCACTCCATCGCCCGCTCCTTGCTCGAGGGATCTCCCTCCACGCGCGCCCGCAGAGCTCCCCGCTCGATCCAGTAGAGGATCCGCTTGGGGAAGTCGTGCTGGGGGTTCTCGAAGACGGCGCGCTGCCCCGAGGACTCGGTCAGCTTGAAGGCGGTGGCTCCCTTCCCCATGGGACTGGCCACGTAGTAGACCCCGTCGGGGCGCGCCTCCACTCTCAGGAACTCGAAGAAGGCTTTCCCCTGCCGGCTGACGTCGCGGTGCATCCCCAGCATCAGTCCCCCGGCGGGAGCGGTCCAGTGCTCCTCCATCGTGGTCCCCTCCGACTCCCCGCCCCACGAGCCGGCCATCCAGGCGAGCTGGTCGATCGCGGGCCGGCCGGCCTCCGGCTGGCCGGCCGCCAGGGCCGCCGAGAGGCCCATCCCCATCACGAGCATCCCATGGAACACGCCGTCACCTCCTCTGCGCCGCGCCTCCGCATCGAACGGAGGGGCCGGCTGCGGGAGGACTCTACCTCGCGGCCGGGATCTCCGTCTTGGACGGTCGCGACATCGCGAGCCGCGCGGCTCCCGATCAGGAAGGCTGGAGGAAGAGCCCGGCCAGGCGATGTCCGGAGGCCACCCATGCGGGTGGCGTGGTGCCCGCGAACCGCCGGAACTCCCGGATCATGTGCGACTGATCGCAGTAGCCGCAGTCGAGGGCGATGGAGACCCACGGGGCGGCCGGGTCGCGCGCCAGCGCCTCGAAGATCGACCGGAACCTGATGATGCGGGCGAAGCTGCGCGGGTCGAGCCCGACACGGTCGGCGAACCGGCGCTCCAGGTGCCTGAGGCTCCATCCGGCCAGATCAGCCAGGCGGCCCATCCCCACCTGTCCCCGGCGCGCCAGGATCTCCTCGACGCAGCCGCTCACCGGATCCCGGGAGGGACCGGCTGGGAGCCGGCCGGCTCGCCGGAGCAGCACCTGCCCGGCCCGCCGCACCGGGTCGTCCGCCCCTTCCGCCGCCAGCACCTCGTTTTCCAGCTCGCGCCCCAGCGCCCCGGCGATCGCGGCCAGCTCGGGGGTTTCGCCGGCCAGCCGCCGCAGCGGCTCCTCGATGAAGGCTGCGGCGCCGGCGGGGGTGAAGCGGATCCCGACGACGTCGACCACCGCGCCCGGCCGGAGCAGGAGCGCCCGATCGAGCTGCCCGGCCACGAGGGCCCGCGGCTGGAGCTCCGCCTTCCCCTCTCCGGCCAGCCTTGCGAACGGATCGCCGCGATGGAGGACGACCTCCATGCGCCCGTCGGGAAGGACCGGCTCGGGCGCGGCGGCCCCGGCGCGCCCCTTCAGCGTCCAGAGGCACTCCACCCATCCCCGCAGCGCGGGGTGCGGCGGATGCCTCCGGTGCTCCAGCGCACTCGTCATCGGCGGGCCCAGCTTAGCGCGGAACGCCGGCGGGGTTGACGCCATGGACGACGTCCTCTAGGCTCGTCCGCCATGACCCTGCGCCGCCTGCGATTCCTCCTGCCCGCCGTGCTCACCGCGGCCGGAGCGACGGGAGCTCTCCTGCTGTGGGGCGGGCCGGCCGCCCCCCTGGCCCAGACATCGTCCCCCTCCGACAGCGAGGCCCTGCGGCAGGGGCTCGACCTGGCCCGCCAGGGGCGCCTGGACGAGGCGGCGGCGCGGCTGCGCCAGCACGTCGTCAGCCACCCCGACGATGCCCGGGGGCGCTTCTATCTGGGGCGCGTGCTGTCCCAGATCGCGCAGAGCCGCGACACGTCCTACGCCGACGCGGTGGCCGAGCTGGAGGCCGCCCTGCGGATCGATCCGACGCAGGCCGTGGTGAAGATGCAGCTCGCCGACGTCTACGGGGTGCGTCGTCCCGGCGTCTTCAAGCCCGACCGAACGGTCGCCATCTACGAGGAGCTGCTCCAAGCGCACCCTGACCGGCAGGACGTGCGGATGCGCTTCGTGAAGTGGATCTTCACCGGCGAGGCGCGCCTGGCCCGCAGCGGAGATCCGCAGCGGGTCCTGCAGGATTCGGCCTGGGCCATGGACCTGGCGCGCTTCCATCTGGAGAAGATCCTGGACCAGACTCCCCCGCTGTCGCCGGCCGGCCTGGAGGCCCGCACGTTTCTGGGAGAGGTCCAGTACCGGATGGGAGAGTGGGACGCCGCCCGGGCCACGTTCGAGGGGATCCTCGCCGACCAGAAAGGCGGCGCCGTCAACCTGGCCCCGGCCTGGAACACCATCGGCCACGCCCGCTGGCGCAAGGGGGAGCACGCCGCGGCGCTGGAGGCGTTCCAGAAGGCCTACGACCTGGCCCCCTCGCTGCAGCACCTCTACGACATCAAGCTGGCGCACGACAGCCTGAGCAGCGCCGCCCCGGCGCTGCCGGAGCGCTACCGCTTCCCTCTGCGACCCGAGGCGGTCGACCCGTCCGCGCCTCCCGCGCTCCGGTTCACCGACATCGCGCCGAAGCTGCACATCGACAAGCTCGCCGGCGCCGGCCCCTGCGGGTGGGCCGACTACGACGGCGACGGCCGGTACGATCTGATGGCCTGCGGCTGCGATGCTTTCTGCACCCTCTACAGGGCGGACAAGGAGGGCTTCACCGACACCACGCTCGCGGCCGGGCTGGCCCGCACCGAGCCGGGGTTCGGCCTGGCCTGGGCCGACTACGACAACGACGGCGACCCGGACGCCTCCATCGCCCGAAACGGCTGGAACGGCCCCGCTCCCAACAGCCTGCTGCGCAACAACGGCGACGGCACGTTCTCAGACGTCGCGGCCGCGGCGGGGGTGGATGACCGCGGTTCGTCGTTCCACACGGCGTGGCTGGACTACGACCGCGACGGCTGGCTGGACCTGATCGTGAGCAACGGCGTCTACCTGGACGGCTCGGCCAACCGGCTCTACCGCAACCGGGGAGACGGCACGTTCGAGGACGCCACCCACAAGGCGGGGCTGGCGGAGTCGCCCGGCTTCGGCACGATCGGTGTGGCCCTGGGCGACTACGACGCCGACGGGTGGCAGGACATCTTCTTCCACGGCCGCACCGCTCCCAACCGCCTCTACAGGAACAACAAGGACGGCACGTTCACCGACGTCGCCGAGCGCGCTGGGGTGAAGGGGCCGGGCACCCAGAACGGCTTCATCGCCCTCTTCTCGGATCTGGACAGCGACGGCGACCTGGACCTGTTCACCGGCTCCCTCGCTCCCTGGGAGCAAGTGCTCCACGGGTACCGGCCCGGCTACGAGCCGGGGCCGCTCGACCACATCCCGCGGCTCTACCGGAACAACGGCGACGGCACATTCAGGGACGACTCGGTGGCGGCGGGACTGAAGTACCCGATCGGGATCATGGCGGCCGGCATCGCCGATCTGGACAACGACGGCTACCAGGACATCTACCTCGGCACCGGCGACCCCGAGCTGCGCCGCGTCGAGCCGAACATCTTCTACCACAACCGCTCCGGGAGGGTCTTCGAGGACCTCACCCGCTTCACGGGGCTCGGCGCCCTGGGAAAAGGCCATGGCATCACCTTCATCGACTGGGACCGCGACGGCGACCTCGAGATCTACGCCGAGCTGGGGGGGTTCTTCCACGGTGACTGGTGGCGCAACGCCTTCTACCTCAACGAGCAGGGGAGCCGGAATCACTGGCTCCAGGTCGAGCTCTCCCAGCCCAGACTCAACCGGCGCGCGGTGGGGGCCACGGTCACCGTGGCCGCCGGCTCGTGGCGCCAGGTCCAGCAGGTCACCGCAGGACGCGGCTTCGGCTCCACCGACCCGCCCGTGCTCCACTTCGGGCTGGGGGCGGCGCGCCAGGCCGATTCGGTGACGGTGGTGTGGCCCGACGGGACGCGCCAGATGCTGAAGGATCAGCGGGCCGGCCGGCTGATCGCCGTCAGAAAATCCTGAGGCAACCTAACCGGACGCTTCCGTGTCCGTATAACCACTGGCGCTCGTGCGTGGGTTTCCCCGGCCTCCATGCAAGCTCCCACGGAGGCCGTCCGGAATGCCAAGACTGCGTCCGCTCATCATCTTGAGCGGGATCCTCTTCCTTGCCGCCGCCCCCTCCCCCCCCGACTACCGCACGGTGATGCAAAGCGCCCGGGAAGCCTTCGCCGCGGGGAACTTCACGGCCACGATGGCGCTTCTGGACCGGGCCATGACGCTGGATCCCGGCGCCCCGGCGGCCTTCGTGCTCCTGGGCCAGGCGTCGATCCGCCTGGAACGGTTCGCCGACGCTTCCGCCGCGCTGGCGCGGGCGGCCGAGCTGAGCGGCGGGGAGGCCACGGTCGAGGGGCGCGGCATCATGAACATGCTGGCCTTCTCCCTGGCCCGCCAGGACAGGAACATCGAAGCGCTCGACGTGCTCGATCGGCTGCTGACCCTCGACGGGGCCCGCCCGGCGGCATGGCTCCTCCGAGGGAACGTCCACCTGGCCCTGGGTCAGCCCAGCCTTGCGCGGGGGGACTTCGCCAGGGCTCTGGAGCTCGGCCCGGCCCCTCCCCCGGATGCTGGGATCCCCGCGCCCGCCGGGTCGATGACGGCGGCGGCCTACCAGGGTCTGGGGATCAGCGCCTACCGGCTGGGTGACGACGCCGCCGCCCTGGCGGCGCTTCGCCTCGCACCGCACGACGTGGACGCCCGGTATCATCTCGCGCTGACGCAGGCCCGGATCGGGAGCCATGCCGAGGCCATCACCTCGTTCCAGCAGGTCACGGCGCAGGACGCCACGCACCGGGGCGCGCTCCAGGGCCTGGCCCGCAGCGCCGGGGCGCTGGCGCGTGAGCCGGAGCGATCCCGGGCGCTGTCCACTCTGCATGCGCTGTACAGGCTGGACGAGGAGCGGCGCTCGACCCGTGTCAAGGTGTCGCTGCTCAGGACGCACGCCCTGGCCAAGGCCGCAGCCGGCGACGCGCGAGGGGCCACCGCCGACCTGGAGAAGGCCGTGCAGCTCGCCCCCGGGGACCTTGAGGCGCGGCTCGACCTGGGCCGGGCGCTCTCGATGGCCGGGGACCGCCGGCGCGGCGAGCAGGTGCTGCGCGAGCTGATCGCGCGCGACGCCATGAACGCCGAGGCCCACTACCACCTGGGACGGCTGCTGCTGGAGGGAAACGACGCGGCGGCGGCCGCGGCCCCCCTGGAGGCGGCGTGCCGGCTGGCCCCCACCAACGCCGCCTTCCGCGTGGCTCTGGGAGAAGCCGGGTTGCTCGCCGGCAACGTGGACGAAGGGATCCGCCATCTGCGCCTGGCCAGGGACCTGGCGCCGAGCGACCCGGAATGCGTCTACAGCCTGGGGATCGGGCTGGCCCGGGCCGACGCCCTGCACGAAGCGGCGGCGGAACTGGAGAGGGCGGCGGCGCTGGACGGCCAGGACCCCCGTCCCCACGCCGCGCTCGCCGATGTCTACCGCAGGCTCGGGGACGCCGAGAAGAGCCGGCGGGAGCAGGAGATCTTCCGCCGCCTCAACGCGCGGGTGAGCCGGCCGACGTGATCCCTGCGCGGCGGGCGCGGGGAGGCTG
>DATEEA010000112.1:0-11317 GCA_035281445.1 Candidatus Polarisedimenticolia bacterium
CCAGCAGCACCACGGCCGGCAGCGCCTCGGCTCCCGGCGCCTGGGCCCATCGCGCCAGGAGGATCGCCGCCGCCCCGCCCGCCGCCATGAACGCCACGGTCCCGGCCACCGTCTTGCTCCGGTTCCACGGCAGCGCCGGTCCGCCCAGGCCGAGCCCCGCCAGCGTCGCGGCGCCGTCGCCGAAGGCCAGGATCCCCCACGCCGCCGCCACCACGTCGGGGCGCGAGCCGAACAGGAGAAAGAGCGCCCCGACCGCCGCCGGGTAGAGGACGATCCCGGCAGCGTACCCGGTGACGCGGTCCTCGTCCCGCTCCAGCCTGCGGCGGGTGACCAGCGGCAGCAGCAGCGCGTTGCCGGCCAGGGCGGCCGCGCAGACGAGCGCCCCCTGCCAGCGCGTGAGCCACGGGACGAGGAGGGCCAGCAGCCCCGCCCCCGAGTGGACCAGCTTGCGCGCCGCCTCGCCGGCCGTGATCCCCCCGCCGGTCATGCCGCCTCGGCGCGCAGCCATTCCACCGTGCGGCGCAGCCCCTCCTCGAGCGGGGTGACGCGGTAGCCCAGCTCGGCCTCCGCGCGCCCGGAGCTGTAGGCCCAGTCGTGGCGGTAGACGGCCACCACCCGGTCGGTGAGGACGGGCTCGGCTCCGGTCAGCTCCGCCCGCCAGCGCAGCACCCGCCCCGCCAGCGACAGCGCCCAGAAGGGGATGCGCCGGGTCGGCTCGGGGGCGCCGGTCAGCCTCGCCAGCACGGCGTACAGCTCGCGCCACGAGGCGTTCGCCCCACCCAGGATGTAGCCCCGCCCCGGCCGGCCTCGCTCCAGCGCCAGCAGGTGCCCCTCGATCACGTCGTCCATGAACGCCAGGCAGACCCTGCCGCGCCCGTCCCCCAGGTACCCCGGGACCTTCCCCCGCATGAAGTCGCGGATGGTGCGGGTCATCAGGGAGCCCTCGGTCCAGCGTCCCGCGCCGTAGATGACGCCTGGGTACACCGTCACCAACGGCGCCCCCGCCTCGGCCGCCTGCCGCCCCACCCGGTCCGCCTCTGCCTTGGTCCTTTCGTAGTCGTTGCGCGCTCCGCCGGGATGGACCTGCGTCTCGTCGGCCACCCTCCCGTCGGTCGGCCCCAGCGCGATGAACGACGACGTGTGCACGACGCGCCTGACGCCCGTGCGGCGCGCCGCCTCCAGCACGTTGCGCAGCCCCCCCACGTTGATCCGATCGAAGGCGGACGGGTCGGGCACCCAGACCTTCACCAGCGCCGCGGCGTGCACGATGGCCTCGCAGCCCCCGGCCGCCGCGGTGAGCGCTTCGAGATCGGTCACGTCGCCCGCGACGGGACGCGCCCCTTCGGGAAGCCCTCCCCGGCGGGGGCCGGGGCGCACCAGCACGCGCACCTCGTGGCCTGCTTGCAGCAGGCGCAGCGCGACCCTCCCGCCGAGGAAGCCGGTCCCTCCGGTGAGGAGGATCGTCATGCGCTCCGCTCGGCCACGTACTCGGCGAGCGTGTCCCGCCAGGGCCGCGGCCGCTCGCCGGTCAGCTCCGCGTACCGGGAAGGGTCGAGGGCGGAGAAGGCCGGCCTGGGCGCGGCGTCCTCGGTCCAGAGATCGTCGGGGAGGGGGACCAGCCTGCTCGCCGGCAGCCCCAGCATCTCGGCCAGCGCGGCCAGCACGTGGTAGCGGGAGGTCGGCTCGCCGGTGTTGGCGAAGTGCAGGACGCCCCTGGCCGGCGTCAGGATGAGCCGGGCCACGGCGCGGGCCAGATCCCGGAGGTAGGTCGGCGAGCCGAGCCGGTCGGACACCATGCGGCAGCTCCGCCCCTCGCTCAGCTCCTTGAGGAAGAGCTCCGGGAACCGATCCGCGGGCCACGGGCCGAAGAACCACGAGCTGCGCAGGATCAGGTGCTCGTCGGTCTCCTCGGCCACCGCCTCCTCGCCGGCCAGCTTGCTGGCCGCGTACACCGACAGCGGGTTGGGTGGGTCGTCCTCCCGGTAGAGGCGCCTCGCCGGGGCCCCTTCCTGCCGGCCGTCGAAGACCAGATCGGTGGAGACATGGATGACCCGGGCGCCGACTTCCCGCGCCGCCCGCGCCACGAAGCGCGCCCCTTCGGCGTTCACCCTCTCCGCCGCCTCGGGGTGCTGCTCGCACCCGTCCACCTGCGCGTACGCCGCGCAGTTCACGATCACCGTGGGCTCGATCCGCTCCAGCTCGGAGCGCAGGCGGAAGTAGTCGGTGATGTCGATCTCGTCGCGGGTGGCGAAGACGGTGTCGGCCAGCTCGTCGCCGTGCTCTTCCTCGATCACCCAGGCCAGCGCGCGTCCCAGGCGCCCGTTGCTGCCGGTGACGATGGTGCGGTGCCTCATGGGCGGAACGCTAGCACAAACGGCGCGGCCCCTCGCCCGCTATCGCGGCCGTCCTTGCAGGTCCAGGAAGGTGCCCACGCCGCGCAGGTTCAGGATGAACCGGTACTGGATCTCGTCGATGGTCTCGAAGTCGCGGCGGGCCAGCTCCAGCAGCATCCCGCAGCACTGGGTGTTGTAGCCCAGGCGGTAGCGCTGATCCTGGAGGTCGCCTCCTTCCAGGTCGTACGACCCCTCCAGGTCGAGGGTGATCTTGCGGTTCAGGAAGGCCGTCCCGCCGATCAGACGGATCTGGTTGGCGTCCACGAAGGCCCGCTCGCAGAAGACGTTGGGGTCGGCGGCGCAGCCCGGCTGGAGCTGCCTGCCCGCCTCGTCCAGGAAGCGCCCCTCGAAGTCCCTCCCCAGGAACCAGGACAGGCGCATGTAGCCGTGGCGCAGGCTCCTGAGGTTGGCCGACAGGCTCACGTTGCGGACGTCGTCGTGCAGGATGTCGTACTCGGTGCGCACGTCCAGGCTGGCCGACGCCGCGGGGTTGTAACGGATGGTGGCCACCACCGGGCCGGCCTGCGCCGAGCGGGTCTCGGAAACCCCGTCCAGGCCGAAGACCGTGGAGACGCTGCGGGGCCTCTCCCGATCCAGGGAGTATTCCTGCGAGAGGTCGAAGGTGGCGACCTCCACGGCGCCCACCGACGGCGCCCGGACGTCGTCCCGCAGCGCCTCCTTCATCTCGTCGGGGAGATCCTTCACGTCGGTCACCGGAGCCTGGATCTGGGTCGGCCCGGTGATGTCCGAAGCGTAGGCCTCGTCGGGGTCCACGGCCGCGTCCGCCGGAGAGCGATCGGGGCGCTTCGCGAACAGCCGGCTGGTGAGGGAGTAGGCCACCCGGTGCACGTCTCCGGCCAGGGTGTCCACCTCGTCGAAGCGGATGATCCGCTCCCCGCCCCGCACCTCGGGGATGTAGGCGTAGCTGATCCGGGGCTCGAAGGTGTGCTTGTACACGGCGCCCCGCTCCCCCTTCCCCGCTCCGTACAGGCGGTAAAAGCGCGGCCCCACCAGCCCCAGGTTGAAGGCCACGAACTCCCGCGAGACGTCGTCCTGCCCCGACACGGAGAGAGGGTCATCCGGGTCCAGCACGCTGCGCGTGTAGATCGTCTCGCGGGCGGAGATGGAAGGGGAGATGTCCAGCCAGGGTGTGGGCGTGAACGAGGCGGAGATGGTGGGGAAGAGGTCGTAGCGCTGGTAGGTGGTCTCGCGGCGCACGAACCCCAGCCCGGAGTCCAGGAACTCCTGTTCCTTGCTGAAGACCCCCGCCGAGGTCTCGAAGGAAAGGTAGAAGGGGGAGCGGCCAAAGCGGATGCCGCGGCCTCTCAGCTCCAGCTCAGGGAGGCGCTGCAAGGTCAGATCGGTGTCGGCGGTGAGGAACTGGTCCTGCCGATCGGCCCGCACGTTGAAGGCGTAGTTCCCGAAGTTCCGCACCAGATCGATGCGCGAGGAGATGATGGGGCTGGTGGTCTGCCGGATGTCGCGCTCGAAGTCCAGGAAGTAGTCCAGGTCGCTGACCGAGTTGAGATCGGCCAGCAGGCGGTAGCCGCTGCGGAACTGCTGGTTCTGGAGCAGCTTGAAGCGGTAGCGGGTGCGCTCCTGCGCCTCGCCCGGGGCCAGGGGGTCCTCCACCGTGTCGTTGACGTAGTAGCCGGTCAGCATCCCCTCGCCGTGGGAGCTGGGCACGAAGCGGTACTCGAAGCCGAGCCCCGTGCCGCTCCGGCCGTAGCGGTCGTAATACAGCGTGGCGTCCTGGCTGCGGCCCAGCACCAGGTAGAGGGCGTTGCCGATGAAGGAGCCGCGGCGCCGGGAATAACCCAGGTTCGGCAGAAGGAGCCCCGAGGCACGGTCCTGCTTCATCGGCCAGACCATGTAGGGGAGGTAGATGACCGGGACCTTCCCCACGTCGAAGGCCACGTTGCGCATGTGCGCGTAGTGGTCCAGGTGCAGCACGGCCCGTCCCACGTGGAACGACCAGTAGGGGGTGGGCTGGGTGCAGGTGGTGACCGTGCCGTCGGTGATCACCACCTTGTCGTCGGCGATCCTCTCCAGCTTCTCGGCCTGGAAGATGATGTCCGGATCGACGTACCCGTGGGCGTTCCAGATGGTGGCCAGCCTGGTCTCCACGTTGACCTCCAGCCGGTCGCCGCTGATCTGGCTCTTGCCGAACATCATCACCACGTTGCCTTCGGCCCGGGCGATCCTGGTGGCGTCGTTGAAGTGGATGGTGTCGGCCAGAAGGCGCAGCTCGCCGTAGCGCAGATCGACGTCCCCGCGCATCACCATCTCCCCCTCCGCGATCTGCTCGATGGAGCCGGCGGAGACCACCGGCTGCTCGGAGGCGGGGGGGCGCAGCGGGTCCTCGCGGGCCGAAGCGGGGGAAGGACAGAGCAGGGCGCATGCCAGGAGCGCCGCCGCCGGACGCCGCCGGTTCACGAAGAGCTCGGCTCCGCGCCGCGCAGAGGGTGGCCCTCGGACCGGGAGACGTAGGCCGCGGCCACCAGGTCCCCCGTGACGTTCAGCACCGTCCGGCACATGTCGAGAAGCCGGTCCACCCCCAGGATGATCCCGATCCCCTCCCAGGGGACCCCGATGGAGACCAGCAGCGCCCCCACCATGGGGAGCGACCCTCCGGGGATGCCCGCGGTGCCGACCCCGGCCAGGATGGACATCCCCACCACCGTGAGCTGCGCCGCCAGGTCCAGGTGCACGCCGAAGAACTGGGCCAGGAAGAGGACGGTCACCCCTTCGTACAGGGCCGTGCCGTTCTGGTTGGCGGTGGAGCCGACGGTCAGGACGAACCCGGCGATGGGGCGGGGGATCCCCAGCTCCTGCTGCGCCGCGCGGATGGACAGAGGCAGCGTGGCGTTGCCGGACGAGGTGGAGAAGGCCGTCACCATGACCTCGCGGATCCGTGAGAAGAAAACCAGCGGCGAGACCCTGACCACCCACGCCAGCACCAGGGAATAGACGCCGAACTGGTGCAGGGCGAGACCGGCCAGCACGGTGAGCACGTAGACCGACAGGCGGGCCAGGATGTCCAGTCCGAAGCGCGCGGTCAGACTGAACAGCAGGGCCGCCACGCCGTACGGCGCAAGGATCATGGCCAGGGCGATGACCTTCATGACCACCTCGTACACCGCGCGCAGCAGCGCCAGCAGGGGCTTGACCTTGTCCGCGTCGCACAGCGTCACCGCCACTCCCAGGACGAGGGCGAAGACCATCACCGCCAGCATCTCTCCCTTGAACGCGTCCACCATGGCCCGCAGCGGGTTGTCGGGGATGAGGTCCAGCACGATCTGCAGCCCTTCCTTGACCGGCGGGCGCTGCACCTGGGAGGCCGACTGCCCCAGCATCTCCAGCAGCCCGGCCTTCTCCGTCTCGCTCAGCCCGTCGCCCGGCCGGGTGACGTTCACCAGCAGGACCCCCAGCGCCACGGACACCGAGCTGAGCAGGAGGGTGAAGAGCAGGGTGCGGAGCCCCACGCGGCCCAGCCGCCTCAGGTCGCCCAGCTCGGCCACCCCCAGCACCAGCGCCGAGACGATGAGGGGGATGACCACCATGAAGATGAGGCGCAGGAAGATCTGTCCGGCCGGGTAGGTCACCGTGCGGACGAAGGTCTGCAGCCCTTCGCTATCGCCCCACAGCGCGTTGGCGGCGAGCCCCGCCGCCAGGCCCGCGGCCATCCCGTACAGGATGCGGCGATGCAAGGGCGTGGCGGCTCGCGGCGACATGGCGCGCCATGATAGAGGTTCGCGCCCGCCGGGTCGAGCTTTTATAATGCCGCCGTGTCCGCGTGCTTCCTGCTGCTGTCGTCCGCGCTCTCCGCCGCCCCTCTGTTCACCGACGCCACCCCCGCCTCCGGCCTGGCAGAGGCGGCGCAGGTGTGCGGGGGGCCGGCCAAGGACTACATCGTGGAGACGATCGGGCTGGGGGCGGCGGCTCTCGACTTCGACAACGACGGCGACGTGGACCTCTACCTGCCCAACGGCTCCACCCTGGAGGGCTTCCCTCCGGGCAAGGAGCCGAGACCACGCCTCATGCGCAACAACGGGCGGGGCGCCTTCGAGGACGTGACCGCCGGTTCCGGGCTGGGCGAGCCGTTCTGGGGATCGGGGACCGCGGTGGGGGATTACGACAACGATGGGCTGACCGACCTCTACGTCACCGCCTACGGTCCCAACAGGCTGTACCGCAACCTGGGAGGAGGGCGCTTCGCGGACGTGAGCGCTGCCTCCGGCGTGGGCGACGCCCGCTGGGGCGCATCGGCGTCGTTCGCCGATTTCGACAACGACGGGCGGCTGGATCTCTTCGTGGCCAACTACGTCGCCTTCGACACGGCCACGGTCCCCCGCCGCGGCGACCCTGACCGGCCCTGCTACTACCGGGGGGCGATGGTGATGTGCGGGCCGACCGGGCTGAAGGGGGACGTGGACGTGCTGTACCGCAACAACGGCGACGGCACCTTCACCGACGTGACCGCCTCGGCCGGCCTGCGCACCGACATCGGGCTGTTCGGCCTGGGGGCTGCTGCCGCCGACTACGACCGCGACGGGGACATCGATCTCTACGTCGCCAACGACGCCACCCCCAACGAGCTCTACCGCAACCGCGGCGACGGCACTTTCGAGGACGTGGCCGCGGTGAGCGGCGTGGCCTACGGGATCGACGGCATCGAGGCCGGCTCCATGGGCACCTCGTTCGGCGACTACGACGGCGACGGCGCCCTCGATCTGGTGGTGACCAACTTCTCGCACCAGTCCTACCAGCTCTTCCGCCAGGTGGGGGAGGGCTATTTCGAGGACGTCACCTACGCCACCGGGATCTACGAGCTGACCTTCCTGATGCTGGGATGGGCCACGGAGTTCTTCGACTTCGACCACGACGGATGGCTGGACCTCTACTTCGGAAACGGCCACGTCTACGCCGGGGTGGAGGGGATGGAGATCGGCACCACCTACCGGCAGCCGAGCCAGCTGCTGCGCAACGTGGCCGCCCCCGGAGGAGGCCGGACCTTCCAGGACGTCACCGCCTCGGCGGGCCCGGCCTTCACCACCCCGCGCAGCCACCGCGGCGGGGGCGTCTTCGACGCCGATGGGGACGGAGACCTGGATCTCCTCCTGACGGTGATGGACGGCGCGCCCGTCCTGCTGCGCAACGAGGCCGGCTCCTCTTCGGGCGCCTGGATCGAGCTGCGTCTGGCGGGCAGGAAGGCCAACCGCTCCGGAGCCGGAGCCCGGGTGGCGGTGACGGCGGGCGGGAGGACCATGGTGCGGAGCGCCGGCGGGGGAGGCTCGTACCTCTGGTCGTCCGAGCCGAACGTGCACTTCGGCCTGGGGCCGGCGCGGTCCGTGGATCGCGTGGAGGTGATCTGGCCCGGCGGGGGGCGGCAGTCGTTCCAGGGGCTCGCCGCCGGCCGATCCTATACGTTGATCGAAGGGGAGAGCCCCGTCCCGGCCGCCGCGTCCGCGGGAGCCCGCTGATGGCTCCGCTCCGGATCGTGCCGGTGCTGTGCCTGGCCGCCGCCGCGGCGCTGGCGCAGGCCCCGGCCCCGGCTGCGGCCGCCACCGCCGAGGAGCTGCACGCCCAGGCCGAGCGCAGCCTGGCCGCCGGGCGGACCGAGGAGGCGGCTACCGCCCTGCGGCAGGCCATCGAGGCCGATCCTGGTCACTGGCCCGCTCTGTGCCGCCTGGGGGAGATCCACCTCGCCGGCGGACGCCCCGCGGAGGCCGAGCCGCTTCTGCGGCGCGCCGTGCAGGCCAACCCGGGGGCGGCCCCCTGCCTCTCGCGGCTGGCGCAGGCCCTGCTCATGATGGATCGCACGCAGGAGGCGGAGGGCTTCCTGGCGAAGGCCGCGGCCCTCATGCCCGAGGACGCCGGGGTGCTGTTCAACCTGGCGCGGCTGCACGAGACCGCCGGGCGCCTGGATCAGGCGATCGACGCCTACCAGCGGTTCCTGGCGCTCCCCGCCGACCCCCGCCGCGCGGGGACCGCGCGTCTGAAGCTGGCCCGCATCCTGGGTCAGCAGAAGCGCCCGTCGGAGTCGATAGAGCAGTACCAGGCCTACCTGCGGGACGTCCCCGACCGGCACGAGGTGCGCTCGGAGCTCGCCGCGGCGCTCAGCGCATCGTCCCGCTACGACGAGGCGCTCGCCGAGTACGAGAAGGTCTTCGCCGCCGGCGGGGGGGACGCCACCTCCCTGGCCCGTGCCGGGTCGATCTGCCTGCTGCGGCGCAACCTCCCCCGCGCCCTGGAGCTGCTGGAGCGCGCCGTCAAGGCCGATCCTGGCGACGTCCCGGCCCGCGTGGCGCTGGCCACGGCGCTGGCCCAGTCGGGCGGACACCAGCGCGCCGTGGAGGTGCTGGCCACGGTCACCGCGGAGGACCCCATGGACGACCGGGCCTGGTTCCTCATGGGCCAGTCGCTCATGAAGCTGGGCCGGGAGCAGGAGGCGCGCGAGGCCTTCGAGAAACACCGTGCCTTGCACGAGGAGGTCATGCGTCAGCGGATGGCCGGGCCACCTTCCGCCCCCCCCTGAGCCGGACTGGGGTGGTACCATCCGCCCCATGAAAGCCGTGCTCGCCCAGATCGCCCCCGCCCTGGGCGATCCGGAGCTCAATCTGAGGAGGCACCTCGAGCAGGCCCGGCGGGCGGCGCGCGCGGGGGCCGTGCTGATCGTCTTCCCCGAGCTCAGCCTGACCGGCTACCTCCTGCAGGATCTCGCCTCCGACGTTGCGCAGGACGCGCGCGCGGGGGCGCAGACGGCCCGGCTGGCGGCGGCGTCGCGCCGGACGGCCATCGTGGCCGGATTCGCCGAGCTGGCCCCGGGGGCGCTGGTCCACAACGCCGCCGGCGTCTGGGCCAAGGGCGCCCTCGCTCACCTTCACCGGAAGGTCTACCTCCCCACTTACGGGATGTTCGACGAGGCCCGCTACTTCGCGGCCGGGGAGGTGCTCCGGACCTTCCAGGCGCCCTGGGGCCGGACGGGGCTGTTGATCTGCGAGGACTTCTGGCATCTGTCGTCGTCGTACCTGCTGTCGCAGGAGGGGATGGAGGTGCTGATCGTCGTGTCGGCCAGCCCGGTGAAAGGCCTGCGAGCCTCCGGCGGGCCGGCCGGCGCCGTCTGGCTCTCGCTCGGCCGGGTGGTGGCGCAGTTCTTCGGCTGCTACGTGCTGTACGTCAACCGCGCCGGCTGCGAGGACGGATGGACCTACAGCGGCGGCTCCTTCGCCCTGGATCCGTCCGGAGAGGTCCTGGCCCAGGCCCGGGAGCTCGGCCCCGACCAGGTCACCGTGCGCCTGGATCCATCCCGCATCCGCCAGGTGCGCTCCGCGTACCCGCTGCTGCGCGACGAGAAGCTCGATCTGGTGCGCCGGGAGCTGGATCGGATCGCTTCCGCACGCTACGCCGGGAGCTGACGTGCCCGCGCGGCGGCCCCCCCCGCGTCCCGATCCCGCGCTGGACCTGGATCTGGCCGGGACACAGAGGGTGCTCACCTCCTTCATCGCCGGCGAGGTCCTGCGGACGGGCCGCAAGCGGGTGGTGGTCGGGCTGTCGGGGGGCATCGACTCGGCGGTGGCCGCCGTGCTGGCCCGGCGGGCGCTGGGCGCCTCCGGCGTGGTGGCGGTGCTGATGCCCTACCGCACCAGCCACCCGTCCAGCGAGCGCGACGCCCGCCGCCTGACCCGCGCGCTGGGGGTGGCCACCGAGCGTTTCGACATCTCCCCGATGGTGGACGCTTACTTCGCCTCCGATCCACGCGCCGGCCGCGTGCGCCGCGGCAACAAGATGGCCCGCGAGCGGATGAGCATCCTCTACGATCGATCCGAAGTCCACCACGCGCTGGTCCTGGGCACCAGCAACAAGACCGAGTTGCTGCTCGGCTACGGCACCCTGCACGGCGACATGGCTTCGGCCCTCAACCCTCTGGGCGATCTCTACAAGACCCAGGTGCGGCGCCTGGCCGAGCGGCTGCGCGTCCCCGCGGCCATCCGGGCCAAGGTCCCCAGCGCCGACCTGTGGGCGGGCCAGACCGACGAGGCGGAGCTGGGCCATTCCTACGATGAGCTGGATCGCCTGCTGCACCTGCTGGTGGACCGCAGGGGGAGCCGGGCCGACGCGCTGGCCGAAGGGTGGCCGAGGCGCATGGTGGACGAGGTGCTGCGCCGCATCGCCGGCTCGCAGCACAAGCGCCGGCCTCCACTGGTGGCCAAGCTGTCGGCGCGGACGGTGGGGATCGACTTCCGTTACCCGCGCGACTGGGGGACCTGATGCCGCCCGGCACGCTGCTCGTGGTGGCCACGCCGCTGGGCAACCTGGAAGACCTGTCGCCGCGCGCGGCGCAGGCGCTGGGCAGCGCGGCGCTGGTGGCCTGCGAGGACACCCGCCGCACGCGCGGGCTCCTGGAGAGCCGGGGGATTCGCGCGAGGCGGCTCGTCTCGTACCACAAGTTCAACGAGCGCCGGCAAGTGGAGCCGATCCTCTCGGTGCTGCGGCAGGGCGGGGACGTGGCCCTGGTGAGCGACGGCGGGACACCGGGGGTCTCCGATCCCGGGGCCATCGTGGTGGACGCGGCCCTGGACGAAGGGCTCCCGGTCAGCCCCATCCCCGGCCCCTCGGCGGCGGCGGCCGCGGTGTCGGCCAGCGGCCTGGTGTCGGGGCCGTTCCTCTTCGCGGGCTTCCTTCCGGCCAGGGGCAAGCCGCGCCGCGAGGCGCTGGCCGAGCTGGCCGGCCAGACCCGCCCGATCGTACTGTTCGAGGCGCCGCACCGTCTGGAGGCGACGCTGCGGGATCTGATCGATGCCCTCGGAGATCGGCGGGCGACCCTGGTGCGGGAGGCCACCAAGCTGCACGAGGAGGTCCGCCGGGCGGCGCTGTCGTCTTTCCTGGAAGGGGCCGCAGCCCGCCCGCCGCGCGGCGAGCAC
>DATEEA010000113.1:0-10248 GCA_035281445.1 Candidatus Polarisedimenticolia bacterium
CTCAGCGCCATCCACGCGGCCGCCGACGCGGCCAGGGCGGCGCGCCTCACCGGACGTCCTTGCTCCACGAGGGCTCCCCTTCGATGAGACGGATGGGCGTGTCCGCCGGGAGATCGCGGAATTCCTGCACCGCTCCCGAGGGCCACCGCACCTTCACCGACGCCGAGGCCTCCTTGCCCAGCCCCACCACCAGCCGTTTGTCGGAGCAGGAAAGATACGATGTGCCGGCCTTGACCTCGCGCACCTGGCGGCGTCCTCCCGCCTGGACCGTCACCCGGGCCCCGACGGCGTCGCGGTTGGAGCGGCCGCGTCCCTCCAGGCGCAGCCGCAGCGCCCGGTGGCCGGCGCGCGGGGTGTCGTTGATCAGCAGCCTCCCGGGGCCGCCGTTGTTGGCCACGTAGATGTCCACGTCTCCGTCGTCGTCCACGTCGCCGAAGGCCGCACCCCGTCCCACCGCCGCCGGCTCCAGCCCCGGCCCGGCCTCGGCCGAGACGTCCTCGAACGAGCCGTCCCCGCGGTTGAGGTAGAGCTGGTTGCGCTGCGCGAAGGTCTCCAGGGGGTTGATCTGCGCGGCCACATCGTAGACGTGGCCGTTGGCGATGAACAGGTCGAGGTCGCCGTCGAGGTCCGCGTCGAAGAACTCGATCCCCCAGCTCAGCGGCAGGAAGCTCGCCCTGGCCAGCCCGGCCCCGGCGATGTGATAGGAGAACTGGAGTCCTCCTTCGTTCCGGTAGAGGGCGTCCGTCTCCATGGAGAAGTTGGTGGTGTAGATGTCCATGCGGCCGTCGTTGTCGTAGTCGGCGACGTCCAGCCCCATGGAAGCCTGGCCTCTGCCTTCCTCGCTGTACCCGGTGCCGGACAGCAGGGTCTGATCGGTGAACCGTCCCTGGCCGTCGTTGACGTAGAGCCGGTTGCTCCCTCCATCGTTGGCCACGTAGAGATCGAGGTCGCCGTCGTCGTCCAGGTCGCTGAAGACCACGCCGAAGCCGCGCCCCTCCGGATCGAGGAGCCCCCGCTCGGCGGCCGCCTCCCGGAAGCGCGGGACGCCGTCCGGCCCCGGCCCGTCGTTGAGAAAGAAGGCGTCGGGCAGCCCGTCGTACTCCAGGTCGGAGCAGCCCGATTTGACCCCTTCGTAGTGGCAGAAGAGAGGACCCGACGCGACGTCCACGTAGCTGGCGACGTAGAGGTCGAGGTAACCGTTGCCGTCCACGTCGGCGAAGGCCGCTCCCGTGGACTGCACGGAGTCACCCACCCGCGCCGCGCCGGATGTCTCCCTGAAGGTGCCGTCCCCCTGGTTGAGATAGAAGAGGTCCGGGCCGTCCTGGGCCACGAAGAGATCCTGATCGCCGTCGTTGTCCACGTCGGCCGCCACCGCCCCCACGCCGTAGCCGCTCCCACCCACCCCGGCGCGCTGGGTCACGTCGGTGAAGCGAGGGACTCCTCCCGGTCCCGGGCCGTCGTTGCGGTAGAGACGGTGAGTCGGCTGGGGGGCGCCGGCGGGGCGCGGGAAACGCCTGTGGCCGCTCTGCACGACGAACAGGTCCAGGTCCCCGTCCGCGTCGGCGTCGAAGAAGGCCGCCCCGGGAGGGACGGTCTCGTAGATCACGATCGGCGTGGTGCCCCCGTGGACGTGCACGAAGTCGAGCCCGGCCTCCCTGGTGGCGTCCACGAAGCGGGGACGGGGCGGCCGTTGCTGGCCGCCTGGAGCGGGGGAGGCGGCCGCCGCGGCCAGGGCGGCGACCGAGGCGATCAGAAAGAAGGCGGCGGCGTGGATGGCGTCCTCTTCCGGCGCGGGTGACGAGGGCGGTGCGCATCATATCACGCACCGTTCCCCGTCGCCGCGCCGGGGACGCCTCAGCGGCGCGGATCCCGGAGGTTCTCCCGCCGCTCGTCCTTTCCGCGCTCTCCGCGCTTCTCCCCGGCGGGCCGGATGACGAAACGGCCGAAGTTCACCCCCAGGTCCCAGCCTCGGCCCGTCCCGGCCAGGGCCAGGGAGACCTTCCCCTTGGTGAGCGCCTGTGCGTTGGCCGACTTGCCGGTCCCGGCGTGGGCCTCCGACTGCACGTAGGCTCCGTACAGCTCCTTGATGCTGCGCGCCTTGGTGAACCGGCCGGTGCCCGACAGCACCTCGGACTTGCCCAGGGTCAGGCCGCCGCCCTTCACCCCGATCTCCACTTCCTGCGTCTCGCCGTTGTCGCAGGTGATCGTGCCGTTTCCTTTCGCCGTCCGGTAGATCGCCGACCATCCCTTCAGGTCGAAGATCATGGTGCAGTCCACCATCTGGTCGTCGCCTTTCCGGCGCTCCTGGGGCTCCTGCTCGCGGCCCGCCGGCTCCTCCTGCGGCGCGGCGCCCCCGGTGGTGATCGAGGCGGCCAGCGCCAGCAACGCGATCGTCACGGTGCTCATGGATTCCCTCCATCCCGGCGCCGGCCGGATGACAATTTGATCCCACACACCTTTAGACGATGCGTGGCCCGCGCGCCATGCGGCCCCCTTCCCGTGGCCGCGGCGGCTTCGCCGTGCCATAGTCGTGTCAGCACCGTCGAAGGCCCATGCAGATCCAGGATGACATGACGTTCCAGCGCCGGTCGTGGGCTGTGCAGCGGGCCGGCTGGATGGTGATGGCCGCCACCGTCGCCGCCGCACTGGCCGGGCTGCTGGGCAGCGGCCCGCTGGCCGGCGCCCGGGCCCTCTCCGCGGACGGCATCGAGGCCTCCTACTCCCGCCTGACCCGCCGGTCCCTGCCCTCCACGCTCGAGCTGCGGTTCACGCCCCGATCCACGCTCTCCACCGTCGCCCTGAGCGCCGTATGGGCCCGCCGGGCGGGCCTGGAGCGGATCGTGCCGGAGCCCGAATCGGCGGTCTCCTCCGGCGGCGAGCTGCTCCTGACACTCCGGACGGTCCCGGGGAGCCCCGCTCTGGTGCTGGTGGAGACCAGGGGAGAGTCGGCCGGGCTGTTGGACGGCTGGGTCCGGCTCGACGGCGGCGATCCGCTCCCCTTCAGGCAGCTCGTCTTACCGTAGGAGGGATCGTGGACGCCGTCCTGCGCGCCGTGGCCATCTACACCATCCTCATGGTGATCTTCCGCATCAGCGGCAAGCGCTCCCTGGGGCAGATCACCACGTTCGACTTCGTCCTGCTGCTGATCATCGCCGAGGCGGTCCAGCAGGGGCTCTCCTGGCAGGACTACTCGCTGACCGGCGCCTTCCTCCTGATCGTCACCCTGGTGGGGATCGACATCGGGCTGTCGCTGCTCAAGCGCCGGGCGCCCTCTTTCGAGAAGTGGTTCGAGGGGGTCCCCCTGATCATCGTGGAGAACGGCAGGGCGATCGAGGAGCGGATGAAGAAGGCGCGCGTGGACGAAGACGACGTGCTGGCGGCGGCCCGGGAGCTGCGCGGGCTGGAGCGGATGGATCAGATCCGCTACGCCGTGCTGGAGCGCAGCGGGCACATCACCATCATCCCCTATCCCGGGGCCGGGACCGCGCGCGCCGCCGGCTGAGCAGCTTGACATTGTGGCGCGGCCCCCGTTCAATGGGCACGCCGCCATGATGAAGCGACTGATTGTCGTCAGCAACCGCCTGCCCCATTTCGCCGCGGCCGGCGACGCGGACGCGCGCAGGATGCCGGTGGGAGGCCTGGCCACCGCCCTGCGCGGCGCCCTGGCCGGCGCTCAGGGGAGCGTCTGGCTCGGCTGGAGCGGCGAGGTGGTGCGCTCCGGCGAGCAGGCGGAGAGGCTCTCCGCGACGCTGGGAGGGACCCGCATCCTGGGGCTGCCGCTCACCCGCACCGAGAGCGAGGACTACTACCGAGGCTTCTGCAACGAGGCGCTCTGGCCCCTGTTCCACGGCTTCCTGGGGCGCGTGCAGCTCCGGAGGACTCAGGAGGCCTGCTACCGCCGGGTCAACGAGCGCTTCGCCCGCGAGCTGCGCCGTCTCCTGCGGCCCGGCGACGTGGTGTGGGTCCACGACTACCACTTCCTGTGCCTGGGCCGCGAGCTGCGGAGGCTGGGATGGAGCGGACCGCTGGGATTCTTCCTCCACACGCCCTTCCCCTCGTACGACCTGTGGCAGGCGCTCCCCGAGCCGAGGGACTTCATCGAGGCGCTGATGGAGCACGACCTGATCGGGTTCCAGACCCGCACCTCTCTCGACAGCTATGTCTACACATGCTCGCGGGAGACGGGCGCCCGCTGGGACGGCCGCAGGCTGGCCCTGGGGGGGAGACGCCAGCGCGCGGGGGCCTACCCCATCGGCATCGAGCCGGAGGCCTTCTTCCCCCCGCCCGGCTTCAGCCGCTCCACGGCGCGCGGAGAGCTCAGCCGTGTCGTCCGCGGCCGGCGTCTGATCCTGGGAGTCGATCGGCTCGACTACACCAAGGGGATCCCCGAGCGGCTCCTGGCCTTCGAGGCCCTGATGACGCGGCACCAGGAATGGCGCCGCCGCGCCTCGTTCGTGCAGATCGCCTCCCCGTCGCGGTCCCGGGTCCCCGGCTACGTGGAGCAGAAGCAGAAGGTGGACCTGCTGGTGGGGCGGATCAACGGCGAGCTGTCCGACCACGACTGGGTGCCGGTGCGGTACCTCTATCGCTCCTACCCCACCGACGTGCTGGCCGGCTTCTACCGCGAGGCGGACATAGGGCTGGTGACGCCGCTTCGAGACGGGATGAACCTGATCGCCAAGGAGTTCGTCGCGGCGCAGGATCCGGCCGAGCCTGGGGTGCTGGTGCTGAGCCGCCTGGCGGGAGCCGCCGAGGAGCTGAAGGAGGCGGTGCTGGTGAACCCGCACCTCCCTTCCGACACCGCCGAAGGGATCCTGCGGGCCCTGGCCATGCCCCCGGCCGAGCGGCGCGGCCGTCACAAGGCCCTGCTGCGAAGGGTCTCCACGGCCACCGCTGGCGTCTGGTCGGCGGGCTTCCTGTCCGATCTGCAGGAGGAGGCCGCCGCGCGGCTGCGCGACAGGGCCGGGTCGAGCCGGCCGGCCCGCTGAGCCGCCGGCGGGTTGACATCGTCCCTTCCACCCGACAGATTGGACCGGCGTGACCTCACGCCTCGACCAGCTCCTCGCGCTGCTGCGGAAGAACCAGGGGACGGGCCTCATCCTGTCGGCCGGCCACAAGCCGGCCGGGATGACGTCGGCCGGCCCCAGGGCTCTGTCGCCGGAGCCCGTCACCCCCGCGGAATTCCAGGCCCTCGTCGCTCATCTCCTGGGCGGCGAGGCTCCCGTGGCCGGCTCCTCGCGTCCCTTCTCGTACGCCTCCCCGCTGGGGACCTTCCGGGGGACGGTGGCCATGAGCGGCCCTGCGCCCCATATCGAGATCGAGATGCCGCCCGCCGCGGGAGCCCCGGCCGCTGCCGGCCCGGCCTCCTCCCCCGCTCCCTCCCCGGCCCCGGCGCCTTCCGCTGCCGCCCGCCCGGCGCCCGGCGCCCCCTCGCCGCTCGATCCGCTGCTCCGGATGATGGTGCAGAAGGGGTGCTCCGATCTGCACATGACCACCGGATCTCCGGCCCTGGTGCGCAAGGACGGCGACATCGTGCCACTCGACTCCACCGAGCCGATCGGCGCGGCCCGGATGCGGGAGCTGCTGTTCAGCATCACGCCCGGCAGGTACCGGGAGCAGTTCGAGAAGGGGCACGACACCGACTTCTCCTACGAGATCCCCGGCCTGGCGCGGTTCCGCTGCAACCTGTTCATGGACAGGATGGGCATGGGGGGGGTCTTCAGGGTCATCCCCAGCAAGATCCCGAGCGCCGAGGAGCTGGGGCTTCCTCACTCGCTGCTGGAGCTCTGCCACTTGCGCAAGGGCCTGGTGGTGGTGACCGGACCGACCGGCTCGGGGAAGTCCACGACCCTGGCCGCGCTCATCGACTACATCAACCGCAGCCGCAGCGGCCACATCATCACCATCGAGGATCCCATCGAGTTCGTGCATTCGAACCAGAAGTGCCTGATCAACCAGCGGGAAGTCGGGACGCACACCCTCGGCTTCAAGAACGCGCTGCGGGCGGCCCTGCGCGAGGACCCCGACATCATCCTGGTGGGGGAGATGCGCGACCTGGAGACCATGGCCATCGCCATCGAGACGGCGGAGACCGGGCACCTGGTCTTCGGCACGCTGCACACCAACACCGCCGCGTCCACGGTGGATCGGATCATCGATCAGTTCCCCACCGACCGACACTCCCAGGTGCGGGTGATGCTGTCGGAGTCGCTCAAGGCGGTGATGACCCAGACCCTGTGCAAGAAGAAAGGCGGCGGCCGGATCATGGCCCAGGAGATCCTGCTGGTCACCCCGGCGGTGAGCAACCTGATCCGCGAGGGGAAGACCTTCCAGATCGCTTCCATCATGCAGACCAGCAAGGGGGCGGGCATGGTCTGCCTCAACGACGCGCTGTTCGACCTGGTGCAGAAGAAGCTGGTCGACCCCGTGGAGGCCTACGGCCAGTCCGCGCAGAAGACCGACTTCAAGGCCCTGCTCACCCGCGCCGGGATCTCGATCGACGTCCCCGGGGCGGCCGCGGAGGCCAAGGCCGGCGCCTGAGCCACGCGGTCAGAAGCCGAGGACCGTCCCGATCTCGAAGCGCCTGCCCGGGGAGAGCGACCACTCCAAGAGCGAGCCGTCGCCCGACACCGACACGAACGAAGCGGTCTTCTCGTCCAGCAGGTTGGCCCCGGTCACGAAGACGGACGCCTTGACCCTCCCCATCGAGAAGGACTTCTCCAGCCTGGCGTCCACGGTCCAGACCGCCTCGTTGCGCTGGTCGTTGCGCCGGCCGGTGGGGTAGAGCGTGCGCTGCACGGCGTACCCCGCAGAGTCCAGGTCCACGGGACGGTCGATGATCGAGTAGGGGGCGCCGGAGAGCCAGGAGACGGCGCTTCCCAGGACCACCCCGCCGGGGAGATGGCCCACCGCCTGCAGCTTCACGCTGTGCCGCTGATCGCCGTCCACCGCCCCCCGCTCGTTGCTTCGCGACGACGGGTCGTCGCCCAGCTCGGAGAAGGGCGCCGCGGCCAGGCCCCTTGCCCTGGACCAGGTGTACCCACCCTGGACCTGCCACCCCCTGGCCAGCGCGCGCCGGAGGCGCAGCTCGTACGCCGTGTAGTCCAGCTCGCCGTCGCTCTCGACCCGCGCCACCGTGCCGAAAGAATGGTTCGCGTTGTACAGGTCCTCGATGCCGTTGGGGGCGGAGACCGCGGGGAACGAGGCGACCGGCTGGCCGAACCGGTCGTGGTTTACCGCGTCGCCGTCCGGGCACCACGCCTCCGGCGCGATCCCGGCGACGCTGCCGGCCTGCGCACATGTGAAGTGGTTGAGATCGCGGTCCTGGAGCAGGTTGCGGCTGCGGCGCCGCACGTACCCCAGCCCTGCCGCCCAGGCGCCCCCCAGATCCCGCTCCACCCCCAGGCTCAGCTCGTCGGTCCTCGGGGCGCGGGCATCCCGGTCCACCAGGCTCGCGGACGCAACCGCGGGCTGGCTGATGGCCCCCGGGCGTATCAGCCGCGTGGCGGGACTCGGCAGGAAGACGAAGCCAAAGACGACCGGCCTCGTCTCGAACAGCGCGTACTGGGAGCCGAGTCTGTCGTGGAAGCGTCCCCACCTCGCATGGAAGGTGGTGCGGCCGTCCCCCCACGGATCCCACGCGATAGACACGCGCGGGGAGAAACGGGTTTCCTCGAGCTCGAAGCGGCCGGGCCGCAGGTCCTGGAGGCGGGTGAAGTGCCTGAACAGCGCAGCCGCGTCCACGCCCGTGGTCTCGATCAGTCCGTCACCGTCCACGTCCAGGGACGCCACCTCGGCCGGGACATCGTTCACTCCGTCCATGCCCGCGTCCAGGAAGCTCTGCAGGTTGGAGATACCGATCGGAGGTTGTCCGTTATAGGGTCTGGACGGGTGGCAGTTGGAGGACAACGGCACGGAGCCCTGGCGCACCGCCTCCTGGCAGACGGCCCCCCAGAGAGCCGCCGAGTCTCTCCTTTCGGCCCGGGGATCGAAGACGGTCGTCCCCGGGGCGTTCAGCTCATCGCGCTCCATGCGGACGCCGGCGCTGAGGCTCAGGCGCGGCGCCAGCTTCCACGTGTCGGATGCGTAGAAGCCCGCGAAGATGTTGGAGGCTTCCACCTCCCGAGGAGAGGGATCGGCGATGTACAGCACTTGGAACCCGGCGATGCCGGAGGGAATCGTGGCCGTCGTGTGATCCGACAAAAAAGGGTTCAAGACGTGGCTGAGTCGGTGGAGTTCGTGCGCCGCTTCGATGCCAAAGGCGAGCCGGTGCTCGCCCGGGCCACGCTCCGCGACCCAGGAGAGATCCGATCGGAACGCGGATCTTCTCTGATCCTCGTCCGCCTTCTCCAGGAAAGGTCCGCTGAAGCGGCCGGTCGCGGCGGTGAAGCGGTAGAACCGCTGCTCGTCCTGGGGCCCGGCACAGTTGTCCGTGGCGCAAGGATAGGTGGTTCTCAGGAGGACCGCGCCGGCCTGAGCCTGCGTCGTGATGAAGGGAGGAGCCTGGTACCGCGAGAAGTGCCTCGAGCTCGGCTCGTCCGTGACACGCGAGTCGAGCCGGCTGACGGCGGCCTGAAGCTGCATCGTGGGCGAAAGGACGGCCGACCAGCGGAGCTGGGCCGCCAGCCGGCTCTCCTCCTGGTCGAAGCCGGAATCCGGATCCACGACGACGTCGAGCCCCAGTCCCTCGTGGCGCACCGGATCGGCCGCCGCCTGCAGCCAGACGCGGTGCGCGGCTCCGGCCTGCCAGCTCAGCTTTGCGAACAGCCGCGTCCCCGTGGTGCTGGTGGAGAAGGCCAGAGGCTCGGGCCCGGAAGTCGTCTCCGCCATGAGCCGCTCACCGGAGCCGAACAGCCACAGGGCGTCCTTCACCAGCGCCCCGCTCAGGGAGAAAGCGATCCGGCCGTCGCGATACCGGTCGTTGGGAACAACGGCCCTCGGCACCGTGTCTTCGAGCGGATCGTCTTGCTCCTCGAGCAGATCCCCGGTCCACCAGGCTCCCAGCCGCCCTTCGAAGTCGTTGCTTCCCGAGCGAGTGCTCACCTCCACGAATCCGCCGGCCGACCGACCCAGCTCGGCGGGCGCTCCCTCGGTCGTCACGTCGATCCGATCCACGACGAAGGGATCCAGCCGCATCTCCGCCCGGCCGGTCAGAGGGTCGGTGATGTCCATCCCGTCGAGCCGGTGCTGCACCGTCCCTTCGGCCGACCCGTGGACGGATGCCTGCCCGTCGCCGTCGGCGTCGCGCACGCCGGGGATGAGCGTGAGCACGTCCTGGTACTCGCGCCCGATGATCGGAAGCCCCTCGATGAACCGCGCGTCGAAGACGGCTCGCGTCCCGGCCTCTCTGGGGCCGGCGGGAGCTGGCGCGGCCTGGGCGGCGGCCGCCTCCGGAGGGCCGTGCGGCCCGCAGGTGCCCGGCGGGGGGACGTCCCCTCCGCAAGCCGCGTGCGCCGCCCCCCCTGCCCGCAGCGCAAGGATCACGAGGGCGGCCCAGAGAACCCCGGCCACCTCAGTGCACCCCGCTCATCAGCCGGCGGATCGGCCCGATCAGCGCGGCCGCAGCGATCGTGCAGAGCAGCGAGACGGCGGCCACGGCACCGAAGAGCCCCGGGAGCGGGAAGGTCTCGAACAGACCCGCCACCTGCCCCCCGATGAAGTTGCCGGCCGAGAGAGCCAGGAACCAGATCCCCATCATCTGCCCGGCCACCCGGGCCGGCGCCAGCTTGGTCATGGTGCTCAATCCCACCGGGCTGAGGCAGAGCTCACCCATGGTGTGGAAGAGGTAGACGGCGACCAGCCAGAGGGGGCTCACCCTCTCTCCCGAGGGACCCGACAGGATGGCTGCGAAGGCGACCACCATGAAGCCCGCCCCCGCTCCGAGCAGACCGTAGGCGAACTTGGACGGGCTGGACGGCTCGCGCCTCCCCAGGGAGAGCCAGAGCCAGGCGAACACGGGAGCCAGGGTGATGATGAACAGCGAGTTGACCGACTGGAGCCAGCTGGGCGGGTAGGCGAAGCCGAGGAAGGCGTGCCGCGTGTACCGCTCGGCGAACAGGTTCAGGCTGGAGCCGGCCTGCTCGAACGCCGACCAGAACAGGGCGGCGAAGACGAAGAAGAGGGCGATGGCCGCCAGGCGCTTCTTCTCCAGAAGGGTCCAGGATCGATCGAGAAGGAACCAGCCGAAGTAGACGATGGGGACCAGCAGCAGCGCGTAGCCCACGATGCGGGTGAACCCCTCGATGGTCA
>DATEEA010000114.1:0-16219 GCA_035281445.1 Candidatus Polarisedimenticolia bacterium
CAGCATGTGGAGCAGGGGGGACAGCATTGCCAGCCGCATCATGAAAACGGGGGAGATCACCATGGCGCTCACCACCCTTCGGGTCGAAGGACCGTCCGGCGGGCGGGCCCCCACGGCCGCGAGCCGGCCGATCGTGACGATGACACCGCCGCCGGGATGCGCGCTTGAAGGAGCCCCCATGGTAACGGAGGGGACGCGGCGCGGCCATCGGGGAGCGCCCGATTCACGGCGCCGCATGGCGCCCCCCGCGGCGGGCGGGAGGCGCCATGCTCCGGGGTTGCCCTCGGGTCAGGACGTCATGGGCGCTTCCGCTCGAGGGCGGCCATCAGCGCCTCGAAGGCCCGCCCCAGGCGGCGCTTGTTCTTCGCCGGCCGGGTGGGGGACGGCTTGGCCACGGGCTGGGAGCCCCCCATCAGCCGGTGGGCAGGCACCTTCACCAGGAAGGCGTCGAGCCTGCCGCCTCCGGCGTTGCTCGTCCAGAGCATGTACTGTCCGGTCACGTCCAGGTTCCCTTTGGGGTCCTTGCGGTAGTCATCCCCTCCCCCGGAGGCGTTCAGGTCGGTCATGACCGGGGCGACCACCAGGACGTCCATCGAGCCGTCCAGCCTCCAGCAGACGATCTCGTTGGCCCTGGCCAGGGCTCCCCGCGTGGCGTTGCTGCTGCACGCGAACTGATCCGCGGCCGAGCCGGCCCGGGCGTTGCCGTGGCTGATGTGCCCCACGTCCACCGACCAGTCGCTGGTGTGGTAGACGAGCCGGCTGGTCATGGCCTTGAGGTCCCACAGGCGCACAGCGCCCGGCTCGGCGTTCCAGTTGTCCTCGTTGATCATGTAGCCGTGCCCCGTGTCGGCGTGCCCGGCGGCACCATCCTGGTCCATCAGCAGCCTCTCCGCGCCGGTGGTCAGGTCGACGATCCGGTTGTCCTCGCCGTGGGTCCCGTCCACGTTGTCGAGCATGATGAGGTACCGGCCCGCCCTGTCCAGGTGGCACTCGTCCAGCCGCCCCCTGGCCTGGAAGTAGGAGAGCTTCCCGGTGTCCTGACGGTAGGCCAGGCACCCCAGCATGGCTCCCGAAGCGGACGATCGGACGGTGGCGCTGTGGACCCGATCATCGTCGCTGGAGTGCATCTGCCAGATGTAGATGCCTCCTCCCAGGTGGGAGGCTGCGTCGTACACCGTCGTCTTGGAGCGCGCCATCACGTCGTAGCGGATCATCCGCGAGCCGCTGTTGAGGTAGAGCGCGTGGGGCATCCGGGCGCTGAAGTACCAGCCTTCTCCGCTGGCGCGGCTGAGAGGGTCCGAGGCGTCGAAGAGCGGTCCGGCATTCTTCACCGTGTCGTCTTCCTTGCTGTAGCGGAACAGCGTCGGGCCGGTCCCTCCCCGGCCCGGCGACAGCCCGAGGAAGATCAGCATGGTGTCGCTGCCGGCGTGGTTGTTGGTGTTGCGCCAGTAGGAATAGCCGACCGGCTCGACGCAGTCCCCGCCGCCGCAGTCCGAGCCGTTGGTGATGCGCACGGCGTCGGTCCCCCACGGCGCCGGGAAGCTGAACCCGCCGCGGGACGGGAGCAGCCGCGCCAGCTCCGAGGCGGACGGCCTGGGGCGGACCTCGCCGCTGGTGGCCTTCTCCACGAACCCTCCGGGGGAGGGGGAGGCGGCCGACGGATCGGACGAGAAGGTGATGAAGGCGGCGGCGACGGCCAGGATGGCGGCCGCACCGCGCGCCAGGACACGGGCATGGTGGGAGCGTGGCATGGAGTCCTCCATGGGAACGCCCGCGGAGGATCACCGGCGGTACCCGCCTGGCTGCCTGACGCCCGGGGCTGGCGTCCCCCGCCTCGCGGGGCTGTGGGCCCACGCGAGGTCGGAGATCCGCGACGCGACGTGTGAGGGGGCAAACTACCCCAGTCGCGTGACATCCGGAGTCAAACTGGGAAAACTCTGGGCAAATTCGGCCTGAACGACGCGATCCCTGAAACCCTCCCCGCTCGCCTTCGTAAAGGGAGGAGCATGACGTCCGGGGCCCCCGCGCACCCCGGGCCGCGGCGCTTCCTCCGCAGGGCGCCCTTTCACCGGCCACAGGAGCTCGACTTTGACACGAGCGCCCCGAAAAGGGCTCCCGACGGGAGCCTGCCTCGGCCTGCTCTGCGCGCTCACCCTGCCCGCACCCTGGCCGTCCACCGTCCTGGCGGACGCCGCCCCTCCGTCCGTGCCCGCCGTGCCGCGCCGCCCCGACGGCCCGCAGGCGCGGCTCCATCCCGGGGGGACCTGGCGCATGACGGCCCTGCTGGCGGAGATCGCGCGCCGCGCCGACCCTTTCAAGAACCAGTTCATGAACGCGGAAAGGGCCGACCTGCTGCGGCGGGCCGTGGCGGAGGCCTCCGATCCCGAGCAGCGGGGGTTCCTCACCTTCCGGCTGGCCGAGGAGCTGGTCTACGCCGGCCGGCCCCAGGAGGCGATCGCCGCGGTGACGCCGCTGCTGGATCCCCCGGCCGCGATGCGGCACGTGGTCCCCCCGGCCCACGTGATCCGCGAGTTCCTGGCCGTGTGCCACCTGCGCATCGGCGAGCAGGAGAACTGCATCCTCCACCACGGCATCGATTCGTGCCTGCTGCCGATCAAGGGCTCGGGGATCCACACCGACCAGAGGGGGTCGCGCGCCGCCATGGCCGAGCTGGCCGCCCTGCTGCCGCTGGATCAGGGCAACCTCGATCTGCGCTGGCTGCTCAACGTCGCCGCCATGACCGTGGGCGACTATCCCGACAAGGTCCCTCCCGCCTGGGTCATCCCCCCCAAGGTGTTCGAGTCGGAGCACGACATCGGGCGCTTCTACGACGTGGCCCCGGCCGCCGGGCTGGCGGTGCGGGGGCGGGCCGGTGGCGGCGTGATGGAGGACTTCGACGGCGACGGCTTGCTGGACATCATGGTGTCGGCCTCCGGCATGCGCGACCAGCTCCGGGTCTTCCGCAACGAAGGGCACGGCCGCTTCACCGAGCGGACCACCGAGGCCGGCCTGGCCGGGGAGATCGGTGGACTGAACCTGGCCTCGGCCGATTTCGACAACGACGGCGCCGTGGACGTGCTGGTGCTGCGGGGGGCCTGGCTGGGAGCCGGGGGGAGGATCCCCAACTCGCTGCTGCGCAACCACGGCGACGGCACCTTCGAGGACGTCACCGAGAGGGCCGGCCTGCTGACCTTCCGTCCTACTCAGGCCGGCGCCTGGGGGGACTTCGACGGCGACGGCCTGCTGGACCTGTTCGTGGGCAACGAGTCGGCGCGCCAGGATCCCCATCCCAGCGAGCTGTACCGCAACAACGGCGACGGCACCTTCACCGACGTCACGTCCTGGCTGGGGCGGACCGACCTGGGGTTCGTGAAGGGGGCCGCCTGGGGGGACTTCGACAACGACGGCCGCGAGGATCTCTACGTCTCGGTGGGGGATGGCGCCAACCTCCTGTTCCACAACGACGGCCCGAAGCAGGGCGGCGGCTGGGCGTTCACGGAGATGGCGCGCCGGGCCGGGGTGGCCGAGCCCAGGCACAGCTTCGCCGTCTGGTGGTGGGATTACGACAACGACGGCTGGCTGGACCTGTGGGTCTCCCCCTACACCATCGACGGGCCGGGGGACACCATGGCCATGTACCTTGGCCTCCCCACCAAGGCCGAGGTGCCTCGGCTCTACCGGAACAACCGCGACGGCACCTTCACCGACGTGGCCCGCGCCGCGCGCCTGGACCGGGTGGCGCTGGTGATGGGAGCCAACTTTGGTGACCTCGACAACGACGGGTGGCTGGACTGCTACCTGGGCACCGGCAACCCCCGGCTGGAGATGCTCGTCCCCAACCGGATGTTCCGCAACGACGGCGGATCGCGCTTCCAGGACGTGACCACCTCGGGAGGCTTCGGCCACTTGCAGAAAGGGCACGCCGTCTCCTTCGGCGACCTGGACAACGACGGCGACCAGGACATCCACCAGCAGATGGGAGGGGCCTACGTCGGCGACGTCTCCCAGAACGTCCTGTACGAGAACCCGGGGCACGGGGGCCGGTGGATCACCCTGGAGCTGGTGGGGCGCCGGGCCAACCGCTTCGGGGTGGGGGCCAGGGTGAGGGTGGACGTGCGGACCCCGGCCGGGGCCCGGTCGATCCACGTCACCGGCGGCACCGGCGGGAGCTTCGGCGCCTCGAGCCTGCGCCAGGAGATCGGCCTGGGAGACGCCGTCCGGATCGAGCAGGTGGAGATCGTCTGGCCCGGCTCCGGGCTCAGGCAGGTGGCGCGTGGCCTGGGCCTCGACGCCGCCTGGAGGATCGTGGAGGGGACCGAGCGGGCCGAGCGCATCCGGTACCCTCGGTTCGACCTCTCCCCCGGATAGCCCCTGCTCAGGCCGGGCCGCGCCCGCGCGCCTGGGCCCGATCGACCAGGTAGTCCCCCGAAACGATCCTCCGCCACCACGCGGCGTGGGCGCGGTACCAGTCCAGGGTCTCCCGCAGGCCGCGGTCGAACGTCCACGCCGGGCGCCACCCCAGCTCCCTGCGTGTCCGCGAGGCGTCGATGGCGTAGCGCCGATCGTGCGCCGGGCGGTCGGGCACGCTCTGCAGCAGCGACTCGGGACGTCCGGCCAGCGCCAGCACCCGCCGGGCCACCTCGAGGTTGGGCAGCTCGGCGTCCCCGCCGATGTTGTACACCTCCCCGGGGGTCCCCTTGGCCAGAGCCAGCTCCAGGGCCGCGCAGTGGTCCTGCACGTGCAGCCAGTCGCGCACGTGGAGCCCGTCGCCGTAGATCGGCAGGGGCTTGCCGTCCAGGGCGTTGAGGATCATCTGCGGCAGGAACTTCTCGGGGAACTGATAAGGACCGTAGTTGTTCGAGCAGCGCGTGATCACCACCGGCAGCCCGTGCGTCACGAAGGCGGCTCGGGCCAGGAGATCCGAGGCCGCCTTGCTGGCGGCGTAGGGGGATCGCGGGGCCAGGGGGGTGGCCTCGGTGAACCGGTCCGGCGTGCCCAGCGGCAGCGCCCCGTACACTTCGTCGGTGGAGACGTGCAGGAACCGCCCCACGTTGTGGCGCCGGGCGGCGTCGAGCAGCACCTGGGTGCCGCTCACGTTGGTGCGCACGAAGGCCGCCGCGCTCTCGATGCTGCGGTCCACGTGCGACTCGGCGGCGAAGTGCGCCACCGCGTCGAACCCTTCGGCCATCACCGACTCCACCAACGCCGGGTCGGCCACGTCCCCCCTCACGAACCGGTGCCGGCGGGCGGCATCGGGCGGCAGCCCGTCCAAGTTCTCCACGTTGCCGGCGTAGGTGAGCAGGTCCAGGTTGACGATCCGCACCCCGGAGCCGTCCCTGTCCAGCATCCAGCGGATGAAGTTGGAGCCGATGAAGCCGCATCCCCCGGTGACCAGCAGCTTCACGCGCCCCTCACCCGTCCTTCCTGGCCCAGTCGTAAGGGATGGAAGGGTCGTGCGGCGGCAGGCGGAACTCGTCGGGGTCGTCGTGGCGGTAGGGCTCGGTGGGGAGGTTCACCACCAGCGCCTCCTGCTCGGAGATGCACTTGAAGCCGTGGTAGACCAGCGGCGGGATCTGCAAGAGCAGCGGGTTGTGCTCGCCCATGAAGAACTCGTTCACCACGCCGCGCGTGGGGGAGCCGTCGCGCGGGTCGAACAGCACGATCTTCATCATCCCCTTGACCACCACGAAGTGATCGAGCTGCACCTTGTGGTAATGCCACCCCTTGACCACTCCCGGATAGGCCGTGGTCAGGTAGGCCTGGCCGAAGGAGACGAACACATCGTCGTCGCGGCGCAGCATCTCCATCAAGCGTCCGCGCTCGTCGGCCAGGACGTTCAGCTTCTTGAACCGCACCCCTTCGATGAGAGGCTTGCCCCCCACCTGCGCCCGGGCCGCGGCGGCGGGGGCGGTCATCGCCCGGCCCTTCGCCTGGAGTCCGTGCGCTGCTGGGCCGCCGCGGCGGCCTTGCGCCCCTGCTCGGTGCGCAGCGAGGGGTGGGGGACGCCGGGGACGATCTCGGGGTTGTTGGCGCGGTACTGGCGCACCAGGTTGCCCGCCTCGTGCAGCGACTCGAAGGTGCCGGCGTCGGTCCACCAGCCGTCCAGCATGGCCCAGCTCATCTCGCCGCGGGCGATGTAGTCGTTGTTGACGTCGGTGATCTCCAGCTCGCCCCTTCCCGAGGGCTTCAGCTTGCGGACGATGTCGAACACGCGGCTGTCGTACATGTAGATGCCGGTCACGGCGAAGGTGCTGGGGGGATCGGAGGGCTTCTCCACGATCCGCACGATGCGGTCCTTGTCGAACTCCGGGACCCCGAAGCGCTGGGGGGCCGGCACCGGGCTGAGATGGATGCGGGCGCCGCGCCCCTGTCTCAGGAACGCCTTCACCGACGAGCCGAAGACCTTGTGCACCAGGTTGTCCCCCAGCATCACGCACAGCGGGCCGCCGGCCGCGAAGTGCTCGGCCAGGGCCAGGGCGTGGGCGATGCCGCCGTTGCCCTGCTGGTAGGCGTATTCGATGTGCTTGAGGCCGATCTCCCGGCCGTTGCCGAGCAGCCGGAGGAAGTCCCCCGGGTCGTTGCCTCCCGTGACGATCAGCACCTCCTCGATCCCCGAGTCCCGCATCGCCTCGACGGGATAGAAGATCATCGGCCGGTCGTACACCGGCAGCAGGTGCTTGTTGGTGACGCGGGTGAGGGGATCCAGACGGGAGCCGGAGCCGCCGGCCAGCACGACACCTTTGATTCCCACGCTGAACGCTCCGAGAGGGCCCGGCGGAAGACGGGGCCGGCCGGAAAGGTAAGCCTTCCGGCGGGGCGATTCAACCGGGCCAGGGGCCGGCGCGCCGGGTCAGCGCAGCAGCCCGGGGAAGCCTTCCTTGGGAAAGCCGACGTAGAGGGTGTCCCCGGCGAGCATGGTGGGGGCGCGGAGGTTCCCCGTGGGGCCCAGCATGAGGGCCAGGATCTCGGAGGCGGCGGGACGGGCGGAGAGATCCAGGGTGGCCACCTTGGTCCCCCTGGCCGCCACCAGACGGCGCGCCTTCGCCGCCAGCGCGAGCGCCTCCCTGCGCCCCTGGGGGCGCCTGGAGGCGCTCACCTCTTCGGCCACGTGGATCTTCTCGCGCTCGAGGAACTCCCGAGCCCGGCCGCAGGTCGCTCAGCCGTTGCGATGGTAGTACCAGTCGATGGTCCTGGGCATCGCGCGCCTCCCGGCCCGGGCTCCGCCCGGGACGCGCGCGATCATACCATCAGGACGCCCTGGCTTCGCGGGCGCCGACCAGCGTCCCGGCCTCGGCCAGCATCTCCTCCAGCTCTTCCAACCTGGCCCGGGTCTGTTCCAGCTCGCGCCCGATGCGGCTGGTCTGCATCTCCAGCTCGTGGGCGTCCCTCTCGGCGCTCAAGTCCTGCCCGCACTTGGTGCACTCCGGCATCGGATTCTCCCCTACGGCCGCGCGGCCAGGATGCAAAGACCGCTCAACAGGCCCGTCAGGATGGCCAGGACGGCCCCTTCCTGGATACGGGCCCACTCCCCGCTGCGCCTCAACATGTCGATGCGGTGACCGTACGCCTGGATCCGGCCGCGGATCCTCCACGTGATGCGCTCCATGGGGCGCTCCTTCTCCAAACGACGCGTCCCTGTCACGCGGGGCAACCCGCCGGGCCCGCCCGGCCGAGGGCGGCCCGGGCGCAGTGGGATCGAGCATGCCGCGTGCCAGGGGGGCACGCGCCGGATCGTGGCGTCACGGCGGGCCGGCGCCGCCGCCGATGGCGGACCGGCGCGCAAAGTCTGCGCGCGGGCGCCCGAGCAGGCGCAGATTCTGCGCGCGCCGGTGGTGGTGATCGCCGGCGGCTGTGCTAGAGTGCGGCCAACCCCGTCACGTTCGAGCCCCGACTCGCCCGCAGGCGCGCGGCGGCGCCGCCGCCCCGCCCGACAGTCAACCCGGTGAGCGGCGCGGCGCCGCGAAGAGGTACCCGCCATGGCCACCCGCGGCCGTCTCCTGATCGCCGATGACGAGCCGCTGGCGCTGCAGACCCTGGGACGGCTCCTCGCCGCGGAGGGGTACGAGGTGGCCCTGGCCCGCGACGGCTCCGACGCCCTGCGCCAGGCGATGGAGGCGCCGCCCGACGTCCTGATCGCCGATCTGCGGATGCCCGGCCTCGACGGCCAGGCGCTGCTGCAGCGAGTCCGCTCGGAGATACCGGGGACGCCGGTGGTCATCATGAGCGCGCACGGAAGCATCCGCAGCGCCGTGGATGCGCTGCGGGCCGGCGCCGAGGACTACCTCACCAAGCCGGTGAACTACCAGGAGCTGACCAGCCTGATCGAGCGGCTGGTCGCAGCCGGGCACGGGCCGGGCGAGGCGCTGGAAGGGGTCGTGGGGGCCTCGCCACCGATGAAGGAGATCGCCCGCGTGGCGCGGCAGGTTGCGTCCTCGCCTTCCTCCATCCTCATCACCGGCGAGAGCGGCACGGGCAAGGAGGTCATCGCCCGCGCCATCCATGCCCTCGGACCCCGCGCGGGGGCTCCCTTCGTGAAGGTCTCCTGCGCCGCTCTCCCCGAGACGCTGCTGGAGAGCGAGCTGTTCGGCCACGAGCGGGGCGCCTTCACCGGGGCGCTGGCCCGGAGGGCGGGCCGCTTCGAGCTGGCCGACGGCGGGACGGTCTTCCTGGACGAGGTGGGGGACATCCCCCCGGCCATGCAGGTGAAGCTGCTGAGGTTCCTTCAGGAGAAGCAGTTCGAGAGGATCGGCGCCAACCGCACCCGCACCGTGGACGTGCGGGTGATCGCGGCCACTCACCGCGACCTGGAGCAGCTCGTGCGCGAGAAGGCGTTCCGCGACGACCTGTACTACCGGCTCAAGGTGATCGAGCTGCACGTGCCGCCGCTGAGGGAGCGCCCCGAGGACATCCCTCTGCTGGTCCGGCACTTCGTCCAGGCCGCGGCCGCCGCCAACGGCCGGCATGTCACCGGCGTGACCGACGCCACCCTCGCCGCCATGATGGCCTCCCCATGGCCGGGCAACGTGCGGGAGCTGGAGAACGCCATCGAGCGCGCCGTCGTGCTGTCGCGCGGCCGGCTGCTGGAGCCCGGGCTCTTTCCGTCGCTGGCCGCGCCGGCCCGCGCGGGCACCCGCGGGCCGGCCATCCCGGGATCCTCCCTGGAGGAGATCGAGAAGGAGGCGATCCTCCGCACGCTGGAGGCCGTGGGGGGCTCCTCCACGCGCGCGGCGGCCATCCTGAGGATCAGCCCGCGCACCATCCAGTACAAGCGCAAGCAGTACCTCGAAGAGCCGCCCAGGCCGCGGGACCTCCGGCAGCCTTCGTGAGCACGGCCGGCGCGGCCGCGGCGCTCAGGCCTGCGCCCGGCAGCGCACGATCTGCACCGAGCAGGGGGCGTGAGACGCCACCGCCTGGGAGACCGACCCCAGCCAGAGCTTCTTGAGCCCCCGGTAGCCGTGCGACCCCATCACGATGAGGTCGGCGGTCCAGCGCTCCGCCTCCTGCAGGATGACCTCCTTGGGGAGGCCGCGCAGCACCTCGCCGGACACCTCCGCGGGAAGCCCCGCCGCCGACAGAGTCCTGACCGCCTTGTCCACCGCCTGCCGGGCCCGGGCCTCCGCCGACTGCTCCAGGACCTCGTAGTACTCGGTGGGAGGGCCCCAGGTCTCCGGCATGGCCATGACCGAGGGGGGCTCCATCGCCGAGACCACCTTGATCACGCTGCCCGCCGGCCAGGGGCGCCGCGCCACGTCGCCGACCGCGGCGTCGCTGCACTCGGATCCATCCACCGCCACAAGGATTCTCATGGCACACCTCCACTCCATCGTAGGCCAACCGCTCCTGCCGAGGGAACTTGCAACCAGGATGCCAGAGGGATGGTCAGAGCTGGAACTTCTTGATCTTGTAGCGCAGCGCGTCGCGGCTGATGCCCAGGAGCCTCGCCGCCCGGGTCTGGTTGCCCGCCGTGCGGGTGAGAGCCTGGCGGACCATCTCCTCCTCCATGCGGTCGAGGGGATAGCCGCCTTCGGGCAGCTTGAAGGCGCCGTCACCGTCCGTGGCCGCCGCCGAAGGCCGCGAAACCGGCACCGCGCGCAGCTCTTCGGGGAGATCGTCCTCGTCGAGCAGCTCCTTGTCCTCCAGGATCATCGCCCGCTCGATGATGTTGCGCAGCTCCCGCACGTTGCCGGGCCAGGGGTGGCGGCGCAGGAGCTCCATGGCCCCGCCGGTCGCCCCCCGGCAGGACTTCTTGAACTCCCGGTTGAACTGGTCGATGAAATGGCGGACCAGGGCGTCGAGGTCCTCGACGCGGTCCCGCAGCGGCGGCAGCACGATCGGCACCACCTTGAGCCGGTAGTAGAGGTCCTCCCGGAAGCGACCCTCCTTCACCGCCTTGGCCAGGTCGCGGTTGGTGGCGGCGATCACGCGCACGTCCACCTTGAGGTCGCGCACCCCGCCCACCCGCTTGAAGGTCTTCTCCTCGAGAAAGCGCAGCAGCTTGGCCTGCAGCAGGATCCCCATGTCCCCCACCTCGTCCAGGAAGATGGATCCGCCGCTGGCCAGCTCGAACAGCCCCTGCTTGGAGGTCTTGGCGTCGGTGAAGGCGCCCCGCTCGTGCCCCATCAGCTCGCTCTCCAGCAGGTTCTCGGGGAGCGCCGTGCAGGTGATGTTCATGAACGGCCCGCCGGCCCGGTCGCTGGCGTAGTGGATGGCCTTGGCCACCAGGTCCTTCCCCGTCCCGCTCTCGCCGGTGATCAGCACGGTGCTGGCCGCGGATCGGCCGACCTTGTGGATCATGCGGAAGACCTCGCGCATGGCCTGGCTGCTCCCCACGATGTTGGTCAGCCCGTACTGCTCCTCCTGCTGGCGGCGCATCGCCCGCACCTCGCGCCGCAGCCGGCTGGTCTCGAGGGCCTTGGCGATCAGGAGAATCATCTCCTCCTGATTGAACGGCTTGTTGATGTAGTCGAAGGCGCCCAGCTTGATCGCCTCCACCGCCGTCTCCACGGTGCTGTAGGCGGTCATCAGGATGACCGGGATGTCCTGGCGCCGGTCCACCACGTCCTTGAGCACGTCCAGGCCGGTCATGTCGGGGAGCCGGAAGTCGAGCAGGACGAGGTCGGGGCTCTCCTCCTCGACGGCCCGCTTTCCGGCGGCGCCCGAGGCGGCCTCCACGACGTCGTAACCCTCCTTGGCCAGCCGCTCCCGCAGCGCCCAGCGCAGCAGCTTCTCGTCCTCGACGATCAGGATGCGCTCGGCCAACTCTCCCCCGTCTCCCGCGCCCCGGGCGAAGCGGGCAGCGTCATCACGAACCGGGCTCCTCCCGCCGTCCCCTCCTCGCAGATCAGCGTGCCGCCGTGGGCCTCCGCCGCCTTGCGGGCGTTGGCCAGACCCAGCCCCGTCCCCTGGGGCCGTGTGGTGAAGAACGGCGCGAAGATCTCCTCGCGCCGTCCGGCTGGGACGCCCGGCCCCGCGTCCTCCAGGGCCAGCACCAGGACCCCGTCACGGCGCCGGGCCTCTATCTTCAATTCCCCCTTGCCGCCCATGGCGTCGCTCGCGTTGCGGATGAGGTTGACCAGCGACTCGATGATGAGCCCGCGGTCCAGCAGGTGGTCCCCGATCCCTTCCTGGACCGACACCTTCACCCGGATCCCTTTCATCAGCGGCTCCTCGGCCAGGAGCGACAAGGTGGAGGCGATCAGCTCGGCGGGCCTCGACGGCGCCGGCCTCAGGGCGACGCTGCGGGAATAGATGAGGAGGTCCCGGACCCGCTCGTCGAGGCGGCGGATCTGCCACAGCACCTCGCGGATCACCTCCCGGCGGGGGCTGTCCGGCGGCAGATCGTCGCGCAGCACCTCCACCGCGCCGCTGATCCCGGCCAGGGGGTTGCGCACCTCGTGGGCCACCGAAGCGGCCACCTCGCCGATGGCCGCCAGGCGCTTGAGCGAAGCCTGGCTCTCGGAGCGCCAGAGCCGCTCCACGTAGTCCTCGCGGTAGGTCTCCAGCATGATGGCCAGCTCCAGGTCGAGGATCTTGTGCAGCGACCCGATCACCCGGGACTTGGCCTCATCGTCGGGGATCCGCTGGAAGGCGATCCGCCGGAACGCCTCGCGGATCTGGTGCATGGCGGTGAACATGTACATCTGCTGCAGGCCGATCTGCACGTGCATCCGGCCGATCCGGCAGCGCAGCCGGAAGTACTCCTCGTCATGAGGCCCCGCCAGGAGCCTGTCGGCCCAGAGCTGCAGCGTCAGCTTGAGCCGCTCCACCTGCTCCGGCCCGGAGAAGACCTGGTGGGCCCGGGGGTGCTCGCGGATCCTGGCGTAGAACTCGTCGGCGATGCGTGGAAAGAAGGGAGAGGCCAGCGGCCGGAATCCTGCCAGGTTCTCCGCGTCGTCCTGCGTGAAGCCGACGTACCGCTTCATCTCCTCGAACATGCTCTCCATGCGAGGCGCATTGTATCCCACCCCCCGCCCCGGCTGGGGAGGCGCTCCCCCACCGCGGGTCGGTCCCTTTGACGGCTGGCCTCTTCGTTCACGGGCGATATGGCGCACCCTCTGGGCCGTTCCCCGCACCCTCGCCCGGGTGGAGGCTCCGCTCCGGCGGGTCATCCCTGGTACGGCGGTTGCAATCTCACTCGTTCGGACGAGAGCACCGGGCAGACGCGCGGCGAGCAGGCCGCGAAGGAGGCAGCCGTGAAGACCCTGACCCGTTCCCAGGCCATCGAGGCCATCCGCGCCAGACTGCTGGAGATGGTGGACGACGATCACTCCATGTGCCGCGTGGCCGGCGAGAAGGGGATCTACTGCCGCGGCTTCCGCGACCTGACCGACGAGCAGCTCCGCCGGAAGTACTACTGGCTGCACAAGGACCGGCCGCTGTCGCGCGGCCAGATGGAGGACCTCGCCGACCGCTGGCAGCTCGCTCGCCAGATCGTGGACCAGGTGCCGATCTCCTGCGACGCTCAGTGCCTGGAGAAGGACACCTGCGAGGGATGGAACGGCTTCGACGACGCCCAGCTCGCCCGCTACTACCGCGAGCTCATCGGCGACGATGTCTCCGTCTCCGGCTGACCATCCCCGCGCCGCCACGTCCGTGCCTCGACGCCTCCTCCTGCTGACGATCCTGGTCGGCCTGGCCGCTCCGGCCCGCGGCCAGGAGTCCCCCCCGGAGCCTGCCTCGACCAGGCTGCGCTGGGCCCTTCAGGCCGAGGCGCGCCTGCGCCCCGAGTGGCGCGACGACGCCGACCTCGACTCCCGGCTCGACGACGACTCGCGTCTGGGCCTGATGCGGCTGCGCGTGGGGCTCCTCCTTGACGCCGGGGATCGATGGTCCCTGTTCGTCCAGGCGCAGGACTCCCGCGCCGCTGGTGAGGAGGCCTCCACCGCGTCCAACGAGCGCAACCTCGATCTGCACCAGGGCTACGTGCGGTTCACTCCGGGCGCCGGCGACGGGTTGCTGCGGGTGGACGCCGGCAGGCAGGAGTGGGCCTACGGCGACGAGCGGCTGCTGGGGGCCTTCGGCTGGAACAACGTCGGACGGTCCTTCGACGGCGTACGGGCGCGGGTGGCGCGCGGGAGGCACTTCCTGGACGTCCTCGGGGCGCGGGTGGCCTCCCGGCAGTCGGGGGGCGCCACCAGCGGCAGCGGCCTGTACGGCCTCTACGGCCGGGCGGCGCCGCGCGAGGACGCCGAGCACGAAGGGTACTTGCTGGTCTTTCGAGACGGACTGGAGGCGGCCGGCGAGCTGGGGAGCCTCGACTCCAGCACGGTCGGCGCGCTGGGGGCGCGCGTGAAGGACCGTTGGGGCCGTTTCGACCTGACCGCCGAGGCGGCGGTCCAGGCCGGCCGCTGGAGAGGGGACGACCTCGACGCCTGGGCCGGCGCCGTCCAGATCGGCGCCTCCTTCGGCGAGCGCGTCATCCTGCGCCCGTTCGCCGGCTTCGACTTCGCCACCGGGGACGAGGACCCCTCCGACGGGCGGCGCCAGGAGTTCTTCAACTTCTTTCCCACCAACCACCCTCATTACGGTTACGCGGACCTCCAGGGATGGCGGAACCTGCGCGGTCCCTACGCCGGGGTGCGGCTCGGCGCGAAGCGACACACCGCATTGGTGAAGGGCCACCGATTCCTCCTGGAGGAGGAGGCAGGTCCCTGGAAGGACGCCGGCGGCGAGGTGCTGGGATTCGACCCATCGGGATCCTCGGGGAGCCACGTGGGCGCGGAGCTGGACATCCTTTACAAGCTGGCCCTGGAAGAGGACGTCTGGATCGAGGCCGGCGCCAGCCGCTTCGAGCCCGGGCGGTTCGCCCGGCGCACCCGGGGCGCAGACCCCTCCCACTGGGCCTACGTCATGTTCACGCTGGCCCTGAGGTCCTGATGCACCTCACCATCGCCCGGATCGTGGCCATCCTGCTGGGGGTGATGATCCTCCTCTTCGCCTTCTGGGAAGGGGTCGAGGAGCTGGCCCGCGCCAGCCGGCTCGACGGGCCGCTGTTCTACCTGGTGCGGGGAGTCACCACCGCCGTCTTCATGACCGGCCTGACCGCATGGCTGATGATCTTGTACCGCCGCCGGTACGAGAACGATCTGCGCCGGGCCTCCCAGCAGGCACACCGCACCAAGGCCTTCTTCGAGAACATCGTGCAGGACGCCGGCGAGGCGATCATCAGCCTGGACAACGACGGCCGCGTGACGAGCTGGAACAAGGCCGCCGAGCGGATGTACGGCTTCACCGAGACGGAGATGCTCGGCCGGAGTCTCGAGCCGATCGTCCCTCCCGATCTCCTGGCGGCCGGGGAGCTGGAGCGGATCGTGGGAGAGGTCCGCCGCGACGGCTGCATCCGGAACCTGGAGACCCGGCGGCGCCGCAAGGAGGGCTCCATCATCCTGGTGCGCCTGACGAGGACGCTCCTGAAGGACAGCGAGGGGCGGATCACGGGGACCTCGGCCATCGTGAGCGACATCACCGCCCAGAACGAGATGGCGAGCCGCCTGCTGCAGGCGGAGAAGCTGGCGGCCATCGGTCAGGCCGCCGCCAGCACCGCCCACGAGGTGCGCAACGCACTTGCAGGCATCTGGGGGACCATCCAGGTGCTGGAGCGAACAAGCGCCTGGAGGGAGCTGCCGCAGGAGGTCAGCGACGAGGTCCACCTCCAGATCGGCCGCATCGGCCACATCATCGACGACCTCCTGTCCTACGCCCGCCCGGGCCGGCCGGCCTGCACCGAGGCCGACATCAACGCCGTGGTGGAGCGGGCCATCGAGGCGGCCTCCTCCAGCCCCGACGCGCGCGACCGCCTGGTGGTGCGGCTGTTCTCCGAGGGCCCCCTGAGCGCCGAGGTGGATCCGCGCCTGATCGAGCAGGCGCTCCACAACCTCATCCTGAACGCCTGCCAGGCGATGGATCCCGGCGGCATCCTCAGGATCGGAACCGCCGTGTCGGCCGGCAGGGTGGTCGTCCGGCTCGTGGACGACGGCCCGGGGATGACCGCCGAGGAGCTGTCCCGCGCCTTCGAGCCCTTCTACACCACCAAGGCCCGCGGCACGGGCCTCGGCCTGCCCATCGTCAAGACGATCGTCGAGGCCCACGGCGGCACGATCCTGCTGGCCAGCGAGCCCGGCAAGGGGACCACCGTGACGGTGGGACTGCCCGGGACGCCCGCCGGCGCGAGGGGCGAGCCCGCCGCACCCCCAAGGGCTGCCTGATCCGAAGGAGGGCCCGCAGCCGGAGCCGGCTCAGATCGTGGGCCGGGTGGCGGTGGGCGGGCGCGGCGCCGGCTCCTGTCCGAGCAGCAGGCGGAGCCGGCGAGCCGCTTCGGCCACCGTGCGCTCGAACGTCACGTCTCCTCCCGGACCGAAGGGACCTCGGAGGGCGTCCCCTTCCAGCGAGACCATGCCGGCGGCGACGATCTCCCCGCTCGCCGTGTCGATGAGCCAGCCGGTCAGGCTGACCGCGAACGGAGGCTGCTGCCGGCAGCGGTGAAGCACCCCGGCCATCACCAGGTCGGCCCCCACGGCGTCGCGCAGTCCGCGCAGGTCGCTCCTGCCGAGGAGGGGTGGATCCGTGGCCCGGCGCCGGGAGAGGAAGGCGTCCACGGCCGCGTGGCCGGCCGGCTGCAGGCCGAGCCGCGGCAGCTCGGCGCCCAGGGCGTCCCGCAGCGCGCGCCAGGACACGGGATCGGCGCCGGGGCCGGCGAAGGGGACGAGGGCGACCGTCCGGA
>DATEEA010000115.1:0-3136 GCA_035281445.1 Candidatus Polarisedimenticolia bacterium
GCCCGATGAGGCGGCGATCGATCTGGCGGCGCTGGCGCGGCGAAACTGACGCAACTCTCCTCCTGCGCCGGGCACTGACTGGCCCGCGGCTGTTGGGGAAAACCCCATACGCCAGCCCCTTGTCCCGGCCCGCCGTCCTGGCGCACATTCCGACCCGCCGATCGCGGCAAGCAGTCCACCGCTCGGAGCGGCGCAAGCCGCTGGTAAGCCAAGATGTACCGACCTGAACAGCACACCAGTCGCGGTCCTCCAGTTGTTCTCCGCTGCCCGTGATGGCCCCGACCTGACCGTTCGCCTTGGCGAGGGATCCCGCGTCCGCGGCCGTGCGCGACGTAACCAGGAGGTGCCCCATGCACGTGTAGGTCCGCCGTGTCACCGTGTTGCTGCTCGTCGTGATGATGTTCGCAGCCTTGGGCGAAATCATCACCGTCGTAGACAACGGCGAAGGACGCGATGCGCCGCCTGACCTTGCCAGCCTCCCGGTTTCGGCCCGCCGCTCCAGCACTGCGAGACGGGCGTCGAGCGGCCACTCTTCCCGATCGACCGCGGCAACATCCAAGTCCGGCCTTCCGGCGACTGAGGTGCGGATGCCGGGTCAGCCTAGACGAGGCCGCAACGGACCTCGCGCCGCTGGCCCGGCGCCACACGCCGACCGCTCGGCGTCACCGGACGCGATCCGGTGGGCGCCCGGTCGGCTTGTCATCAGGCACGCAATAATCCCCAGTTGTGGGCATTGAAAATTCCCCACCCCCCTTTGCTGAGGAGGGACGGGAATGTCGACCGAGATTGACCACCACACCGCCACCATCGGCCCAGAGGTCATCCCCCCGGAGGAGGTGCCGATGGTCCGACAGGAGCGCTGGGAGGAGCTGCGCCGGCTCTGGCAGCAGGAGCGGGTGCCCATCGCCGAGCTGGCCCGGCGGTTTGAGCTGGACCGCAAGACGGTCCGTCGCTGCCTGCAGGACACGACGTGGCGCCCGTATCAGCGGCCCGCGCCCGCCGAGACCCTGCTGACGCCGCACGCCGAGTATCTGCAGGCGCGGGCCCCGAAGGTGCGCTACTCGGCCCAGGTGCTGTTCCAAGAGCTCCGGCAGCAGGGCTACCGGGGCGGCTACGATACCGTCCGGCGCTTCGTCCGCCCCCTGCGCACCGCCCGGCTGCTGGCCGAGGGGACGGTGACGCGGTTCGAGACGCCGCCGGGAGCGCAGAGCCAGATCGACTGGGGGACGGCCACGGTGCCCTTCCGCCAGCAGCCGCGCGTCCGGCATGTCTTCGTCCTGACGCTCGGCTTCAGCCGCCGGAGCTTCTACCAGATCAGCCCCAACGAAACGCTGCCCCAGTTCCTCGACGCGCACGAGCGGGCGTTCGAGCACTTCGGCGGTCGCACCCGCGAGCATCTCTACGATCGGCCCCGCACCGTGTGCCAGGGGACGGAGCAGGGCCGCATCATCTGGAACCCCACCTTCCGGGCCTTCGCCGACTACTGGGGCTTCGAGCCCCGGCTGTGCCGGCCGTATCGGGCGCAGACCAAGGGCAAGGTGGAGTCCGGGGTGAAGTACTTCAAAGGCAACTTCCTGGCTGGCCGGGAGTTCGTCGACGATCTCGATCTGCACGAGCAGCTCCTCGAGTGGATGGCCACCGTCGCCGACGTGCGCATCCACGGCACCACGCACGAGCGGCCGCTCGATCGCTTCACCCAGGAGCGCGCCGTGTTGGTGCCGACCCGCGGCCAGCCGAGCTTCCGCCTCGAGGCCCCGCTGGCCCGCCTCGTCGCCGACGACTGGCTCGTCAGCGTCGACACCAACCGCTACTCGGTCCCGTTCACGCTGGTCGGGCAGGCCGTCGAGGTCCACCGCCGCAACGGCCGGCTGCAGATCCTCCACCGCGGGACCCTGGTGGCTGAGCACGCCGAGAGCGTGGGCCGGCACCAGCTCCGCATCCTGCCCGAGCACGGCCCCGGAGCCAGCGCACGCACGGCGCGCCAGCGCCACTCCACGCCGCCGGCGCGCCGGGCCACCGCCAGTCCGCCGGTCGTCGAGGTCCGCGACCTGGCCGTCTATGACGCGCTCCTGGGGGATACCGAGATAGCGGCCCCCCTCACGATCGTGGCTCCTGGGGCCGCTGGCGGGCTCGATCGCACGCCGGCCGAGGTGTCGGCATGACCGCCGCCCAGCTCGAGCGCCTCCAGGAGCACCTGCAGCGGCTGCGCCTCTTCAAGAGCCGCGACCGCCTGGAGGCCCTGCTCCAGGAGGCCACCAGCCGGGAGCTCTCCTACGCCGACTTCCTCGACCAGGTCCTCACCGAGGAGGTCGCCTCCAAGACCGCCAAGCACGTCACCATGCGCACCCAGCTCGCCCGCTTCCCCTTCGTCAAGGGCCTGGACGCCTTCGACTTCAGCTACCAGCCCTCCCTCGACAAGAAGCAGATCCAGACGCTGAGCACCGGCCACTTCATCGAGCACGGCGACAACCTCGTCATCCTCGGCCCGCCCGGCGTTGGCAAGACCCACCTGGCCGTGGGCCTCGGCCTCAAGGCCATCGAGCGCGGCTACCGCGTCCTCTTCACCACGGCCGCGGCCCTCATCACCAGCCTCACCCGCGCCCTGGCCGAGGGCCGCCTGGACGACCGCCTGAAGATCTACACCGTGCCCCGGCTGCTCATCATCGACGAGATCGGCTACCTGCCGATCGACCGGGCCGGGGCGAACCTCTTCTTCCAGCTCATCAGCCGCCGGTACGAGCGCGGCCCCATGATCCTCACGAGCAACCAGAGCTTCGGCAGCTGGGGCGAGGTCTTCGGGGATCGCGTCATCGCCACCGCCGTCCTCGACCGCATCCTCCATCACGCGATCACCCTCAACATCCGGGGCAATTCCTACCGGCTCAAGGACAAGCTCAAGGCCGGCCTCGTCCGCCCCGCCGAGGCCACGGAGTGAACCCCGGGGGTGGGGAATTTTCGATGCCGGCAGGTGGGGAGATTTGGGTGCCTGTTGACAATCTCCACCCGGTTCGGGTACAGGTGCAGGGTCGCGGCCTGGCCCAGGGTATCGGGCGGCATCGAGTACTCATGGCCGTCATGCCGGACCCGACTGCGGGCCGACACCAGGACGGGGATCTTCAGCGCGTAGGCCGCGGCG
>DATEEA010000116.1:0-3091 GCA_035281445.1 Candidatus Polarisedimenticolia bacterium
GCGGACCAGGCGCCGGCCCGGCGCGAAGCGGCCGGAGCGAACCGGACCTCCGCCACGTGCCGCCCGGGAGGGACGCGGAAGGAGAGGGCGGCGAAGGGGGGCCAGGCGAGGGTCTCCAGCGGCTCGCCGTCGAGCGTGGCCTTCCATCCCGGGAACCAGAAGCTGCGCAGCCGGACCACGCCGCCCGACGCGCTCTGGACCGCCAGACGCCGGCGCGAGGAGGCCCAGTCCTCCACCGTCGCTTCTCCTGTCCCCTCGGCGAAGGACGCCTCCGGCATCTCGATCGGGGTGCGCTTGAAGGTCCTGTAGCCGGAGAACTGCCGCGGCGTGAGGGCCGGCTCCACCCAGCCTCGCACCCCGGCCCCGTTGTTGATCTCCACGGTGTAGGCGAACGGCTTGAGGTAGGCGTTCTGCAGGCTCGCCGCCAGGTTCGCCAGGAGCACCACCCCCAGCAACAATCCCGCCGCGCCGAGCACCGGCCGTGAAGCGGCGCCCGCCCCTCCCGCCCTCCCCCACCCCGAGGAGAGGGCGTAGGCGGCCGCCAGCGCCGCGGTCAGCACCATCAGGGTCTGGAACCTCCACGGAAACTGCACCGTGGCCAGCTCGGGGATGATCCTCCAGACCGGATCTGAGATCTCGACTTGCAGCAGGTAGGCGGCGGCGCAGGCGGCCGCCAGCGCCGCGACGTCGGCGCGCCGGCGGCGCTGGGAGGCGGCGGTCCAGGCCCAGGCCATCGCCGCCGCCACCATCGCCAGGGCCAGTTGGGTGTGCGCCGACTTGAGGACGGGGGGCTTCACCGGATCCTTGAAGCCGAGCCCGGGGAGCACGTCGTCCTTGAAGAGAAAGTTGATCCGGTAGTGCCCGTTGGGCATCTCCCGGACCCAGGAGATGTTGGCATGCCGCTTCCCGATCATGGCCGGCAGGAGCACCGGACCGGCCATCGCCGCGCCGCAGGCCAGGGCCGCGGCCGGGCGCAGGAGCGACCGCCACGCGGCGCGCGCCTCCCAGACCAGCCACACCATCAGGAAGAGCGAGACGATCAACGTGCTGGCCAGGTGCGTGGCGATCAACCCGGCGTAGGCCAGGGCCAGGCCGGCCACGTCGAGGGGACGGGCGGCCAGCATCGCCCTGCGGGCGAACAGCAGGATGAGGGGCAGGAAGACGAAGGCGGTCGTCTCCGACAGCGCGAACCGCTGGTACACGTCCAGGATGCGGTACGGCAGGAGGACATAGACGGCGGCGGCGATGGCCGCCGGGATCCCCGGGCCCGCCCACTGCCTGGCCAGCGCATGGAAGGCGAAGCCGCTCAGCAAGGTCACCGCCATCACGTACAGCTTCAGACCGCCGATGGTCGAGCCGGCCAGCCACGAGGCCGCGCCCGCGCCGTAGAAGGCCAGCGGCGGGAACAGCAGGAACGACGGCCCTCCCATTCCCTGGTTCGTGGTGTCGGTCCAGCGGGGATAGAGATCCCCCTCGGAGAAGGCCTTCATGAACGCTTGCAGGTAATGCTGGTTGGCGTAGACGTCGCTTCCGGCCGGCAGCGGGGCGTGGATGAGCAGCGGCAGGCAGGCTGCCAGCGCCGCCGCGCAGACGATGGCCGCGGGCAGGGCGCGCGCAGGGGGGCGAGGCGCGGCGCGCGGTGTTGGGCGGGTCGGCATGAGCGGTGTCGTCGGGCCGGCGGCCCGGTCTCCTCGGGTGCCGAGTCTGCCCGCCGCTTCCGGGGGTGTCAAGCCGGCGCGCGCTGGACGCGGGGCGAAGGCCGTGCTGGAATGGGCTGACCCATGAGCGCGGCGGATCGGCAGACCCAGGCGACGGCACGGACCACAGGCGATCCTCTGACCGAAGGGAAGAGCTGGCTGCGCCGCGGCGCCCTCCTGCTCCCGGTCGGCCTGACGGCGATGGCCGTCATGCTGACGCTCATCCGCCTGCTTCGCCCTCCCCTGCTCCTCGCGTCCCCCGTGATGCTGCTGGCGGCCTACCCCATCATCGTGGGCGGGGAGGGACTGCTCCGGGGCGCCGCCGCGGCCTGGGGCTCGAGCCTGCCGGCGGCGCGCCGGCTGCGCCGCCTGGCCGGCGCCGCGGCCGTGGTGTCCTTGCTGGCCCCGGCCGCGGTCCTCGGAGCCTTGTGGGAGAAGGCGGGGGTCTTCGAGCGCGGGGATCGCGCCACCGACCGCCTGCAGCACATCGCCGAGCGCCACGTGGCCAGGCTGCAGCAGGGGGCCGAGGGGACCGGCGCCGTGAGCGTGTGGCGCGAGTCCTCCTCGCAGGGTCTCTCCTTGCGACAGGACTTGGAGGCGGCCGGCTCGCTCGCCCGCGCGCGGCTCCGGTTCCTGGGCTCGGTGAGCGCCCGCGCGCGGGAGGACGCCGCGTTCTACGATCTCTGCGCGGAGTGGATGGACCTCTACGCGCGGGTTCAGTCCACTCTCGACCAGACGTCGCTGGCCGAGCCGCCCGAGGACTGGGGAGAGACCCAGAACAGCATCGTGGAGCGGATCCAGTCCCTCACGCAGGCCGGGCAGGAGCGGTGAGCCGGGCCCGCCGGGCCCTCGTGCCGGCTCTTCTTTTCGCCGCCCCCGTGCTCTGCCACCACGAGGTCACCCTCCAGGGGAAGGCCTATCTGCTGAGGGACCTGTTCAACTGGTTCCATCCCTGGCGCGAGTTCGCCTCGCGCAGTCTCTGGCACGGGGAGGTCCCGCTGTGGAATCCGTACGCCTACGCCGGCACTCCGTTCCTGGCCAACATGCAGTCGGGCCTGCTCTACCCGCTCAATCTCCCCTTCTGGCTGCTCGGCTCCCCCGCGGGGATGGCGCCCTTCCTGGTGCTGCAGTCGGGGCTGACCGCCTGGATGATGCACCGGCTGCTTCGGGCTTTCGGCCGCAGCCGGGCCGCCTCCGCGGCCGGAGGCCTGGCCTACGCGCTGAGCGGGTGGATGGCGGCGCACGTGGAGTTCCCCAACAAGCTCGCCGCCGCGGCCTGGCTGCCGATGATGGTGCTGGGGCTGGTCGTCTGGCGTCGGGGCCGTCCGCTGCGCGGGCTCCTGCTGGCGTCCGGCGCCGTGGCGCTGAGCGTGGCCGCCGGGTACCCGCAGACC
>DATEEA010000117.1:0-28960 GCA_035281445.1 Candidatus Polarisedimenticolia bacterium
GTTCGCGGGAGTGGCCGGCGTCCAGATGATCGCCTTCGCCGCCATCGGGGCCCGCGTGGGGGCCGCGGAGGCGGCTTTCGCGGTGGCCGGAGCGGGGTTCATCCAGGTGATGGCCGCCGCCCCGGGAGGGTCGGGCGTGACCGAGGCCTCGCTCATCTACGCCTTCATCGCCCTGGGCGTGGACGAGGAGTCGGCCGCGGCCGGGGTGCTCCTGGCGCGCCTGGCGCACTACGCCGTGCTCTTCCCGTGGGGCGGCGCCTCGTTCTACGCGCTGCAGCGGCGCCACGGGATGCCGCGGGCGGCGTCGGCCGAGGCGCCGGCCTGACCGTCACTCCGGCTCGAACCCCTCCACCGCCTCCACCACGGCCTGGCCGGTCTGGCTGGTCCCGCCCACCGACACGGTGACCGTGTACTCCCCCGGGCGCACCAGACGGGGCTGTCCCGACGGGGTGGGGAAGTCCCACAAAGGATCCTTGTCCGGCTGCAGGTCCCACACCACGCGGTTGAGGCCGGGCCGGGCCGGCCCGGTGAGGGTGCGCGCGGTGCGCCCGTCCGGGCCCGCGATCCGGATGCTGGCTTCGTCGCCGGTGAAGCGGCGGACGTGGTACTGGATGATCAACCCGAAGGGCGGGTTGTCGGCGCGGAAGATCCGGGGGCTCCACAGAGCCCCCTCCGGAAGGAAGTGGAACTCCAGCGCCGGGCGCATGGAGAACAGGTGGAGGTCCTTGCCGAGCGTCTCGGGGGTCATCTCCTGGAGCGGCCGGATGTCGTCGAGCACGAAGAGGCTGCGGCCGTGCGTGCCGATCACGAGGTCGCGCTCGCGCGGATGGATCACGATGTCGTCCACGGCCACCGTGGGCAGACCCGAGCCCAGCCGCGTCCAGCTCGTCCCCCGGTCGAAGGAGGCGAAGATGCCGAACTCGGTGCCGGCGAACAGCAGGCCCGGGTTGCGCAGGTCCTCTCTCACCACCTTCACCGGGCCCCCTTCCGGCAGCCCGGCCGCGATCGGCGACCAGGTGCGGCCCCGGTCGCGGGTGACGAAGGCGAAGGGAGTGAACACGTCGCTGGTGTGCCCGTCCACCGCGGCGTAGGCGGTGCTCTCGTCGGACGGCGACGCCTCGATGCGGCTGATCCACAGCCCGGCCGCCCGCTTGTCGGCCTTCACCAGGGCGGCGGTCAGGTCGGTCCAGCGCGGGGCCTCCGCATCCGCCTCCTCGGTCACCCACACCTTGCCGTCGTCGGTGCCGGCCCACAGCAGCCCCTTGCGCAGAGGCGACTCGGCCAGCGTGTAGATCGTGGCGTGGTTCTCCGCGCCCGACCCGACCGTTTGGATGCGCTCCGGATCCTGGGTGGTCAGGTCCGGGCTGATGACCCGCCAGCGGTCCCCCCTTTCGGTCAGGCGGAAGACCCTGTTGCCCCCCATGTAGAGCACGGTGCGGTCGTGCGGGGACATGATGAGAGGGGTGTTCCAGTGGAAGCGGAAGCGAGGGCTCCCCTCCTTGGCCTCGGGGCGGAGGGATCGTCGCTGTCCGGTCTTCAGGTCGAGGCGGAAGGCGTACCCTTCCTGCGACTCGGCGTACACCACGTGCGGCTCGGCCGGGTCGACGATGTTGTAGAAGCCGTCGCCCCCTCCCAGCGATCGCCACTCGCCGTTGGTGATGCCGTCCTTGCCGCGGGTGGCGCTGGGCCCGATCCAGTTGAAGTTGTCCTGCAGGCCGCCGGCGATGCGGTACGGCGTCTCCATGTCCACGGTGATCCGGTAGAACTCGCCCGCCGCGAAGTTGTTGAAGAAGTCCCAGCTCTTGGATCGGCTGTAGCTGGCGTAGACGCCCCCGTCGTTGCCCAGCAGCAGGTGGTTGGTGTCGGCGGGATCGATCCACAGATCGTGGTGATCGACGTGCACGGCCTTGGCCCCGTCGTCGCGGAAGGTGGCGCCGCCGTCGTCGGAGACGTGCAGGAGGAACCCCAGCACGTAGACGCGCCGGGGGTCCTTGGGGTCCACCCGGATCTGGCTGAAATAGAAGGCGCGGGGGGCCAGATCGTTGACCCGCTTCCACGTGGCCCCGGCGTCGTCGGAGCGGAAGACGCCGCCGGCGCGGCTCCTGAAGTCGTCGATGGAGGACTGGCCGCCGGCGTCGCTCTCGATCACGGCGTAGAGGATGCGGGGGTCGGCCCGGTGGATGTCCAGGCCGATCCTCCCGGTCTGCGATGGGAGCCCCTCGGTCAGACGGGCCCAGGTGCGGCCGGCATCGGAGCTCTTGAAGATGCCGCCGCCGTCCCCGCCGCTCTCGAAGCTCCAGGGGCGCCGGATCCTGTGGTAGAGCGCGGCGTACAGCACGCGCGGGTCGGAGGGATCCATGACCAGGTCGATGCAGCCGACCTTGGGACCGGCCTGCAGCGAGGGGGTCCAGCTCCTGCCGCCGTCGGTGGTCTTGAACACCCCTCGTTGCTCGTTGTAGCCCCACAGGTGTCCCATGGCCGCCACGTAGGCCACGCCGGGGTCGGCCGGGTCCACCACCACCCGGGCGATGTTGTGGCTGTCCGGAAGGCCGAGGTGCCGCCAGGTCCCTCCGGCGTCGTCGCTGCGGTAGACGCCGTTGCCCCACGACGAGCTGTTGCGGCCGTTGGCCTCGCCGGTCCCGGCGTAGATCACGTTGGGGTCGGAGGGGGCCACGGCCAGGGCGCCGATGGAGGCGACCGCCTCGTTCTCGAAGATCCCGCTCCAGGTCACGCCGTTGTCCGTGGTCTTCATGATGCCGCCGGTGCCGAGCCCCACGTAGAACACGAACGGGTTGCGGGGATCCACGGCGATGGAGGAGACCCTGCCTCCCATCACCGCCGGGCCCACGGAGCGCCACTTCAGCGACTTGAGGTGCTCCGCTGGGACGCGCAGCTCCGCCGGTGGGCGGGACTCCGCGGAGCGGCCCTGGCCGGCGGCGGGCGGGACGGGCACGGCCAGGGCGGACAGCAGCAGGGCGGCGCCGCGCGCGGCGAGGCGGGCGCGGCGAGACGAGCCGGCGATCATGGAGGGTCCTCCGGGACGATGGGCCGGCGCCCGATCAGCCCTGCGCGCCGGCGAGGTGGTCGATGAGATCGATCTTGGTGATGACGGCGGTGACGCGCCCGTCCTCCTGCACCACGGCCACGCTCCCCTCGGCGAAGATCGCCGACAGGCGGGCGACGGGCGTGTCGGGGGCCACCAGGGCGTAGGACGACTCGGCCAGCTCGCGCACCGGCCGGTCCACGCTGGCCGGATCGTCGAGCATCGTCTTGAGCAGGCGCACCTCGGTGATCATCCCCACCAGGCGCGGCCCGTCCATGATGGGGACCTGGGAGATGCCGTGGCGCTTCATCAGGGCCACGATCTCCTGCACCCCGGCGGTGGCCTCGGCGCTCACCAGCGGGGGCCGCCCGCGACGCTCCAGCAGATCGCGCACCGTGCCGTGGCGCGCGTCGTCGTCCAGGAAGGAGTTCTCCTTGAGCCAATGGTCGTCGTACACCTTGCTCAGGTAGCGGGAGCCGGAATCGGGGAGGATGACCAGGATGGTGCGCGCCTCGGGGTGGGCCCTGGCCCACTTCAGCGCGCCGGCCACGGCCCCTCCTCCCGAGCCGCCGGTGAAGAGCCCTTCCTTGCGGGTCAGCTCGCGGGCGGTCAGGAAGCACTCCCGGTCGGAGACCTGGACCACCTCGTCCACCAGCCGGAAGTCGATGGTGGCGGGGAGGAAGTCCTCGCCGAACCCCTCCACCTTGTAGGTCTTGAACAGGTCGGGGACCTTCCCGGTCCGCCAGTAGTCGTAGAAGATCGACCCGACCGGGTCGATGCAGATCATCTTCACTGAAGGCTTGCGGGCCTTCAGCACCCGGCCGATCCCGCTGATGGTGCCGCCGGTCCCGGAGGCGATCACCACCGCGTCGAGCGACTCGCCCATCTGCCGCCAGATCTCCGGCCCGGTGGTGCGCTCGTGGGCCAGGGGGTTGGACATGTTGTGGTACTGGTTGGCGAAGAAGCAGTTGGGGGTCTCCTGGGAGATCCTGCGGGCCACCGAGTAGTAGGATCGCGGGTCGTCGGGGGCGACGGCGGTGGGGGTGGTGATGACCCGCGCGCCGAAGGCGCGCAGCGCCTTGATCTTCTCTCCGCTCACCTTGTCGGGCATGACGAAGATGGTGCGGTAGCCTCGCACCGCGCCCACCAGCGCCAGCCCCATGCCTGTGTTGCCCGAGGTGCACTCCACGATCGACCCCCCCGGCTTGAGCAGGCCCTGGTCCTCGGCGTCCAGGACCATCTGCAGGGCGATGCGGTCCTTGATGGAGCTGCCGGGGTTCATGAACTCCAGCTTGGCGTAGAGGGCGGCGCCGGTGTCGGGCTTGAGCCGGTTGAGGCGCACGATCGGCGTGTTGCCGATGGCGCCGATCACGTCGTCGTGCACGTCGTCCATGAACCCCCCGGATGGGCGGCGAAGCGGCGGGCATTCTACCCCGAAGCCCCCGCGAACGCACGCCGGCCGGCCCCCCGGCCGGCCCGTGCACCGCCGGCGGGGCGCGTTTTCTCTTGCGCCCTGCCCCGGAAGCCGGTATAAATCGCCTGTTACAGGGAGGTCAACCGACCGCGTCGTCCGTCATGCAGGCGCCGCGCCATTCCGGCGCGGCATTTTCCAGGGGGGAAAAGCATGCGATTCAGGCAACACGCGCTCGTCGTGGCCGTGGTGCTGGCCGTCGTGGCGCTGTCCGCAGGCGCTGCCTCCGCCTCCACCTTCCTGAAGGTCGACATCAACGACCTCAGGAAGATGTCGGAGACGGTGATCCACGCCCGGGTGGCCGAGATCCGGAGCGACTGGAACGCCGAGGGCACGATGATCTTCACGGAGGTCGCCTTCGAGGTGAAGGGGCGGCTGCACGGCCGCTCCGAGGATCTGATCGTGGCCCGCGTTCCCGGGGGCACGGTCGGGGACTACACCATCGAGATGTTCGGCGCGCCGCGCTTCGATCAGGATGAGGAGGTCGTGGTCTTCATCGGGCGGTGGAACGACGGAACCCCGATGGTGGCCGGCTACGAGGCGGGTGTGTCGCGCATCCAGCGCGACCCGCTCGGCAACGCGATCCTCAAGGGTGGGCAGGCCGACGGCATGCCCTTGTCCGAGCTGGCCCGCCAGCTTCGCCAGAGCCGGTAGGAGCGGACGATGACCAACACGAATCGAACGATTGCCCGCCTCGCCGTCTTCGCCGTCCTCACGGTCATGGTCACGTCGGCCGCCTCGGCGTACGTCCTGCTGAGCCCGGCCCGCAAGTGGTTCTCCACGCCGCGCCTGGTCCACGTGGACAACGGCGGCCTGGCCAGCGTCACCGACGGCGACGGCGGCGTGTCCGCCACGCTGGGCGCGGTCACCGCCTGGAACAACGCCCCCGGCGGCCCGGTGCTGAGCGTCACCTCCAGCCAGGCCGACAACACGGCCATCGTCCGCGGCGACGGGGTCAGCAACCTGGAGTTCAGCGACCCGTTCGGGGTCTGCTCCGGCAACTGCATCGCCGCGACGTTCACCGGCTTCTACAACACGGGGCAGACCGGCACCTGCGGCTCCCTCAACGTGGTGGCGATCACCGACGCGGACATCGTGTTCAACACCAGCTTCAACTTCAACACCGTGGCCGAAGGCTCCTGCTCCAGCGAGATCTACCTGGAGTCGGTGGTGACCCACGAGGTGGGGCACCTGATCGGCCTGGGTCACTCCAACCAGCAGGCGGCGCTGATGTACCCGAGCGTGGCCTTCTGCGACAACAAGCCGCTGGGCACCGACGACACCGCCGGACGCAACGCCCTGTACAACTGCAGCGGCGGCGGCGGCGGGTGCAAGCCGGCGGGACAGACCTGCACGGCCAACGGCGAGTGCTGCTCCGGAAGCTGCAAGGGGAAGCCGGGCGCGAAGAAGTGCAAGTGATCTGACGGCGCACGCCTGACACCCGGGCGGCGCGGGCCGGAGACGGCCCGCGCCGCCCTTTCCTTTCCACGGCGCGCCGCGGCGCGCCCGAGGAGGTGCCGCGATGCCCAGCCACGTGCCGTTCACCCTGGCCAGCGGGGCCTTCCTCCAGGGGGGAGAGATCCCCGCGGTGCACACCTGCGACGGTCCCGACCAGTCCCCTCCGCTGCAGTGGAGCGAGCCCCCCGCGGGGACGCGCAGCTTCGCCCTGATCGCCGACGATCCGGACGCCCCGATGGGGACATGGGTGCACTGGGTGCTGTACGATCTCCCCGCCGTCACCCGCGCGCTCTCCCTGGACGTCCCCAAGGATCCCGAGCTCCCCAGCGGCGCCAGGCAGGGCCGAAACGACTTCGGCAGGATCGGCTACGGCGGTCCCTGCCCGCCCAAGGGGCCGGCCCACCGCTACGTCTTCCGCCTGCGCGCCCTGGAGATCACCCTGTCGCTCCCAGCGGGCGCCCGGCGCAAGGAGGTCGAGTCGGCGATGCAGGGGCACGTGCTGGCCACCGCCGAGCTGATGGGGACGTACGGAAGACCGGCCGCCTGAACGGCTCCGGGTCCGATCAGCCGCGCGCCAGCCGCGCCAGCAGGCGCTCCAGCGCCTGGCCGAAGAGGGCCGGCTCGGGGAGCAGGCTGGCCACCAGATAGCCGTCCTCGGGGAAGTCGAAGAACCACCCCGGATGGACCAGCACGCCGTCCTCCCCGAGCAGCGCCAGGGCCCATTCCTCCTCGGGACGCGACCGGGGAGCCCGGATCACGGCGCTCCACCCTCCTTCTGCCGGCAGGAGCCGGGCGCCGGGGTGGCCGGACAGCCCTCGCTGGAGCGCGGCGCGGTTGGCGGTGACCCGCTCCAGGATCCGGTGCCGGACTCCGTCGCCCAGATCGAGCAGGGACGAGAGCGCCGCTTGCACGGGGGTCCCCGCCGACAGGTAGGTGTCGCCGATGATCTCCAGCCGGCGCATCGCCTCCGCGGCGTGCTGCGGGGGGCCCCCCACCGCGATCCAGGCCAGCTTGAGCTGGGGGAGCGCCAGCTTCTTGGAGAGGCCGTCCAGCGTGAAGGTGAGCGCCTCCGGTCGCCCGGCCATGGTGGGAGCCAGGCCGTGCCCCGCGCCGTAGCCGTACTGGCCGAACACCTCGTCGCACACCACCGGGATGCCGTGGGAGGCGGCCAGCGAGAGGATGGCGTCCGCCTCCGCCGCCTTCAGGAAGACGCCGGCGGGATTGCCCGGGCTCACCACGAGCAGAACCGCCGCGCCGCGCGCCGCGGCGCGCGAGAGTCCGTCCAGGTCCACGGCGAAGTCGGCTCCCGGGAGGAGCTGGTAAGGCTCCAGCGCCACGTCGTGGATCTGGGCGAGCAGGTCGAACAGCGGGTAGCTGGGTGCCGGCACCAGGACGCGCGAGCCGGGGTCGGCGAGCAGCCGGAAGAGGAACCCGTAGGCCTCGCTCGTGCTCGCGGTGAGGACGAGGCGGTCGGGATCGACCGCCGCCCCCCGCCGCGCGTAGTCGCAGGCCACGGCGGCGCGGGCCGAGGGCATCCCGCGCGGGTCAGGGTCGTAGCGCAGCGACGCCGGGCCGGCCAGCGCCGCGAGCACCGCCTCGCCGGGAGGGCCCAGGCCGCAGTGCGTCGGGTTCGACTCGGTCAGGTCGAGGACGGGCAGCCCCTGTCCGCGGCGGCTCTCCAGGGCGCGCGCGAGACGGTTGGGCGGCCGGCTCCATGCGGCGGTGCGGGCGGCGAACATGCGTCGCTACCCGCCTCTCGCCGGATCGGCCGCCATGCGGCCCTTCATGACGGAGAAGGCCTGGTGCAATGAGCCCCCGAGGGCTGCTGCGGGCAGAGCGCGCACGTCTCCTCCCGGATCAGGATGACCAGGGTCATCCACCCCGCCGGCGTCTCCGCCGCCTGCGCTCCCGCGCGGCGTCCCCGCGGGGACGGTGTCAAAGAGGATACACGGGGGCGGGGGAGCTTCGCGCGCGCTTCCCGGCCGGGCCCGCGCGCCTCCGGTCCGCCTGGTCCTAGAAATGCCTCCCCCGGGGGCGGTGATCGAGTCTCAGCTCCGGAGGGATGCCGTCGCGGCGCCCCGAGGCCACGGCCTCGGCGGCCAGCTCGCCGATGACCGGGGCGTGCTTGAACGCGTGGCCCGATCCCCCTCCCACCATCCAGACGTTCTCCAGGGAGGGGTGGCGGTCCAGGAGGATGTGGTCGTCCGGGGTGCTCTCGTACTGGCAGACGCGCGTCTCCAGGAGCGGGGCGCCGCGCAGGGCCGGGAAGCGCCTGGCCAGGCAGGCCCTGGCCATGGAGAGGAAGCGGGGCGAGGTCCGCCGCTCCATCGTGGTGGGATCGACCCGGCGTCCGGGGAGATCGGGGTGCAGCTTGAAGCCCTTGCCTTCCAGCGACGGCACGCCGTAGCACTCCGCGCCGAGCTCCATCCAGACGGGGAGCCGGGCGGCGTCGAAGCGGTCGTCCCCGGCGGGGGTGCCGAAGTAGAAGACCTCCTTGTGCGTGACGCGGATGCGGCGTCCCAGGAGCTGCGGAAAGAGCGACGGCAGCCAGGGCCCGCACGCGAAGAGGAACCGGTCGGCCTCGTACCGCGCGCCCGACGCGCCCCGCGCCGCCTCGAGCCGGCGGGCGCTCCCGCGCGAGGATCGCGCCGCCGGCGTGGAGGCCCCGATCCAGTCGCGGCGGAAGGTCGCGCCGATCCGCTCCAGCGCCTCCTTGGCCGCCAGGCAGGCGCGGCGCGCCATCAGCGCCCCGGCATCCGGCTCGAGCAGGGCCAGCCGGATCCCGGCCGTGCGGACCTGGGGGTAGCGCCGGGCCAGCTCGGCGGGATCCAGGACCGCGCACGGCTTGCCCAGCGCACGGAGGTCCTCCAGGGAGCTGCGCAGGTAGGGCTCCGCCCGGGCCGAGGCCGCCATCCACAACACGCCGCACCGGTGCAGCAGCCGCGTCCCCCATTCCGATTCGGCGGCCCGCCAGGCCGCGAGCGCCCGCGCCGCCCAGCCGGCGTAGAGCCGGGCCCCGCCGTAGCCGCAGCGGATCACCCGGTTCTCGTCGCCCGATGTGGCGCGCGGGTGCCCCGGCTCCCAGCCGTCCACCACCTCCACCTCCCAGCCGGCCTGCCTCAGCCGCAGAGCGCTCCACAGCCCCAGGATCCCCGCTCCCACCACCACCGCACGTCCCGGCCCCATCCGCGCCTCCCCGGCGAAGGCCACGATCCATACCACAGCCGCCGCCCGATCGTGCTATCTTACGCACCGCCCTGAAGGGCATTTCCCAGGAGCCGATGCGATGACCTACGTCGTTTCAAGACTGTGCCGGGACTGCAAGGACACCGCCTGCGTGGCCGTCTGCCCGGTGGATTGTTTCTACGTCCCGAAGGAGCCGACTGCCGACCTGCCGGACCAGCTCTACATCTCGGCCGCCGAGTGCATCGACTGCGGCGCCTGCGAGCCGGAGTGTCCGTGGGAGGCGATCACCGCGGGGGACGCGGTCCCCGAGCCCTTCGCCGACGACACCCCGCTCAACGTGCGGTGCGACTCCGAGCGCGATCTGTTCGAGGTGGCCAAGCACGCCGAGAAGCCCAAGCCGAGCGTCGAGGAGGTGCAGGCGAACAAGGCCAAGTGGGGCCTCTGATCCCGGCCCGCCCAGTCTCCTCCGCACCGCACCGACAGGCCGCCACCCCCGACCACACATCGTCATGTCGCCCGCCCGGCGCGGGGCGAGGCGGTGAGGTCTGGCCAAACGGCAGCCGTCCTGCTAGCATGGACGGCTCACCCCACTCATCAGGAAGCTCAGGAAGGATGACGTGACCAGCGACACAGCCAAGCTGCGCAACATCGGCATCAGCGCGCACATCGACTCGGGCAAGACCACCCTGACCGAGCGAGTCCTCTTCTACACCAAGCGGATCCGCGTGATCCACGACGTGAAGGGGAAGGACGGCGTCGGCGCCAAGATGGACTCGATGGAGCTGGAGCGCGAGCGCGGGATCACCATCCAGTCTGCGGCCACCCACTGCGAGTGGGCCGGGCACCGCATCAACATCATCGACACCCCGGGCCACGTGGACTTCACCATCGAGGTGGAGCGCTCCCTGCGCGTGCTGGACGGGGCGGTGCTGGTGCTGTGCGCGGTGGCCGGAGTGCAGTCGCAGTCCATGACCGTCGATCGGCAGATGCGGCGCTACAACGTGCCGCGGCTGGCCTTCATCAACAAGTCCGACCGCTCGGGGGCCAACCCTTTCCGGGTGGCGGAGCAACTGCGCGACAAGCTCAAGCACAACGCCGTGCTCATGCAGATCCCGATCGGCCTGGAGGCGGACCACCATGGGGTGGTGGACCTGGTGGCCATGAAGGCGGTCTACTTCGACGGGGACAACGGCGAGAAGGTGCGCGTGGAGGAGATCCCGGCAAAGCTGCGCGCGGAGGCCGAGACGCGCCGCCACGACATGCTCGAGGCGCTCTCCATGCACTCCGACGATCTGATGGAGGCGATGCTGTCGGACGACCCGGCCCAGGTCACCCCGGACCTGATCCACGCCGCCGTCCGGCGGGCCACCATCGGGCTGCACATCACCCCGGTCTTCCTGGGCTCGGCGTACAAGAACAAGGGGGTGCAGCCGCTCCTCGACGCGGTGACCCGCTACCTCCCCTCCCCGACCGAGGTCGCCAACCAGGCCGTCGATCTGGACAAGGGCGAGGCCGCCATCACCCTGAGGACCGACCCGGCCGAGCCGCTGGTGTGCCTGGCGTTCAAGCTGGAGGAAGGGCGGTTCGGGCAGCTCACCTACATCCGCATCTACCAGGGCTCGCTGCGCAAGGGGGACACCATCGTCAACGCCCGCACCGGGCGCGAGTCCAAGGTCGGCCGCCTGGTCCGCATGCACGCCGACGAGATGGAGGACATCACCGGCGCGGAGGCGGGGGACATCGTGGCCCTGTTCGGCATCGACTGCGCCTCGGGGGACACCTTCACCTCGGAGAAGATCCGGGTGGCCATGAGCTCCATGCACGTCCCCGATCCGGTGATCCACCTCACCATCAAGGCCAAGGACAAGAAGGCGCAGGCCAACATCGCCAAGGCGCTGGGACGCTTCACCAAGGAGGACCCCACCTTCCACGCGCGCGTGGACGAGGAGTCGGGCGAGACGATCATCTCGGGGATGGGGGAGCTGCACCTGGAGGTGTACGTGGAGCGGATGAAGCGCGAGTACGGCGCCGAGGTGGAGACCGGCGCCCCCCAGGTGGCCTACCGCGAGGCGATCAGCCGGCGGGCGGAGTTCAACTACTTGCACAAGAAGCAGACCGGGGGATCCGGGCAGTACGGCAAGGTGGCCGGCTACGTGGAGCCGTACCCCGACGGCGACTTCGAGTTCGTCAACGAGATCCACGGAGGCGCCATCCCCACCGAGTTCATCCCCTCGGTGGAGAAGGGCTTCCGATCGATGCTCAAGAAAGGGCGGCTGATCGGGTTCCCGGTCACCGGATTCCGGGTGGTCATCGACGACGGGCAGGCCCACTCGGTGGACTCCTCGGACAACGCCTTCCAGGCGGCGGCGCGAGGCGCCTTCCGCGACGTGTACCACCGGGCCAAGCCGCAGATCCTGGAGCCGATCATGAAGGTGTCGGTGGAGGGGCCGACCGAGTTCCAGGGCGCCTTCGTGCGCACCATCATGCAGAGGCGCGGTATGATCGTCGGCACCACCGAGGCGGAGGGGTTCGTCAGGGTGGACGCGGACGTGCCGCTGGGGGAGATGTTCGGCTACTCCACGGACCTGCGATCCTCCAGCCAGGGCAAGGCGGAGTACACCATGGAGTTCTCGCGCTACGCGCCGGTGCCGGCGGAGGTGTCCCAGGAGCTGATCAAGAAGTACGGCACCGGCCTCGACGACGAAGAGTAGGGAGCGACGCCGCCATGTACCGCAAGGAGCTCAACGAGCGCAGTCCCCTGAGGGTGTTCGAGCAGTCGATCCACGGCGGCCTGGGTCCGGGCAACATCGGGGTGGCCGCCGGCCGCCACGGCGTGGGCAAGACGGCGTTCCTGGTCGGGGTGGCCCTCGACGACCTGATGCGCGGCCGCAGGGTCCTGCACGTGGCGCTGGACCAGCCGGTGGAGAAAGTGCGCGAGTACTACGACGAGATCTTCATCGATCTGGCCCGAAGCAGCGGGCTGGAGGACGTCGGGGTGGAGCGGCTGGAGATGGAGCGCAGCCGCAACATCCACAGCTACCTCGGAGGGACCTTCTCCGTGGCCAGGCTGCGCGAGGCGGTCGGCTTCCTGCGCGAGCATGCCCACTTCGTCCCCCGCGCGCTGGTCATCGACGGCTACGACTTCGAGAAGGGGACCGCCGCCGGGCTGGCGGAGCTGCGCGGTCTGGCCGGCGAGCTGGAGGCCGAGGTCTGGATGTCGGCGGTCGTCCACCGCGACGCCCCGCGCGACCCGCGCGGCATCCCCGAGCCGGTGGCCCGGCTGCAGGGGGACATCAGCGTCATCGTGTCGCTGGCCCACGACGGCAAGGCGGTGCACCTGCGCCTGCTGAAGGACCACGACAACCCGGATGTCTCCGACCTCACCATCGCGCTGGATCCGGTCACCATGCTGCTGGTGCGCGAGTAGCGCCGGGCGTGGCCGAGGGGATGGGGCTGTTCGACGTCCTGGTGCTGGCCGCCGCGGCGACGCTGCTGCTCTACGGGGCCGCGCGGGGGATGGCCCGGGTCGCCCTCACCTTCGCCGGGCTCTGCCTGGGATGGCTGGCCGGCGTGCACTTCGCGGAGGACCTCGCCCTGCGTCTGGGCGCGGCGCGCAGCCCGTCCCCCGGGACGCCGGATCTTCTGCGGCTGGCCGCGTTCGTCTTCCTGCTGGTGTCGATCGCCTTCGCCGCTTCGATCCTGGGCTGGCTGATCACCCGCGCGCTGACGTGGGCCAGGCTGGGGTGGATGGACAGGATGGCCGGCGCGGCGCTGGGTCTGCTGTGCGCCATCCTGCTGTCGTGCGCGGCGACGGTGCCCCTGGCCGCGCTGTGGCCTCCCGACGGCGGGTGGCTGCTGCGCCGCTCGACGCTGGCCCCCTTCGCCGTGGCGGGGGGAGGCTACCTGCGCCGGGCCGTCCCCGAGCCGTTGCGCTCGCGCTTCACCGAGGCGTCGCGCACGCTGCTGGCCGGCGCGCCGGCCGGATCTTCCGTCCCTAGCGGGCCGACGCCAGGGCCCGCCCCCCGTCCACGCTGAAGGTCCCTCCGGTCACCCACCCCGCCCTGTCGGAGGAAAGAAACAGGGCGAAGGCGGCGACGTCGTCGGGCCGGCCGACCCGGCCCAGAGGGTGGGTCGTCTTGCCGCGCTCCAGGAAGGCCGCGTAGTCCTCCGCGCTCATCCCTCCGGCGCGGTGCAGATCGGTCACCACCACACCGGGGTTCAGCGCGTTGACCCTCACGCCGAGGGGTGCCAGCTCCAGGGCCAGGCAGCGGGTGAGCTGATCCAGGGCCGCCTTGCTGACGCAGTAGGCGAGCAGGCCGGGGTAGGGGCGCAGTCCGGCCACGCTGGAGAGGTTCAGGATGCTGCCCCGCGCCTCCTCCAGGTGGGGCGCGGCCAGCCGGGTCAGCGCGTAGATCGATCGCAGGTTGACGTCCAGCGACCGGTCCCACGCTTCGTGCGTGGTGGAGCGCAGCGAGCCGGCCTCCAGGATCCCCGCCGCGTTCACCAGGATGTCCAGCGTCCCCGACGGGCGCAGGGCCGCCTCCACGAAGCGGGCCCGGTCGTCCTCCCGGGTCACGTCGCCGGCCACGGCGGCCACGCGGCCGGAGCCCTCGCCGGCCGCGGCCTCCAGGGCCTGGCGCCTCCTGCCGGCCACCGTGACCGAGGCCCCTTCCGACGCGAACCGCAGGGCGATGGCGCGCCCCAGCCCGCTCCCCCCTCCCGTCACCAGGGCCGACTTGCCCGCCAGCTCCGACATCGCGCTCGCCTCCTCCTGCGGCCGGTTGCGGCCGGACCCGCCTCCCGTGGCGGGGGCCCGCGGCCGGCCGCCATTGTACCGGACCGGCCGGGTGCCCGGCGCGCTTGACACGCCCCGACCGCCGCTCTTATCGATCGCGCCGCACGGGGGACGGCAAGCCCCCGGAAAGCAACCCACATCACGAGCTGAAGACCAGGAGGACAACAGCCATGTTGCTTCGGAGGATCGGTCCGTTCGATGACCTGTTCGATGCGTTCCAGGGCTTCGACAGCCTCTTCCCGCGCGTCGCCGGAGAGGCGAGGCGGGCTCCGGCCGAGTTCCTGCCCGCGGTCGAGTCGTTCATCCGCGGCGAGGAGCTGGTGCTGAGGGTCGAGCTGCCGGGCGTCGATCCCTCCAGCGTGGAGGTGAACGTCGAAGGCCGCAGGCTGACGCTGCGCGGCGACAAGATGCCGGCCACTCAGAGCGGCGACAAGAACCTCTACGACCGGGAGGTGGCGTACGGCCGGTTCGAGAGAACGTTCACGCTCCCCGAGGGCGTGAAGACCGACGCCATCAAGGCGGCGCTCACCAACGGCGTGCTGCAGATCACCGTGCCGCTGCCGGCGGCCGCGGGGCACCGCAGTGTGCCGATCGAGGCGGGCGACGGGACGTCCCGCAAGGCGATCAAGGCCGCCTGAGGCCCGGCGCAGGCCCGTTCCAGGGAGGATCAGGAGCCGGGGGAACCCGGTTCCTGCTCCTCCCGGCCCGCTGACCCGGCGGGCGCGCCCCCGCCCGGATCCCCGGCCGCCTCCCGCTCCAGGCCGACGGTCTCCAGGAACCCTTGGGGGAAGGCGTAGCCGGCGCGCAGGCCGGCCCGGGCGTGGCCCCGGGCCTCCTCCATCCTTCCTTCCCGCAGCGCGTCGAGCGCAAGGTTGTAGCGGGCCGCTCCGTGCTCCGGGACGATCGCCACCGCCCGAGCCATCGCCTCCACGAAGCGGTCCTTCCTCCCCTCCGCCAGCTCGCGCAGCCCGAGCAGGTAATGGCTCTCGCCGAGGGGCAGGCGCAGATCGTCGGCCCCGCCGGTGGCGCTCCAGATCTTCTCCAGGATGTGCACCGCCTCCTGCTCCCGGCCCGTCCGGGCCAGGATCTCCGCCAGACCTCTCGCGGCCTCGCGGTTGCCCCCCATGGACAGGCCGAGCGCCTTGCGGAACGAGCCCTCGGCCTCGGTGTGGCGCCCCTGGGCCAGCTCGGCCGCGCCCAGGCCGCTCCAGGCGAAGCTGATGGAGTCGTCGCGCGCCAGCACCTGGCGGTACTGCTCGATGGCGTCGCCCGGACGGCCGAGCGTCATCAGGCAGCGGGCCAGGCTGACTCCCGATCCGGTCAGGCCGGGGGCGATGGACAGGGCCTGCCGGTACGACACGATCGCCTCCTCGCAGCGGCCCGAGCGCTGCAGGGTGAAGCCGCGGTTGCTGTGGGCCTTGGCGCTGGCAGGGCTGGTGCGCACGGTGGCCGCGAAGAGCCGCTCGTCGTCGCGCCAGTCGGCGCAGCGCGCGGCGAAGCGCCCCCCGTAGAGCGCCAGCAGCACCGCCGCCAGCCCCCAGGCCGCCGCGCGCCGCCTGGCCCCACCCGCGCGGACCAGCCGATCGAGCCCCGCGGCCAGCAGCAGCGCGAACCCCAGCGATGGGATGTACAGCAGACGTTCCCCGAAGATGGTCCCGATAGGGAACAGGAGGTTGGACACCAGGAGGTAGGTGAGGGCCGACCAGCAGAGCGCGAACAGGACGACCGGGAAGCGGTGCGCCGTCCAGAAGACCAGCCCGAGGTAGATCAAGGCGAACAGCGGGGCGGCGACGTCTCCCGCCGACAGCGCCGCGCCGGCGACCGGGATCTCGTTGAACGAGTAGTCGGCGGAGAGATGGTACGGGAACACCATCAGCCCCGCCCCCATCACCGCCGTGCGCAGCGCGGTCAGCACGCGCGGCAGCGGCTCGGCGAACTGGATGGGGTTGTTGACGAAGGCCAGGTAGGCGGTGGAGGGGTTGGCCGGCGGCTCCGACTGGAAGAGATAGCCGAGGATCGCCGCCCTCAGCACCAGCACCATGCAGAGCGCGAAGACCTGGATGCCGGCCAGCGTCGCCCCGGTGAGCCTGTAGTCCCGGTCCGAGCGGGCGTCGCCGGAGTGGCGCCGGGCGTCGGCTCCCAGCACGGCCAGGGTCACCAGAGGGGCGGCGAAGACGGTCTCCTTGGAGAGTCCGCCGGCGAAGGCCGCGGCCGCCGCTCCCAGCCCCCCGGCGAGGATCCAGAGGCCGCGCCGGCGCGCCGCCCGCAGGGCCAGCAGCGACCCCGACAGCAGGAAGCACGCCGCCAGGAGATCGGCCCGCCCGGCGACGGGGGCCACGGCTTCGGTGGCGATCGGGTGCGCGGCGAACAGCAGCGACGCCAGCAGGGCCAGCCGCGGCCGGCCGAACAGCGACCGGATCAGCAGCCAGGCCAGCAGGGCGTTGAGCGCGTGCAGGCCGATGTTGACGGCGTGCATCCCGGCCGGACCGAGGCCCAGCATCCGGGCGTTGAGCGCCAGGCTCACGATGGTGATCGGACGGTAGAGCTCGTTGGGGGAGGCCTCGTCGGCGGCCCCCCAGTAGCGGTAGGTGAAGGCGGAGGACAGCGGCGCCTCGCCGGACAGGACCGGGCCGTTGCCGCGCAGCAGCATGTGATCGTCGAAGACGAAGCCGTTGCGCAGGGTGGGGGAGGCCACCAGCACGGCGGCCAGGACCGGCAGCGCCGCGTGCAGCAGGGCCGGGCGCAGGAGGGCGCGGGCCGCGCGGGAGGGCCCGCTCACATCCCGGTGCCCGCCGCCTTGCGGATGGTCACGCTCCTGACCAGCACCGGGGTCAGCGGCTTGTAGTACGGAGCCTCCATCTGGCCGCTGGTGGGAAGGTTCTCGATGGCCCGCAGCGTCTCCTCGCCGCCCTTGAGCTGGCCGAAGATGGAGAGCTGGCCGTCGTACCGGTCCATCGGGCCCAGGGTGACCACGAACTGGGAGCCGTTGTCCTGGCGCGGGCCGGACACGATCGCCGAGAGGGTCCCGCGGCGGTGCTTGAGGCCGGGGGAGATCTCCTGCTCCAGCACGTAGCCGGGCCAGCCGCGCCCCGAGCCGCTGGGGTCGCCGCCGCGCAGCTCGATCCCCTTGATGACCTGGTGGATCAGGGTGTTGTCGTAGAAGCCCTGGTGCGAGAGGTCGTAGAAGTTCTGCACGTGCTTGGGCGCCTCCTTGGTCAGGAGGTCGAACTCCAGCGAGCCGAGGTCGGTCTCCATCACCGCCACGTACGGGGCGGCGGGATCGAACTTCGGGATCACCTTGACCGTGACCGCCGGGGCCGAGAGGTCCCCCTTCTTCCAGGAGAGCGTGTACACGCCGGCCTTCGACACGTCGGGGACCACCGAGGTGATGTCCTGGATGACGCCGAAGAAGCCGCCGCCCGGGATGACCGCCGGCTGCTGGCGCGCGTCGTGGCCCCCCTTGTGCTTGAGGGCCAGGCTCCCCCCGGTGGAGCCGACCACCTGGAGCCCGCCCAGCAGGTCCACGCCGGCGGCGTTGTCGTACGGCTTGTCGGTGGTGTTGAAGACGGCCAGCCTCACCAGCAGCGGGTCCCCTTCGTAGGTGAAGGGCTTCAGGATCTCCAGCGTGGCCTGCAGCGGGCCGGAGCCGCCGCCGGCGGCCTGCTCCGGCGCGGCCTCCCGGGCCTGCGCGGCCCAGGGGCCCGCGGCGGCCGGGAGCAGCGTGAGCAGAGCGAAGGCCGCGGCCGTGGCCGGCGCGAGCCGAAGAGGTTTCCGTCGCATGTCGAGGATCACGGTCGAGCCCTCACGAGTCGTTGCGTGTCAGCGTCCGTCCCACCGCCGCGGCGTGCACCTCGCGCGCCCCGGCCTGCCTGAGCACCCGGGCGCACTCTCTCAGCGTCGCGCCGGTCGTCACGATGTCGTCCACCAGAAGAACCCTGGCTCCCTCCAGCCGCCCTCCGCCCGCGCTCGCCTCGAAGGCGCCCCGCACGTTGCGCACGCGCTCGCGCCGGCTCCTGCCGGGCTGCGGGGCGGTGCGGCGGGCCCGCTTCAGCGCCGGCAGCGGCCGGCCCGCCCTCAGAAGCCGGGCGACCCCGCGGGCCAGCAGCTCGGACTGGTTGTACCCCCGGCGCCACCGCCGGGCCCAGTGCAGCGGCACGGCCACCACGGCGTCGGGCCGGGCGGCCTCCGGCACCAGGGCCGGCGCCAGCCGCTCGGCCAGCGGCCAGGCCAGTCCGGGCATCTCTGCGAACTTCAGGCAGCGGATGACCGCCCGCAGCCGGCCCCGGTAGGGCCCCACGCACGCCATCGAGTCGAGATGGCGGCTCCCGGCGGGCTGAGGGCCCGCGGGGAACCGATCGTCGTCCACCTCGGCCCAGCAGTCGGCGCAGATCCCTTTCGCCTGGCTCCCCATCGGAGCGCCGCAGGCCGGGCAGTCCGGCGCCAGGGCCGCCCCGGCCAGGAGCCGGGCCATCCCGGTGAAGGGCCGCGCGGATTGGGCGATGAGCCGGCGGATCATAGCACGCGCAGATCGCGGCCGGTCATCTCGGCGGGCTGGGGGAGCCCCAGCAGGGCGAGCAGGGTGGGGGCCACGTCGGCCAGAGTCCCCCCGCGGCGCAGCGGCGGGGGGGGGGAGGCCGGCCGGCCGGGGAGTCCCAGGATGAACGGCACCGGGTTCAGGGTGTGGGCCGTGTGGGGGCCTCCGGTGGCCGGGTCGATCATCTGCTCGGCGTTGCCGTGGTCGGCGGTGACGATCACGGCCCCTCCCATGCCGGAGACCGCGGAGGCGATCGTTCCCACGCAGTCGTCCACCACCCGGCAGGCGCTCAGGGCGGCCTCGTAGACGCCGGTGTGCCCGACCATGTCGGCGTTGGCGAAGTTGAGGATCACCACCAGCTCCTTCGGCCCCGACTTGAGCCGCTGCACCAGGGCGGCGGTGACGTCCGGGGCGCTCATCTCGGGCTGGCGGTCGTAGGTGGCCACCTTGGGAGAAGGGATCAGGATCCTCTCCTCTCCGGGGAAGGCCTTCTCCTCCCCGCCGTTGAAGAAGAAGGTCACGTGCGCGTACTTCTCGGTCTCGGCGATCCGGAGCTGGCGCAGCCCGGCCACGGACAGCACCTCCCCCAGCACCTTGTCGGGGTGCCGGGCGGGGAAGGCGGCCGGCAGATCGAAGGTCTCGTCGTAGGTGGTCATGCAGACGAAGGACGACAGCGCGGGGACCGCCGGCCGGGAGAAGCGGTCGAACCCGGGCTGGGTGAAGGCGCGGGTGATCTGGCGGGCGCGGTCGGCGCGGAAGTTGAAGAAGACCACGGCGTCGCCGTCGCGCACAGGCGCCCCCGGGACGATGACCGTCGGCTTGACGAACTCGTCGTCCTCCCCGCGCGCGTAGGCGGCCGACAGGGCGGCGGCGGCGTCCGGAGCGGTGAACCCGTCGCCCAGGACCATGCAGCGCCAGGCCCGCTCGGTGCGCTCCCAGCGGTTGTCCCTGTCCATGGCGTAGTAACGCCCCATCACCGTGCCGAACGCCCCGATCCCCTCTTCCTGGAAGAGCCGCTCCATGTCCTGCAGGCAGTTCAGGGCGCTGCGAGGAGGGGTGTCGCGCCCGTCCAGGAAGGCGTGCAGGACGACGCGGCGCAGCCCGCGCCGGCGGGCCATCCGCACCAGCCCTTTGGCGTGCTCGACGTGGCTGTGGACCCCGCCGCCGCTCAGCAGCCCCATCAGGTGCAGCGTCCCGCCGCCGGCGGCCGCCCGGTCCATGGCCCCGGCCAGCGCCGGGTTGGCCAGGGCCGTGCCGTCCTCGAAGGCCCGGGTGATGCGCAGCAAATCCTGCAAGACCACGCGCCCCGCCCCCATGCACATGTGGCCGACCTCGGAGTTGCCCATCTGCCCGGCGGGCAGCCCCACCGACTCGCCGGAGGCGTCGAGCAGGGTGGAGGGGTGAAGGGAGGCCAGGCGCGGCATCGCCGTCCCGCCGCAGTGGGCGATGGCGTTGCCCTCGCGCCGGTCGCTGTGCCCCCAGCCGTCGAGCGAGATCAGCACCATCGGGAGCATGGTCACCTCGGGGAAGGGTCAGGCGGTGCGGCTGTAGACCGGCCCCGAGGCCAGCCCCAGGTCCTCCAGCGATCGGTCCTCGCCGAAGTCGGGGCAGACCTGGTTCCACTCGCCGCACACGGAGCAGCGGTCGGTCCAGGCCAGGGTCCGCTCGTCGCAGACCAGGCAGCGGTACTGGAGCTTGAGGCAGTCCAGCTCCTCGACCACCCGGCGGTAGGCGGCCGCCGCGTCGCGGTGCTCGCCCCGCCGCTCCAGGACGTAGCCCAGGTGCGCCTGCAGCGTGCGCGAGTCGGTGACGCGCGAGGCCAGGGTGCGGAACTCCCGGTGCGCCTCGTCGATCATCTCCAGGCGCAGGAAGAGCCGGGCCAGGAAGAGCCGCGGCAGGAAGTCGCGCCGCGCTCGCGACACCGCCTGCTGCAGCGCGGCGATGGCCCCTTCCGGGTCCTCGTCGCCGAGGAAGTGCTCCTCCATCACCGACAGGAACACGGGCGACGCCGTCTGCTCGAACCCCGAGGCCCAGACCTCCAGCGCCGCCTCGGTCTGTCCCTGCCGTCTCAGGATGTCTCCCAGCCTCACGTGGGCCGGGACGAAGCCGGGGTCGGAGCGGGTCAGCTTGCGCAGGGCGTTGAGGGCGTCCTTCTCCTTCCCCTCCCCGGCCGCGGCGCAGGCCATCTCGTAGCGGATGCCGAGGCTGTAGCGGCGCTCGGCCTCCAGCTTGTAGGGGGTCTTCTCCATCTGGTCCTCGATGAGCCCCTGGACTTGCCAGGCCCGCGCCCAGTCCCCCTCCCGCATGGCGTACTTGCGGAGCTTGCGGTAGGCGGTGAGGGCGCGGCGAGGCCGGAGCTGGATGATCCTGTCGAGCACGACCTTGGCCTTGGCCACCTGGTCCAGGGCCTCGTAGTCCTTCACCAGCTCGTACAGCGGCTCCATGTCCTTGTCCCGCAGGCGGTGGGCGCGCTTGTGGAAGTCGACCGCCTCGGGGAGACGCTTCAGGGTGCGCAGCACGGCGCCGGCCTTCACCAGGGCCGGGAAATGCTCCGGCTCACGGCGCAGGATGGCCTGGAAGTGCTCCAGGGCCTTCTCCTCGCGCCCCTCCAGGCCGGCCTCGACCCCCTTGGCGTAGAGCTCCTCGATGGCCCGGCCGGAGCGACGCCCCCGCAGCATCCGCCAGCGATCCATCAGGTCGGCCGAGCCGCGGGCGAGGAAGACCAGGGCGAAGCCGGCCACGCCGGCCGCGAAGGCCAGTCCGAAGGCGGTCCAGACCGGGATCGACAGACTGGATGTGACCCGCACCTGCTGCTGCAGGAGCGGCTGGTTGAGGCTGCCCGCGTTCGCCAGGAAGGCGACGACCGCCAGGGCGGCGAGAAGTTTCAGGACCGTTCGGATCTGCATGGCCAGCCGGGAGGCCGCCCGTCAGTCGGCGACCTCCTCGCGGACTCCCTGCTCGACCCTCTCCTGGCACGGCACGCAGAACCTGGCCCAGGGGACGGCGTCGAGGCGCTTCTTGGCGATCTTCTCGCCGCATTCCATGCACGTGCCGTACTCGCCCTCGTCCATCCGATCGATGGCTCTCTCGACTTCCTCGAGGATGCTCCGCTCGGTGTTGCTCAACGAGTAGAGGAACTCCTTGGTGTAGGAGCTGGAGGCCTTGTCGGCGAGGTCCTGCGTCCCTCCCTCGTCGGACTCCCGGCCGTAGTGCCGGTTCTTGGTGTAGGCCGCGGTGAGCTCGCGGCGCTTCTCCACGAGCTTCTTCTTGTATTGTTCAAGGGTCTTCTTGTCCATCGTTCTCTCGTCTCCTTGCGGGGCCGCCGCCTACCGGTGGTACCGGCCGCCCCCGAGGATGGTCAACGCCCGGTAGATCTGCTCGACGGTCAGCAGCCGGGCTATCTCGTGCGTCAGCGTCATGCGCGACAGCGACAGTGCGTGGTCCGCCCTCCTCCGGGTCTCGTCGTCCACGCCCTGGTGACCTCCGATCACGAAGGTCACGCCGCTCGTGGCCGATGACGACGAGCCGAGCCGGCGCTCCAGGAACCGCGCCAGCTCCTCCGACGACATCGAGCGCCCCGCCACGTCGAGCAGGACCACCTCGTGCCCCCGGGGGAGCTTCTCCCGGATCCGCCGCCCTTCCGTCCGGAGGGCGGCGGCGCCGGAATGCCTGTCGGCCGCCGCTTCCTCTTTGACTTCGGTCACCTCGACCGGCAGGTACCGGCCGATGCGTCCGATATAAAGCTCGATCGCCGCGCGGATATTCCTGTCGCGCGTCCGGCCGACCCAGAGGAGGCCCAGCCTCAACCGGCCGACCTTTTCAGCTTCTGCAGCAGCGTCTTGCGGTTGATGCCCAGAAGCTCGGCCGCCCGGGACTTGTTCCCCCGGGCCGCCTTCAGGACCTCACGGATGTAGGCGGCCTCCAGCGACTCCAGGCTCCAGCGTCGCCGGAACGCCTCCCGCACCGCCTCCTCGGCCGGCGTCCCCCGGGGGAGAGCCAGCCGCTCCTCCCCGATCTCCCCCCCGTCGTGGGCCAGCACCGCGCTCTCCAGCACGTTGCTCAGCTCCCGGACGTTGCCGGGCCAGGCGTACTCCTTCAGCGCCCGCCGCGCGGCCGGCGTCAGCCGCTTCGGCCGGCCCCCGTAGCGCCCGGCCAGCCTCTTCAGCATGTGCACGGCCAGCGGGCCGATGTCCTCCACCCGCTCCCGCAGCGGCGGAAGCGCCAGCGGCACCACGTTGAGGCGGTAGAACAGGTCGTCGCGGAACCGTCCCGCGCGCACCGCCGACTCCAGCCCGTCATCGCCCGAGGCGATCACGCGCAGGTCCACGCGCACCGTCTCGGTCCCCCCCAGCCGCTCGAACGACCGCTCCTGCAGCACGCGCAGGAGCTTCGCCTGCAGCGGCGAGGTGAGGGCCTCGATCCCGTCCAGGAAAATCGTGCCGCCATCGGCGGCCTCGAATCTCCCGGCGCGCCGCGACACCGCGTCGGTGTGCGCGCCCGGCTCGTGGCCGAACAGCTCGCTCTCGAACAGCTCGGACGGAATGTTGGCGCAGGGGACCGTCACGAAGGGGCCCTGCCGTCGCCCGCTCCGCCCGTGCAGATACTCCGCCAGAAGGCTCTTGCCCGTCCCGCTCTCGCCGGTGATGAGAACCCCGGCCTCGGTGGGGGCGATCCGATCCACCAGGGCCATCACCTTCGACATCGTTGACGAACGATAGACGATGGAGGGTCCCATTGCAGAAGCCCCGGACGGAAGGGGTAAATCTAGTCAGTCGGGCCCCCTTTGTCAAAACACTTCACCCCGATCAGGGTTCTCCCTCCTGCCCCCTGCGGCCCCCCTTGCGGGCGGTGACGGGGCGGGTCTGGAGGGTCAGCCGGGGGGCGTCCGACCAGAGCTTCTCGAGCTGGTAGTGGTTGCGCTTCTCCTCGGTGAAGACGTGCACCACGAAGTCGCCGTAGTCCATCAGGATCCACTCGCCCGAGGGGTAACCCTCGATGTGGCCGGGACGCACGCCGGCCTGCTTGAGCGTCTCCTGGACGGCGTCGGCGATGGCCTGGGTCTGCCGGACGCTGTGGCCGTGGCACACCACGAAGTGGTCGGTGATCGATCCCATCGCCGTCAGGTCGAGCACCGCGACGTCCTCGGCCTTCCTCCCCAGCGCGGCCTCCACCACCATGGACAGCACCTCCTGCTCCCCGCTCACGGCCGGCCTCCCGCGTAGAGGCCGTGCTTGGCCACGTACTCTTCCACGGGCGGCGGCATCATCCCGGCCACGGCCTGCCCCCGCCGCAGCCGCTCGCGGATGTCGCTGGAGGAGACGTCGTCGGGAGCCGCGTCCATCCAGACGATGCCGGGGCGCGGGCCTTCCAGCCGGTCGCGGATCCAGCCGGGGAGCCTGGTCTCCACGCCGGGGCGCAGGGCCGGGCGCCGGGGGTAGACCAGCACCCTGGCCAGCTCCACCAGCGCGCGCGCCTCGCGCCAGCTCTCCAGCTCGGCCAGCGAATCGCTTCCCATGATCAGGGTCACGTCGTGTCCTTCCTGGGCGAAGTGCCGCGCCGTCTCGATGGTGTAGGAGGGGCCCTCCCGCTCCAGCTCGAAGGACGACACCCGGAGCTTCGGGCTCCCCTGGGCGGCCAGCGCGGCCATGGCGAACCGGTGGAACGCCCCGGCCATGCCGGCGCCCGGCTTGTGGGGCGGACGGCGGGCCGGGACCAGGATCACGGCGTCGAGCCCTTGGGCCCCGGCGGACCGGGCCAGCTCCACGTGCCCGCGGTGCACCGGATCGAAGGTCCCTCCCAGCAGGCCGAGTCTCATGCGCCGGTCCCCTCCGGTCCGCCGCCGTCCCCGGACGTCCCGTCCAAGGAGGCCGCGTCGGCCTCGGCCTCGTCCCCGGGCCGAGGGGAGGCCGGCGTCCGGCGCAGTCTCCGGGCCGTCTCGCGCACCAGCTCGGCCAGTCCCGCCCCGCTGACGGCGGAGATGGCCACGAACGGCAGCCCGCGCGCGGCGCAGTGCCGCCGCAGCGCCTCGAGCCGGTCCGGGCGATCCTCTCCTCCGCCGAGCGCGTCGATCTTGGTCCCCACCACGATCTGCGGCTTGCCGGCGAGGCCGCCGGGAGCGGCGGCCAGCTCGCCCTGGATCACCTCCCAGCGCCGCACCGGGCTCCCTTCGGCCATGGGGGAGACGTCGACCAGGTGCAAAAGCAGCCTGGTCCTCTCCACGTGGCGCAGGAAGCGCGTCCCCAGGCCCGCTCCCTCCGAGGCCCCTTCGATCAGCCCCGGGATGTCGGCCATCACGAAGGAGAGATCCTCCGCCGCGGTCACGTGCCCCAGGTGCGGCGTGAGGGTGGTGAAGGGGTAGTCGGCGATCTTGGGGCGGGCGTCGGACAGCCGCGACAGCAGCGTGGACTTGCCGGCGTTGGGGAACCCCACCAGCCCCACGTCGGCCAGCAGCTTCAGCTCCAGCACCAGCCAGCGCTCCTCGCCCGGGCGGCCCTCCTCGTGGCGGCGCGGGGCCTGGTTGGTGGAGGTGGCGAACCGGGCGTTGCCCCGCCCCCCGCGCCCTCCCTGGGCGGCCGGCCAACGCTCCCCCGGCCGGCTCAGGTCGGCCAGCTTCCGCGATCCGGTCTCGTCCATCACCACGGTGCCGGGGGGGACCTTGATCAGCAGGTCCTCGCCGCGCCGGCCGTGGCGGTTGGCCCCCTGCCCGTGCCGGCCCCGCTCGGCGCGGAAGAGCCGGTTGTAACGGAATGGGACCAGCGTGGAGAGGTCCTTGTCCGCCTCCAGGATCACCGAGCCTCCGTCTCCCCCGTCGCCGCCGTCGGGCCCGCCGCGCGGGACGTACTTCTCCCTGCGGAACGACAGGCAGCCGTTGCCGCCGTCTCCCGCCGCGACGAAGATGCGCGCGTGGTCCACGAACATGGCGTGAGCTCGGCCGGTGCCGCGGGAAACCGGGAGGCGGCCGCCTCCCGTGGGGCTGGGTTGTCCGGGGGAGATGAGGGTTGCGAGGATCGCCCGCCCTTTGCTCAGCTCTGAGGCAGGACGCTCACGAAGCGCCCCATGCCTCCCTTGTCCTCGAACCGGACGATTCCGGTCACCTTGGCGAAGAGGGTGTCGTCCTTGCCGCGGCCCACGTTGAGGCCCGGCTTGATGGGAGTGCCGCGCTGGCGGACCAGGATCGAGCCGCCGGTGACCAGCTGGCCGCCGAAGCGCTTCACCCCCAGCCGCTGGGCGTTGCTGTCGCGGCCGTTGCGGGAGCTGCCGCCTGCTTTCTTGTGAGCCATGGTGTCCCCTTCGTCCCGGCGGCCCGCCCCTAGCGGCCCGCCTCGATCGCGTCGATCCGCAGGGCGGTGTACTGCTGGCGATGTCCCCTGGTGCGGCGGTACTGCTTGCGCCGCTTCTTCTTGAAGATGATGACCTTCTTCCCCTTGACCTCGCCCAGCACCGTGGCCGTCACCTTGGCGCCGGCCACCACCGGGGAGCCGACGGTCAGGGCGCTGCCGTTCTTGATCATCAGGACGCGGTCCAGGGCCACCACGGCGCCCGGCTCGAGGTCCGGCGCCAGCCGGTTGACCCGGATGGTGTCCCCCGGGCTGACCCGCTGCTGCCCCCCGGCGACCTCGACGATGGCGTAGTCCATCGGATGCTCTCTCCCAGTGGATCTGCGGTTCTCGCGGAAGCCCTGCATCCTAGCACCATGGGGTGGGGAGGTCAACGGCCGTCCCGGCGATCGGTGCGGGAAACCCAGGGCCAAGGAGGAGCGGCCCCTGGCCGGGGTCAGCTCGCCTTCTTGAGTCCCACCAGGACCTGCCGGGCGGCCGCCTTGAGGGTCTCGAACACCCCGATCCCCTTGGGCGCCACGGCCTCGAAGTAGTCCTCGTTGCGGACCCTGAGCCGCTTGAGCATCCGGTCCACCGGGACGGCGTCGGGCATGTCCCGCTTGTTGAGCTGCAGGACGTAGGGGATGGTCCTGAGGTCGAGGGCTTGCAGCTTGAGGTTGTCCGAGAGGTTGCGCAGCGACTCCACGTTGGCGTCCATCCGGGCAAGCTGGGAGTCGGCCACGAAGATCACCCCGTCGGCTCCTTTCAGGATCAACTTGCGTGAGGCGTCGTAGAAGACCTGGCCGGGGACGGTGTACAGGTGGAAGCGCGTCTTGAAGCCCCGGATGGTCCCCAGCTCGAGGGGGAGGAAGTCGAAGAACAGGGTCCTCTCCGTCTCGGTGGCCAGGGAGATGAGCTTCCCCTTGGCGTTGGGGTTGACCTTGTCGTAGATCCACTGGAGGTTGGTGGTCTTGCCGCACAGGCCGGGGCCGTAATAGACGATCTTGCAGTTGATCTCGCGTGAGGCGTAATTGATGAAAGTCATCCGGCTACGCGAACAGGCTGTCGATGTCGTCGTCGGTGATCTCGGCGAACGGCGAGGCTCCGGCTCCCTGCGGACGCTCCGACTGGCGGCGGTCGATCGACTGGAACACCTCCACCAGATCGGCGGCGGCCTTGCGCACGCGCAGCCGGACGAGCCCCAGCGAGGACCTTTCGTCGAAGAGCACCAGCAGGATGATGCGGTCGTTGACCATCGAGATGTGCAGGCTGTCCTTGTCCCCCTCGTGCACCAGCGCCAGGAACTCCCGCTCGCCGATCAGCTTGGCGATGGCGTCGGTGGAGGCCACGTTGCCGGCGGTGAGCGACGCCAGGGCGGTGGAGTCGATGGCGTCGAGGTCCTCGCCGGTGGAGGCGATCTGCTGGCCGTTGCGGTCGATGAGGAAGGCGCCGCGGGCGCTGGAATCGGAGCGCAGCCGGGTGAGGATGGCGTTGATCTCGCCGAGCTGCTCCTCGAACATCACGGTGTCCGTGAACGGCATGCGCACCCTCCGGATGTTGCGGGGGCTTTCGCAACAGGGGGCTCAATATATGTGGGGGTTCCGGTACGGGCAACCGGGCGGGCGCGCCGGCCCTGGACGGGGGCCGCGGGACGGGCCACGGCGGCCGCCTCGCCAAAGAGGCCGTGGCGCGGGCCTTTTGAAGAGGCAGCCGGCCTCGGTGTGAGGGGGCCGGCCGGCCGGGTCAGAGGGTGCGGCGGCCCTCCAGGGCGCGGGCGATGGTGACGTCGTCGGCGTAGTCGAGCTCGGATCCCACCGGCAGCCCCATGCCGATGCGGCTCACCTGCACGCCGGAAGGGCGCAGCAGGCGGGTCAAATAGACCGACGTGGCCTCCCCGTCGGCTGTGGGGTTGGTGGCCAGGATGACCTCCCGCAGCCCCCCCATGCGCCGCTGCAGCTCGGGGAGCTTGAGGTGCTCGGGGCCGATCCCGTGCATCGGGGAGATGGCCCCGTGCAGCACGTGGTAGAGCCCCCGGAAGGTGCCGGTCTTCTCGATGGCCATGACGTTGCCCGGCTCCTCCACCACGCACAGGAGCGCCCTGTCGCGCGACGCATCGGAGCAGATGGCGCAGGGGTCGGCGTCGGTGATGTTGCAGCAGCTCGAGCAGAGGGTGACCGTGTCCTTGACCTGCAGCAGCGCCGCGGCGAGCGCCTCCACGTCGTCGCGGGGGATCTTCAGCACGTGGAAGGCGAGTCGCTGGGCGGTCTTGGCGCCGATGCCGGGGAGCCGCTGCAGCGCCTCCACCAGCCGGGCCATCGGCTCGGCGAGCGGCTTCATGAGGCGGCGGCGAGAGTGCTCACGCGGGCCGGCTCTCTCAGAAGGGAGGGGTGAATCCGGGAGGCATCATGCCGCCGAGCTGCTGGCTCAGCTCTTCGTCCACGCGGCGGATGGCCTCGTTGAAGGCGGCCTTGACCAGGTCCTCGAGCATCTCCACGTCCTCGGGGTCGACCGCTTCCTTCTTGATGGTGAGGCCGACGAGCTGCTTCTTGCCGTTCATCACCACGGTGACCACGCCGCCCCCGGCGGAGGCCTCGATCTCCAGCTCCTCCATCTCGCGGGCGATCTTCTCCTGCATCTCCTGGGCCTGCTTCATCAGCTTGTTGATGTTGACCATGCCGGCGAGCCTCCTGGGCGTTGTCCGCTCTCAGCGTCCTTCGCGGATGTCGACGATCTGTCCCTTGAACAGGTCCATCACCGCGCGCACCACCGGCTCCTTCATGGCCTCGTCCAGGAGCTGCTCGCGCCGGCGGGCGGTCTCGTTGACCGGCTCCGATCCCGCGGCGGCGGCCACGTCGGAGAGGTCATCGGAGGGGGGCGAGGCGACCTCCACGCGCACCCCGACCGGACGCCCGGCCGCGGCGGAGGCCTCATCCCGCAGGAGCGCGATCGTCTCGGGGCTCTCCAGCGCGGTCTTCACGAAGACCTGCTTCTGCAGCACGCTGATCACCATGTCGTCCCCCTCGAGGCGGACGCCGGCGGCCTGCGCCAGGAACGTCGCCGCGGACATCCGGCGCTGGGTGACCCGCTCCAGGACCGCCTCGGCGAAGGCTCCGCCGGCCGGGGACGCGGGCCGGGCCGCCGCCGGGCCGGCCGCGGG
>DATEEA010000118.1:0-14965 GCA_035281445.1 Candidatus Polarisedimenticolia bacterium
TCCGTCAGCACGTTGCGCAGGACTTCGTTGCGGCACCAGCTCTGGAAGCGACGATGCACCGTCTTGTAGTTCGGGTAGCACTGCGGAAGCATGTGCCACTGCGCACCGGTGTTGAGGATCCAGAGGACAGCCTCGAGAACCCTCCGTGTCGAGACCGGCTTGCGGCCTGGCCGACCGTCCGGGATGTTCTCCTCAGGAAAGTGGTCTCGAATCCGTTCCCAATGTGCATTGCTCAGCGAGATCATCCACACTCATGATACACCGCGAGTCAAGCATTGATTGTGAGATAGGTTCTAAACAAGGCATCAATTACAGCCTTGACAGCCTCGGAAGGCACAGGATGCATGGGAAGCCCCTGTGTCGTGACGAGCTCCGTGCGGACGACACGGTGCGTTATAAGTTCGGACACTCGGACGCTGTCCTAGGTCTCCAGGGGGCGCCCGGTCAGCCTCTGCACGATCTCCATGTACCGGCGGCGTGTCCCCTCCACGATGCTGGGGGGGAGATCGGGGACAGGAGGCTGCTTGTCCCAGGAGATCGACTCCAGATAGTCGCGCACGAACTGCTTGTCGAACGAAGCCGGCGAGCTGCCCGGGCGCCAGGCCGACGCCTCCCAGAAGCGCGACGAGTCGGGGGTCAGGACCTCGTCGGCCAGGATGATGGCCCCGTCCACGACGCCGAACTCGAACTTGGTGTCGGCGATGATGATCCCGGCGCGCGACGCCACCTCGCTCCCTTTGCGGAAGACGGCCAGCGACAGGTCCTTGAGCCGGCGGGCGTCCTCCCGGCCCACGATCGTCTCCATGGTCTGGAAGGAGATGTTCTCGTCGTGTCCGGTGGCGGCCTTGGTGGCCGGGGTGAAGATCGGCTCGGGGAGCCGGTCGGCAAGGGTCAGCCCGGGCGGGAGGCGGTGTCCAGAGACCGCCCCGGTCTCCAGGTACTCCTTGTGCCCTGATCCCGCCAGGTACGCGCGCACCACGCACTCCACCGGGAACATCTTCGCCTTGCGCACCAGCATGGACCGGCCGGCCAGCAGCGCCGCGTGCGGCCGCAGCGCCTCCGGGTACCGGCTCACGTCCGCCGTGACCAGGTGGTTCGGCACGATCCCCCGCACCACCTCGTACCAGAAGAGGGACAGTTGGGTGAGCACCTTCCCCTTGCCGGGGATCCCCTTGGGTAGGACGTGATCGAAGGCCGAAATCCGGTCGCTGGAGATCATCAGGAGCTGATCCCCGAGGTCGTAGATGTCGCGGACCTTGCCGCGGCTATGGAGTTTGATACCCTGTAGTTCCGTGCTGTGAACGACGTCCACGTTGGCCCTCCGGTGCGCCGAGCGCGGGAAGGCGCCGATGGTAGCACGGCCGGCGGCGGGACGGACGCAGAGGAAGGGAGAAGTGACGAGATGGTGCAGGGTGGCCGGCGCCTCGTCGCCGAGGGGCATCTGATCGACACCGGACTGATGTCCAAGTACCTCGACATCGTCCTCGAGAACGGCGGGTCGTACGAGCTGCTGCGCTTCGACGTGGGCCGCACGGTCGCCGACTTCTCCCGCGTGGAGATGCTCGTGGCGGCGCCGGATCAGGCTCGCCTCGCAAGGATCCTGGAGAACCTGGTGGCGCTGGGATGCCATCCGGTCGACGAGGAGCGCTCCATCGTCCTGCAGCCGTCCGGCAAGGACGGCACGGTCCCCGACGACTTCTATTCCACGACCAACCATCGCACGCGTGTCTTCCACAAGGGCCGCTGGATCGACGTCGATCGCCAGCGGATGGACGCGGTCATCGTGGTGGGGGGCGACTCGGCCCGGTGCGTCAAGCTGCGCGACGTGAAGGCCGGGGACCTCGTGGTGTGCGGCATCCAGGGGGTGCAGGTCTTCCCTCCGTTCCGCGACAAGGAAAAGATGGACTTCGTCTTCATGGACAACGAGGTCTCTTCGGAGCGCCGCGTGGAGCTGGCCGTGGCCGGCCTGGCGCGCTCCATGGCCGGGATCCGGGCCCGGGGCGGCCGCGCGGTGGTCGTGGCCGGGCCGGTGGTGGTGCACACGGGCGGCGCCCGGCACCTGGGGCGCCTGATCCGCGGGGGGTTCGTGCAGGCCCTGCTCTCGGGCAACGCCCTCGCCGTGCACGACGTGGAGGCCGCGCTGCTGGGGACCTCGCTGGGGGTCGACGTGGGGTCGGGCATCCCGGTCCACGAGGGGCACCGGAATCACATGAGGGCGATCAACGCCATCCGCCGGGCGGGATCCCTGCGCGCCGCTGTGGACCAGGGGATGCTGACCTCCGGGCTCATGTACGAGTGCATCCGCAACGGCGTGGACCTCGTCCTTGCCGGATCCATCCGCGACGACGGGCCGCTCCCCGACACGGTGATGGACATGACCGAGGCGCAGGAGCGCTACGCCCGCGCGCTGGAGGGAGCCGAGCTGGTGCTGATCCTGGGGACGATGCTGCACGGCATCGGGGTCGGGAACATGACCCCGTCGTGGGTCCGCACCGTCTGCGTGGACATCAACCCGGCCACGGTGACCAAGCTGGTGGACCGCGGATCGGCGCAGGCCTCCGGCGTGGTCACCGACGTCGGACTCTTCCTCAGGCTGCTGGCCGACGAAGCGGACGCGCTCCCGTCCGGCTGAGGCCCCGCCCAGGTCGCGCGGCGGTCACTCTCCCCGCAGGATGTTCCCGAGGATCCCTCCTCCGCCGCGGCCTCCTCCCCCGGTGCCCGTGGGGATCCTCGGGATCAGCCACGAGAGGAAGGCCTGCGTGGATCGCGTCTGCAGGAGCAGCGTCCCCGAGCCGCGGAAATCACACACCAGCCCCTCCCCCGAGAGAAGAGTCGACTTCCACCCTCCCACCCGCCTCACTTCGTACTCGAGCCCTTGCGAGAAGGCCACCACGTGCCCGGTGTCGCAGACGTAGGGCGAGGAGGGGGTGATCGTGACGCGGTGGATGGCGCCGTAGCTGCTCACCACGATGGGACCGGTGCCCGAGGCCTTCAGCAGGAAGAGCCCCTCGCCCCCGAAGAAGCCGCGCGCGCCGCCCCAGCTCAGATCCAGCTCGATGTCCGGATGACCGGCCAGGAAGGAGCCGGATTGGATGAACATGGTCTCGCGCGACAGGCTCAACGTGGTGACGTCGCCGGGCAGGGACGGAGCCAGGGTGATCTCTGCGGGGGCCCCGGCCGCCGTGAAGGTGTTGGCGAAGAGCGACTCTCCGCCCAGGACCTTCCGGGCCACCGCCCCGAGGACGCCGCCCTTCATGGCCGTGTCCACCTGGACGTTGGCGGTCATGCTGACCATGGCTCCCGACTCGGCCTGGATCGACTCGCCTGCCTGCAGCGAGACGACCGCGAGGGAGTACGAAGGCTGGTACTTGATGTCGATCTGCATCGGCTGCTCTCCTGGGGCGGCGCCACGGCCGCCGGCGGGACTCGATTATAATCGGCCTCTCCATGAAGATCCCCGTGCTCCTGACCCGCCGGCTCTTCCCCGAGGCCGAGAGGATCCTCTCGCGCCGTTGCCGCCTGGTGCGCCGGCTGGCGGAGGCGCGCGGCGCGGTGGGGGCGGTCGTGCAGCTCACCGACCGGATCGATGCCCGCTTCTTCGACCGGCTGCCTGCCCTGCGGGTCGTCTCGCAGTGCGCCGTGGGCGTGGACAACATCGACCTGGAGGAGGCGGGGCGCAGGGGCGTCGCCATCATGAACACGCCCGGCGTGCTGACCGAGGCGACCGCGGAGATGACCTGGGCGCTGATCCTGGCGGCGGCGCGCCGCGTGGTGGAGGGGGATCGAGTCTGCCGGCGCGGCGCCTTCCCGGGATGGGACCTGGAGTACATGCTGGGGACCGGCCTGTGGGGAGGCACGCTGGGCGTCGTGGGGATGGGCCGGATCGGGTGCGCCGTGGCGCGGCGGGCCCCGGCGTTCGGAATGAAGGTCCTGTACGTCAACAGGACCGGGAGGCGTCCGGGGGAGGCGCCCCCCGGGGCGCGGCGCGCGAGCCTTGGCCGGCTGCTGGCCGCCTCCGACGTGGTGACGCTGCACGTGCCGGCCTCGGCCGGAACCCGTCACATGATCGGGCGGCGGGAGATCTCCTCGATGAAGCGGGGCGCCATCCTCGTCAACACCGCCCGCGGCTCGGCCGTGGACCAGCAGGCCCTGGTGGCCGCGCTGCGGTCGGGACACCTGGCGGGAGCGGGGCTGGACGTCTTCGAGCGCGAGCCCTGGATACCAGGATCCCTGCGCCGGCTGCCGCGCGTGGTCCTGACGCCCCACGTGGCCAGCGCCACGCGGCGCACGCGGGGCGCGATGGCGGAGACGGCGGCGCGCAACGTGGTGGCGTTCCTGGAGGGAAGGCCGCCCGCCGACCGGACCGTGGTGCCGGGGGGCCGCGCCGGCCTCAACCCCGGCCGGGCAGGAGCCGCGTCTGCCGGGGGGCCGGCGGGGCGGCGGGCTTGAGCGCGCCGAGGATGCCTTCGATCGCCTGCTCCGCGGTCAGCTTGCCGTCGAGGTAGCCCGCCCATGGCCCCTCGTAGGTGGCCATGTAGCGCCCCATCCACGAAGGGAAGCTGGCCTTGTAGCCGGCGTGGGCGAAGCGCTTGACCATCTCGGCCGCGTTCCAGACCACCAGGCCGTGCACCATCCGGTCGAGCGCCTCGGGATCGGCGCCCCGGCCCTCTTCCTGGAGACGGCGCAGCATGCTGCGGGAGCCTGCCGGCTGATTGATGTCGATCACGTGGGTCAGCTCGTGCACCAGGGTCTCGAGAAGCGGCCCCCCGGTGGCGCTCACCACGAGGTAGTAGCCCTGGGCCGTCCGGCCCCAGTCGCCCGCCGCGGGAGTGGCGATCACCGGGTAGACGGTGATCCGCTGCTGGAGAGGGACGAGGAGCATCTTGCCGTAGACGGTGGACATGATCCGCTCTTCCAGGGCGCCGGAGAATCCCCTGGTGAGGTGCGCCGTGCGGACCTTCTGCAGCGAGCGGTTCCGCTCGATCATGTCCCCGGATTCGAACCGCGGCCAGGCCGCGGCCAGCGCCTCCAGCAGCCTGCGGGCCGCCTCCCGATCCCGCGCGCCGAGCTGCGCGGGCAGGTCCGCGGACCGCTCGAGCAGCGCCTTCGCGTCGGGGCCCTCCACGCAGGCATCGTTGACCAGGCGCCAGACGTCCGCGCCCGGGGCGGCGGCGCGCACCGCCGCGTAGGTCGCGATCTCGTCCCGGTAGTCCTCTTTCCGGACAGCCAGGCCCGTCGCCTGGCTGTGAAGGTAGTGGTGCAGCTCGAGCAGGAGACTCAGGCCCGGGCGGATGCGGGCCTCGTTCGGCAGCGTGCCGGTGGATGGACCGGGGGACCCCGGCCGTGGAGCCGCCTGGGGGGCGGCGTCGGCCGAGGAGCCGGCCGCCAGGCACCAGGAAAGGAGCAACGCACCGCCGGTCACGCCTTTCATGGCGCCCATCCTACTCTACCGGCCCGACACCGGCCAGGGGAGCCCCAGCCGGAGCGCTGTCATGGTGGCCACGCTCATCACCCCGTCGTGCCAGCGGATCTTCTTGCCCTCCTGCCGGCTTCTCGGCCGGTAGGCGATGGGAACCTCGACGATGGGAACGCCCCGCAGGCAGAGCAGCGCGGCGACCTCGGGACAGAACTCGAACCCGTCGCACCTCAGCGGGAGCCGGTTGGCCACATCCCTCCGGATGGCCTTGTAGCACGTGGTCAGGTCGGTGAGCCTGGTCCCGTAGAGGCGGTTGAACAGCCAAGTCAGCGCCCGGCCTCCGTAGTAGTAGCGCCGGTAGGAGCGCGGGTTCCGTCCCAGGATGCGCGATCCGAAAACGGCCGGCGCCCCGCCCTCCAGCAGCGGCACGATGGTCCGGTACTCCGACGGGTCGTACTCCAGGTCGGCATCCTGGACGATGATCGCGTCGCCCGTGGCGGCCGCCAGCGCCGTGCGGATCGCCGCTCCCTTGCCCCGGTTGGCCGCATGGCGCAGCACGCGCGTCGCCGGCGCCTCGAACGACCGCAGCTCATCCCAGGTCCCGTCGCTGGACCCGTCGTCCACCGCCACGATCTCGATGGCCAGGCCGGGTGACTCCGCGGCCCGCACGCGGCGGAGGATCTCCGCCACCGTCTTCCGCTCGTTGTAGACGGGGATCAGAACGGAGAGCTTCAACCACCCTGCCCCTTCGAGGGACGGGCGGAGTCGGCGTGGGCGCCTTCCTGCCTCTCCTCCGCCTCGAAGGGTCCCCGCCGGCTGTCCGGTCCCATCAGCGCGGCGAACTGGTGGAAGAGGTAGGACGCGTCGTGCGGCCCCGGCGAGGCCTCGGGATGGTACTGCACGGAGAAGGCGGGCACTCCGCGGTGCCGCATCCCTTCGAGGGTGCCGTCGTTGAGGTTCACGTGGGTGATCTCCATCTCCGGCGGCAGCGAGTCGGGGTCCACGGAGTAGCCGTGGTTCTGCGCGGTGATCTCGACGCGGCCCGCCTCCAGGTTCATCACCGGATGGTTGGCGCCGCGGTGGCCGAACTTCAGCTTGTACGTGCGGCCCCCGCAGGCCAGGGCGAGGATCTGATGCCCGAGGCAGATGCCGAAGACGGGCACCCGTCCGAGCAACTCCCTCACCGTCCCCGCCGCGGCCCCCAGCGCCTCGGGGTCCCCCGGACCGTTCGACAGGAACACCCCCGAGGGCTGCAGCGCCAGGACCTCCACCGCGGACGCCCCGGCCGGGACGACGGTCACCCGGCATCCGACCTCCTCCAGGCAGCGGAGGATGTTCCCCTTGATGCCGAAGTCGTACGCCACCACCTTGAAGCGCGCCCTCTTCTTCCGGGGTGCCGGCTCGCCCGCCCAGCCGGGCCCCGGCCTGGGGGCGGCGATGTAGGGCGCGGAGCAGGAGACGCGGGCCACCAGGTCCTGTTGGGCCGGGGCGGGATAGCCCCGCGCTTTGCCGGACAGGCTCTCCGGATCGTGGTCCACGGTGGAGACCACTCCGCGCAGCACGCCGCGGGAGCGCAGGTGCCTGGTCAGCGCGCGGGTGTCGATCTCGGAGATGCCGACGACGTCGTTCTCCTTGAGGTACTGGGGCAGGTCCTTGCGCGAGCGCCAGTTGCTGTGGACCTCGCTGATCTCGCGCACGGCGAAACCTTCGACCTGGGGCCGTGCCGACTCCTCGTCGTGGTCGTTGACGCCGTAGTTGCCGATCTGCGGCGCGGTCATGACCACGATCTGGCCGCGGTAGGACGGGTCGGTCAGGATCTCCTGGTAGCCGGTCATGGAGGTGTTGAAGACAACCTCCCCGCCGCGCTCCCCCACCGCGCCGAACGAGCGGCCGCGGAACGCCCGGCCGTCCTCCAGAGCCAGGATCGCCTCCATCCCCCTACCCCTCCCTCCTCCGCCTCAGACCGTCTTCCCCAGCAGCTCCGAGATGGCCCGGATCTCCTTCATCAGCGTGTCGAACTGATCGGGGTACAGCGCCTGCGGGCCGTCGGAGAGGGCGCGCTCGGGTCGATCGTGCACCTCGATCATGATGCCGTCGGCCCCCACGGCGGCGGCGGCGCGGGCCAGCGGCCCCACCTTGTCGCGCTTGCCCGTCCCGTGGCTGGGATCGACCAGCATGGGCAGGTGGCTGACCCGCTTGACCGCCGGCACGGCGGAGAGGTCGAGCGTGTTGCGGGTGTGGTTGGAGAACGTCCTCACCCCGCGCTCGCAGAGGAAGATCTGGTAGTTCCCCTCCGCGGCGATGTACTCCGCCGACATGAGCAGCTCGTCCAGAGTCGCCGACATCCCCCGCTTCAGCATGACCGGCCGCCTGGTCCTTCCGACGCGCTTCAGCAGCGAGAAGTTCTGCATGTTCCTGGCACCGATCTGGATGACGTCGGCGTGCTCGGCCACCAGGTCCACCGTCTCGGTGTCCAGGGCCTCCGTGACCACGGGCAGACCGGTCTCCTGCCGGGCGCGGTCCAGGATCCTGAGCCCCTCCAGCCCCAGCCCCTGGAAGGAGTAGGGGGACGTGCGGGGCTTGAAGGCGCCCCCCCGCAGGAAGTGAGCCCCCGCCGCCTTCACCCGGCGCGCCACCGCGAGGGTCTGCTCCAGCGACTCCACGGCGCAGGGGCCGGCGATGACCGTGAAGGCGCCCCCTCCGATGGATCGTCCGGCGACCTGGATGACGGTGTCCTCGCTCTTGACCTCGCGCGACACCAGCTTGAACGGCTGCGTGACGGGGATGGCCTGGCTGACGCCGGGCAGCATCTCGAACTCGGCCGGATCGAGCGGCCCCTGGTTGCCGGTGATCCCTATGGCGGTGCGCAGGGAGCCGGGGATGGGATGGGCCCGGTACCCCATCGCCTCGATCGTCCGGACCACGTGCTCGATCTGGTCCTCGGAGACCGACGGCGCCATGACGATGAGCATGGTGGAGATGTTATCACAGCGCGATTTCGCTCCCTGCTGCCGCTTGCGCCTCCCGGATGAGGTCATTAGATTCACGCCCCGGCTCGATCCCGCCCCCCTTGGAGGAAGCGCCATGAGCACACCGTCCCGTCTCCGCCGCTTCGCGGCCCTGGCGATCCTCGGCCTGAGCCTGGGTCCGCCCGCGTTCCGGCCCGCGGCGGCCGGCGAGGCCCATCTCTATCTGGCCCCGTATCTCCAGCAGGCGCGCCTGACCGGAGACGCCATGCTGACCGGGGGCGAGGGCCCGGCCGGCACCCAGCTCGACCTCGAGGAGACCCTCGGCGTCGACCCCGAGCAGGACGTCCGCGGGGTGGACGGCTTCTTCAAGCTGGCCGGAAGCCGCATCGAGTTCTCCTACGCGCAGGCGGCCATCGACGAGCGATCCCGGCTCGCGGAGCAGGTGATCATCAACGGCACCACCTTCGCGGCCGACGAGAGGATCGACTCGGAGATCGACCTGACCCGGTACAAGCTGATGTACGGGTTCGACTTCAGCTTCAAGGTGGTCAACGTCGGGTTCCTTGTCGGCGGACACCTGATCGACGTGGAGGCCGTGGTGGAGTCCTCGTCCGGCGCGCTGGAGGAGCAGGACCTGCGGGTGCCCATCCCCGTGGTGGGGGCCACGCTGGGCATCCATCCCGTCTCCCGGCTGGCCATCCATGCCGAGGTCTCCGGCTTCTCGGCCACGGTGTCGGGCGTGGAGGCGACGCTCCTCGACGGGTTCGCCGGCGTGGACGTCCTGTTCATCCCCAAGCTGGGGGTCAGCCTCGGCTACCGCTACTTCGCGTTCGACGCCGAGGACGAGGACGAGCAGGACGCCGTGGACATCACGCAGCGCGGCCCTTACGTCGGGCTCGCCTTGCACCTCTGAGCGATGGACCGCGCCGGGCTGGCCTGCCCGTCCTGCGGCGCCGCGCTCGACCCCGGCCGCCGGGCGTGCGCCCACTGCGGCATGGTGGCGGCCACACGGCGGTGCGGCGCGTGCCTGGACCTCAACCTCCCCGGCGACCGCAACTGCCGGCGCTGCGGCAAGCCTCTGCCCGCCGACGCCGAGCGCCGCAGCGGCGCGAAGGCGGACTGTCCCGGCTGCGGGGCGCCCATGTCCTTCCGCACTCTGTCGGGCCTTCCCTTCGATGAATGCGAGTCGTGCGGGGGGCTCTGGCTGACCCCGGCCGCGCTGCGGGAGATGACCGGCCGCGCCGAGGAGCGATCCAGGGTCCGCACCGTGGAGATCCCCGCGGCGGCCGCCTCCGTCCCAGCCGTGCGCGGACAGGCCGCCGTCCCGGTCGCCTACCGCCGCTGCCCTTCCTGCCGCCGGATGATGAACCGCACCAACTACGCGGCCGGCTCCGGGCTGGTGCTGGATCTGTGCAAGGAGCACGGCGTGTACTTCGATCACGGAGAGGTCAGCCGCCTGTTCGAGTTCATCGAGAGCGGTGGGCTGGCCAAGGCCCGCCGCAGGGAGGAGGAGGCGGCCCAGGAGCGGCTGCGCGACGCCCGGCGCCAGGCCATCGCGGCGCAGGCGGCGGGCGGCATGGGGATGACGCGCGAGGACGGGGCCATCGACCTGGGAGGCTTCGACCTGCTGCGCTGGATCGCCGGCCGGCTCTTCTCGTAGCCCCCCTCGGGCGTCTTCTCGCCGGGCCGCGGCGGTGATACAGTCGGCGGCCATGCCCAGGCTCTCGTCCACCGTCCCTCCCATCCCGTCGCAGGCCGTCCCGGGCACCGCGCAGGCGGAGATGACCTTCCTGGCCGTGGGCGCGGGTGTGGTCCTGGGGATCGTGTTCGGGGTGGCCAACGCCTATCTCGGACTGCGGGTGGGGATGACCGTCTCGGCCTCCATCCCGGCGGCGGTGATGGCCGTGGCGCTGTTCCGCATGGCGGGCTCCCGCGGCACCATCCTGGAAGCCAACCTGGCCCAGACCATCGGCTCGGCGTCCACGTCGCTCGCCAGCGGAACGATCTTCACCATCCCCGCGCTCTTCCTCTGGGGGATGGCGCCCCCTTACCTGCAAGTGACGGCGCTCTGCTTCCTGGGAGGGGTCCTGGGGATCGCGGCGATGATCCCTCTGCGGCGCCTGCTCATCGTGCAGGCTCACGACGAGCTCCCCTACCCCGAAGGGACGGCCTGTGCCGAGGTCCTGCGGGCCACCGCGGGCGGCGCCTCTGGGGGCGTCTGGATCGTGCGCGGGATGCTGGCCGGCGCGGCGGTCAAGCTGGCCATCGGCATGTTGTTTCTCGCCCCCGACGAGCTGGCGCTTCAGTTGCCGGTCCTCCCCAAGGCCATCCTGGCCATGGAAGTGGCGCCGGCGCTGGTGGCCGTGGGGTTCATCCTCGGCTACCGGCAGTCGGCGGTGCTGGTGGCCGGGTCGATCGTCTCGTCGCTGGTGCTGATCCCTCTTCTGGCCTGGATCGGCCCTTCGCTCGCCGGGCCGCTGGCGCCGGAGACGGCGATGCGTCTGCCGGACATGAGCGCCGGCCAGATCTGGTCGCGCTACGTGCGCTACATCGGGGCGGGGGCGGTGGCGGCGGCCGGCCTCCTGACCGTGCTGCGCAGCCTCCCCACGATGGCCGGGGCCGTGGCCGCCGTGGCGCGCGGCCTCCGGCGGCGGCCGGCGGGCGGGGGGCGTGCGGGCTCTGCCGGCTCCGCCGGCGAGGCCGGCGCCGGCGCCGGCGCCGATGCCGACGCCGAAAGGAGGGACCGCGACCTGCCGGGCTCCTTCGTGGTGGGCGGAGTGGCCCTGGTGGTGCTGGCCGGAGCGTTCGTCCCCGGCGTGTTCGCGGGAGGGATGGGCCCGCTGCAGCGGGCCGTCTGCGCGGCCGGCGTGGCCGTGTTCGGCGTCCTGTTCGTGGCGGTGGCCGCGAGGATCGTGGGCATCGTGGGCGTGTCGTCACAGCCGACCTCGGGGATCACCCTGGTGACCCTGCTCGGCGTCGCCTCCATCTTCGCCGCCGCCGGGTGGGACCATCCGGGAGCCCGCGCCGCGGTGCTGACGGTCGGCACCATCGTGGCCGTCGCGGCCTCCAAGGCCGGGGACATCTCCCAGGACCTCAAGACAGGCTTCCTTGTGGGCGCCACCCCGGCGCGCCAGCAGCTCGGGCAGCTCGTGGGAGCGGCCTTCGCCTGCTGGGCGGTCGCCGGCACGGTGATCCTGCTGGGCAGCACCTACACGTTCGGATCGCAGGAGCTGGCGGCCCCGCAAGCCACGTTGATGAAGACCATCATCGAAGGGGTGCTGGCCGGGCAGCTTCCCTGGGACCTGGTGCTCACGGGCGTGGGGATCTCGCTGTCGGCGATGCTGTGCGGCGTGTCGGGGCTCGCCTTCGCCATCGGGGTCTACCTGCCGCTGGCGTCCATGTCGGCCATCTACCTGGGAGGCTGCCTGAGAGGCTGGTCCGGCCGCGGGATGCCCTCCTCCTCGGCGCAGCGGGGCGATCCGGGGATCCTGGCCGCCTCGGGGCTGGTGGCCGGAGAGGGGCTGGCCGGTGTCCTGGTGGCGCTGATGGTGGGGGCCGGGATGGTCCCCCAGTCCATGGATCCCCGGCTGGGCGGCGTGCCGGGGGAGCTGGCCGCGGCGGGCATCGTGGCCGCGGTCGCCGCCTTCCTCTTCGCCGCAGGCCGCTCCGCACGGAGGCCGTCAGGCTCCCCGGCGTGAGGGCGGCGGGGGGGCGTTGAAGTCGGCGAACTCCGGGTAGCTGGACAGCGGCGCCCAGCCGGCGGCCCCCGGCTTCCAGGCCAGGGCGGCAGGATCGAGCTCCCCGCGCAGCACCATCCCCCTCACCGTCTCATCGGTGTACGGGCCCTGGTTGGCCCCCGACAGGTTCAGCGACCAGCGCGCCGCGGCGGCCCTGGGAGCCGCCGGCGGAGGGGGCGGCTCCCCCGGGCGTCCGCCGGCGGGCGCCATCGCCTCTCCCATCACGCGGCCCATGGCCATCCCCGCACCGATCCCGACCCCGGCGCCGGCGGCGCCTCCTTCCGCGGAGGCGGCCAGGGTCATGGCCTCGGCCGCCTGGAGGCGGGTGAAGGCGTCGAGGTGGCCGCCCAGGACGCCCAGGCGGCTGCGGTGGTCGACCGCCGCCTGCACTTCGTCGGGGAGCGAGACGCTCTCCACGAAGAAACGGGCCAGCTCCAGCCCCAGCGTGCGGAACTCGCGATCGATCGCGCCGCGCCCCATCTCCGACAGCTCGTCGAACCGCGTGGCAACGTCGAGCACCGGGACACGCGCCTCGGCCAGGGCGTCGGAGAAGCGCGTCAGGATGATGGATCGCAACTGCCCGGTGATCTCCTCGGTGGTGGTGAGCCCGCGCGTACCGACCACCTGGGCGAAAAAGGTGCGAGCCTCGGCCAGCCGGACCGCGTAGGTGCCGAACGCCCGCAGCCGGACCATGCCGAACTCCTGGTCCCGCACCAGCACCGGCTGGGACGTCCCCCACTTCAGATCGGTGAACAACCGGGTGTTGAAGAAGTAGACCTCGGCCTTGAACGGTGACTCGAACCCGTGCTTCCACCCCCGCAGGGTGGCCAGAACGGGAACGTTGCGCGTGGACAGTGCGTGCAGGCCGGGCCGGAAGAGATCGGCGGCCTTCCCCTCGTTCACCAGCAGCGCGAGCTGGTTCTCTCGCACCGTCAGTCTCGCGCCGTTCTTGATCTCCTGATCCGCCACCGGGAATCTGTGCACCATGGTGCCGGCGGAGTCATCGAGCCATTCGATGATGTCGATGAACTGGGACGACATGCGGCTCTTGAGCCTGTCGAACAACCCCATCGAGCCATCCTCCTCCAGCGGGCGGCACTCCGTGCCGGCGTCGGCCGGGCTCCGGCAGCCGGGACCCGTGAAGGGGAATATGGCGCCCGGCGGCGGCGAGGCCAGTCCGGCCGCGCCAGGTGCCCGGGCCGGGCGCGCTCATGGCGCAACCCCATGCCGCACCGTGGCTTGCTCCCGGCGGGTCAGGGAAGCGAGCCGGCCGCCCCCCTCCCCGACTCCTCGACGGCCTGCTCCCCGCGGCCGTAGAGGAGGAACTGAAGGAGGTTGTCCTGGAAGGTGATGTTCTCGGTGAGATTGCGGTGCCTGTCGCACAGGAACAGGGAGTAGTCGAGGTCGAGGCCCGGAGCTTTTCCGTCGTGCCGGGCCAGGAGGCTGGCCCGGGTGACCGAGCCGTCGCCCGGCTCCGACATCAGGCGGCGCACCTGGGCGCTCTGCAGCTTGTCGGGGACCTTCTCCAGGCGGGTGATCGTCTCGACCTGGCCGTCCTCCTCCAGCAGCATGGCGCGCGCGGGCGTCGGGATGCAGTCGCCGCCGAAGGCGAAGAAGCGGACGGCGGGCCGGCCGGGGCCGTGCCTCTCCAGAGCCGCGTGCAGCGCCTGAGCCCTCTTGAGGGCCGCCGACAGGAAGACACGCATGGTCTCGAGCCTCGCCTGGTACCGGGCCTGGCCCTCGCGCCGGCCGAACTGTCTCAGGCTCTCGGATCTGAGGTCGTCCAGCCGCTTGGGATGGAAGGCCGACCAGCCGTAGCGCTCCCACAGCTCAGGATCGTAGAGGTCCACTCCCAGCCGCCGGCCCGATGCATCGATGAACGAGCCGGTCCCGCGGTGAGGGAGCGTCTGGTAGGCGGCGGGCATGGTGAAGACCGCCTCCGCCGGCAGCCGCCGGACCAGACGCAGGCCGTCGTGGAGCGAGGCGAAGCTGTCCAGGCTCCCCTCGTTGGGGACCCCGATCATCACCACCGTGCTCACTTTGCGCGCCCCTACGTACGTCGGCGTGGGGACCGCCTCCTCCAGCACATCGCGGCCGCCGTACTTGAGGTAGTAGCGGGTGACCAGCCCTCCCAGGCTGTGGGCGATGATGTCCACCCGCCTTTCGCCCGAGGGGCGCGTGGCGCGCACCCGCTCGATCGCCTCGCCCAGCAGCCGCGCGTTCTCAACCACGTCGCGGCGCCAGTCGTAGTAGAAGGCGAAACAGTCCTCCTCCGGCTTGGGCGCGGTGATGTCCCCCGTGCGGTATCCGGCGACCTCGTTGAGAGTCCGCACGATCCGCCGGTAGAACTCGCGCCCCGCCACCTGCTCGAACACGCTGAAGGCGACCAGATCGTCGCGGTTCAGCGACAGGTCGGCCGACTCGATGGGGAGATCGAGGAGATCGGCCTCGGCGCGAAGGGGGTTGAGGATGAGCTTGAAGCGGCTGGAGAGGAGGTTGGCGAACCGGCCCCAGACCACCTCGCCGGTGCGCACGTTGCGCAGGCGCGAGCCGAACGCTCCCGGCACGATGATGACCGGGCGGCGCGCCATGCCGGCGGCGTCGGGGTAGACCTCCAGCAGGTCGGGGCGGAGCTCGCCGCAGGAGAGGGAGGCGGCGGCCGCCGCCGCGGCGCACAGCAGCGCCGCGGCCGCGCGCTGCCCGCTGGTCCACCCCCTGGTCACGTCGCCTCCGCTCCGCTGCGGAGTATAGCCTCCCCCGCCCGTTCCGCCCGGCGAAACGCCCCTTCGCCGCGAGCCCGCGGCGACTCGCCGGACGCGATGGGGCCTCAGGGAGCGGACCCC
>DATEEA010000119.1:0-2126 GCA_035281445.1 Candidatus Polarisedimenticolia bacterium
GAGGCGGCGCGGCGCGCGGGGACGCCGCTGGCCGCCGCCGCGGACGCCTTCTTCGTCCATCCATCCTCCTATCCGCTGCACCGGCTGCTGCGCGCCATCGGGCTCAACACCAAGCTGGGGCGTCTGCGCGGGCAGGACACCGCGCCGGCCGGAGCCTGGCTGATGCCGCCCGAAAGGCTGGCCGCGGCGCTTCCCGACTGCCCCCAGGCGCTCGACGCCGCCGGGCGGATCGCCGCCGACTGCGCGCTGTCCGACCCCCCCTGGAACCCGGCCGGGCGCGCCATCTTCCCTTCCTACGACGGCATGCGGCCGGAGGAGACCATGGAGCGGCTGCGCGCGCTCTGCACGGAAGGGGCGCGCCGCCGCTACGGCGAGCTGCCCGGGGCCGTGCGCCTGCGGCTGGAGCGCGAGCTGGACATCATCGGACGCAAGGGGCTCGCCGACTACTTCCTGATGGTGCACGACATCGTGCAGCAGTCGCCGCGCACCTGCGGGAGAGGCTCGGCCGCCTCCAGCGCCGTGTCGTACTGCCTGGGGATCACCCACGTCGATCCGGTGCGCTACGATCTGTTCTTCGAGCGCTTCCTCAACGAGGGGCGCGTCGATCCTCCCGACATCGACGTGGACTTCGCCTGGGACGAGCGCGACGCCGTGCTGGACTACGTCTTCCAGCGCTACGGGCGCCGCCGCGCGGCCATGGTGTCGAACCATCTCTGCTTCCGCGGGAGGGCCGCGGTGCGGGAGGTGGCCAAGGTGTACGGCCTGCCGGAGGAGGAGATCAAGGCGGTCACCGGGCGCCTGGCGCGCACCTGGCAGACGGCTCCGGCGGAGGAGATGGTCCGCGGGCACCCTCTGTTCAAGGGTCTGGACCTGAGGGACCCCTGGCCCGAGGTGCTGCGATGGGCGGCCCGGCTCGAGGGGCACCCGCGCCACCTGTCGGTGCATTGCGGAGGCGTGGTGGTGGTGCCGGGAGAGGTCAGCGATCACGTCCCCACCCAGCCCGCCCCCAAGGGGGTGGACATCATCCAGTGGGAGAAGGACGCCACCGAGGACTCCGGACTGGTCAAGATGGATCTGCTGGGGAACCGCTCGCTGGCGGTGATCCGCGACGCGCTGGCCGCCGTGCGCCGCAGACACGGCGTGGAGATCGTCTGGGAGCGGTTCGACCCTCTCGACGACCTGCGGACCCAGGACCTGATCCGCCGCGGGGACACCGTGGGGGTCTTCTACGTGGAGTCACCGGCCATGCGCCAGCTCCAGCACAAGACCGGCACCGGCGACTTCGAGCACCTGGTCATCCACTCCAGCATCATCCGGCCCGCCGCCAACAGCTACATCCGCGAGTACGTGCGCCGGCTGAAGGGAGGCGCCTACCGCCCGCTGCACCCCCTGCTGGGAGATCTGATGAAGGAGACGCACGGGATCATGGTGTACCAGGAGGACGTGGCCAAGACGGTCATCGCCATGGCCGGGTTCGACGCCGCCTCCGCCGACGACCTGCGCAAGGTCCTCTCCAGGAAGCACAAGCGGCGCAAGCTGGAGGACCACCGGCTGCGGTTCGAGGCGGGGGCGCGCGAGCGCGGGTTCTCCGCGGAGGTGATCGCCGAGGTGTGGCGGATGATCCTGTCGTTCTCCGGCTACTCGTTCTGCAAGCCCCACTCGGCGTCCTACGCGCTGGTCTCGTTCAAGTCGGCCTACCTCAAGGCGCACCACCCGGCGGAGTTCATGGCCGCGGTCCTCTCCAACCAGGGGGGGTACTACTCCACCTTCGCCTACGTGTCGGAGTGCCGGCGCATGGGACTGGCGGTGCGCCTGCCCGACGTCAACGAGAGCGGCATCCCCTACACCGGCTCGGGGCGCGAGGTGCGCGTAGGGCTGATGCAAGTGCAGGGGCTGTCGGCCGGGGCCATGGAGGCGCTGCTGCGCGAGCGGGAGAGCGGAGGGCCCTTCGGCTCGCTGGAGGACCTGCTGGACCGGGTGGTCCTCGACCCGGCCGACGCGCGCCGGCTGATCAAGGCCGGGGCCTTCGACGGGGTGTCGGGAGGGGCAGGCTCGCGCCCGGGGCTGATGTGGCGCTGGGCGCGGTGGAACGCCGCGCGCGCGGGGCGCGCCCGCGGCTCGCGCCC
>DATEEA010000120.1:0-4800 GCA_035281445.1 Candidatus Polarisedimenticolia bacterium
GGCGCGGGCGGAGACGGGCGGGCCGCGGCCGGCGAGCGCTCGGCGGCCGGGGCCAGCACGCGCACCCGGGCGATGAGAGGCTGCGGATCGTAGGAGAGCCTGGCGCCGGGGCCGACCGCGGCCGCCTCGGCCACCATGGCGGTCATGGCGTCGAGGGTCTCCATGACCACGTCGGGGACGCTCTCCAGCGGCGGCCCGGAGCCCTTGCGCAGGAGATCGAACAGGTCCTCCACGGCGTGGCTGAGCGCCCCGATCTCCTCGAAGCCCATCGAGGCGGCCATCCCCTTGATGGAGTGGAAGTGGCGGAACAGGGAGTGGATGGTCTCGGGCGGAGCTCCGGCGCCGAGCCGCGCCAACTGCTGGACCGCACCCTGGATGTGCTCGCCCGCCTCGGCCACGAACAGGTCCAGGTACTTCCGCATGTCCACGGGCGGCCCCCGGGCTGGCCTAGCGGTCGGTGAGGGTGTCCACCACCCGGATCACTTTCTCGGGCGTGAAGGGCTTGACGATGAAGTCGCGGGCGCCGGCGGAGATCGACTCCACCACCAGCGCCTCCTGGCCCAGGGCGCTGCACATGATGACGATGGCCTGCGGGTCGAGCCTCAGGATCTCCCGCGTGGCCTCGATGCCGTCCAGCTCGGGCATGACGATGTCCATGGTGACGATCTGCGGCCTGAGCTCCTGGAACTTGCGCACCGCCTCGCGCCCGTCGCCGGCCTCACCCACGATCTCGAAGCGGCCGGTGTTGAGGAGGATGTCCTTGATCATCGAGCGCATGAACAGCGCGTCGTCCACGATGAGCACCTTCACCAGCGCGCTCATGCCGCCGTCTCCCGCCCGCTCCGGCGGAAGCGGGCCACGACGTTGCCCTCGCAGCGGGCCACCACCTCGTGCGCGGAGAGGATCTGGACCATCCCCTCCGGCGAGCCCGCGGGCAGGCCGGCGGGCGCGGACGGGGCTGCCGTCCCGGCGTCCTCCGCCGCCGCGGCCATGGAGCCGGCCACGGCTCCGGCCAGCACCGCCTCGGGCGCGGCCGTGCCGATCTCCACGGGGGCGTGCACGTACAGGGCGAGGTGCTCGTGCGGGGCGGCCAGCACCAGGGCCAGCCGATCCAGCGGACCCCGGGGGGGAGCCAGGGGGCGCCCGACCAGGCGACCCACGTCGAGCAGGGTGATCACCCTGCCCCTGAGGTTCATGACCCCCAGGATCGCCTCCGGGGCCAGCGGGACGGGGGCCACCCGATCCACCACGGCGATCTCGCGCACCTGCTCCAGCGGCAGGCCGAAGGTCTCCTTGCCCAGATGGAAGCGGAGGCAGGCTCCGTTGCTCTCCTTCATGGCTCTCCTCAGATGCGGAAGATGGTGACCAGCTCCTTGAGCGCGTCGGAGGTCCTGGCCAACTGCTGCGCGGAGGCGGACATCTCCTGCATGGAGGCGGTCTGCTCCTGCGTGGCCGCCGAGGCGTCCTGCGTCCCGGCGGCGTTGTTCTCGGCGATGCGGGCGATCTCCTCGATGGCCTTCACCAGCCCTTCGGCTCCGGCGGCCTGCTTCTCCGCCGCGGCGGAGATGGCGGCCACCCGGTCCACGGTGGTCAGGACCGCCTGCTTGATGTCCTCCAGGTTGCGCCCCACCGCGGCCACCGCGCCGCGGCCGTCCACGGCCGAGGAGAGGCTGTCGTTCATCGACTCGATGACCCCCGCCGAGCCGGTGTTGATCCCCTCCGCCAGCTCGGCGATCTGGTCGGCGAAGACGCGGGCGCTCTCGGCCAGCTTGCCCACCTCCTCGGCCACCACGGCGAACCCGCGGCCGTGCTCGCCGGCGCGGGCGGCCTCGATGGTGGCGTTGAGCGCCAGCAGGTGGGTCTGGTGGGCGATGGAGGTGATGAAGTCCACGGTCTTGTTGATCTGCAGGGCCCGCTCCCGGAAGCCGGCCACCGTCCCCGAGGCGCGCTCCACCTTGACCGAGATCTGCGAGATCTTGTCGATGGCCGCCCCGGCGTCGTCCACGCCCTGGCGCGCGCGGGCGCCGGCCTCGGAGGCCAGCGCGGCGGCGGCCCGCGCCTTGTCCGCGATCTCCTCGGTGGAGTGGGCGAGCAGCCGGGTGATCTCGGTGGTCCGCTTGACCATCTCCGCCTGGCTCTCGGCCCCGGCGGCGATCTTCTGCACGGTGGTGGAGATGTCCTCGGTGGAGGCGTTCATCTCCTCGGCGGTGGACGAGAGCGACTGGGAGGAGACCGAGATCTGCTGCGCGGAGAGCTTCACCTCGGTGACCACGTTGGACAGGCTGGACATCATGGCGTTGAAGGAGGAGGCCAGCTCCTCGATCTCGTCGCCCGTGGCGATCTCCACCTTGCGGGTCAGGTCCCCCTTGCTCATGTGCGAGGTGGCCACCGCCAGGTCCTTGAGGTGCCGGGTGAAGTAGCGCGACAGGGAGATGCCGGCCAGGATCCCGATGAGGGCGTCGGCCGCGGCCAGGGCCACGCCCGTGGAGACGGCGGAGTCCTTGAACAGGGCGACGATCAGATAGTTGGACAGCCCGGCCACGAGGGCCACGGCCACGAACCCGAAGGCGAGCTTCCTGCGCATGCTTCCTTCCGCGGGCCAGGCTGACGTCCCGGGCGGAGGCGCTCCCGGGGCGGCAAGAGAGGCCGACATGAGGTAGTCTCTGGACCGGACGGGCCATCCGACAGCCCCGGCCGCCGGCCTCCCCGCGGTCCTCCCAATGGGCCGGCTGAGGGGTAAGTCCTTGACAGCATTAAAGATCTCGTCTAAGCTGCGGTCCCGTCCCGGGCGAGGGACAAACATAATGACTGGTCCGGCCGCGTTCAACACGACGCCTCACGTTTCCTGACTCGGAGAGGGCATGCCCACCACCGACATCCAGGCGATCAACGAGATGGTCCGGCAGGAGAGCGCTTTCGTGGAGAAGGTGCTGTCGGAGATGCAGAAAGTGATCGTCGGGCAGAAAGGGCTCCTGGACCGCCTGATGATCGGGACCCTCTGTCAGGGGCACCTGCTCCTGGAAGGGGTGCCGGGGCTGGCCAAGACCCTGGCCGTCAAGACGTTCTCCGACGCCATCGAGGCGCACTTCCAGCGCATCCAGTTCACCCCCGACCTCCTCCCGGCGGACCTCGTGGGGACGATGATCTTCAACCAGAAGGACGGGGCCTTCCACCCGCGCAAGGGCCCCATCTTCGCCAACATCATCCTGGCCGACGAGATCAACCGCGCCCCGGCCAAGGTCCAGTCGGCGCTGCTGGAGGCGATGCAGGAGCGGCAGGTCACCATCTCCGACGTCACCTATCCACTGCCCGATCCGTTTCTGGTGCTGGCCACGCAGAACCCCATCGAGCAGGAAGGGACCTATCCGCTCCCCGAGGCGCAGGTCGATCGCTTCATGCTGAAGATCAAGGTGGACTATCCGTCCAGGGCCGAGGAGCGGCAGATCCTGGACCGGATGACCGGGGCGCGCCTGCCCAGCGCGTCCAAGGTCACCGGCACGGCCAGCATCCTGCGGGCGCGGGACGCCGTGATCCACGTCTACATGGACGAGAGGATCAAGGACTACATCGTCAGCATCGTGCACGCCACGCGGCGGCCCGCGGAGTTCGGCCTGGACATCGCCCCGCTGGTGCAGTACGGCGCCTCGCCCAGGGCCACCGTCTACCTGACCATGGCCGCCCGCGCCCACGCCTTCGTGCGCGGCCGCGGCTACGTCACCCCGGAGGACGTCAAGGCGATCGGCCCGGACGTGCTGAGGCACCGCGTGATCCTCACCTACGAGGCGGAAGCCGAGGAGGTCACCCCCGAGGACGTGGTGGGGCGCGTGTTCGACGCGGTGGAGGTGCCCTGAATGCCGCGCCCCGGCGCCCCCCAGGCGCCGTCCGGAGCCGCGGCGGCTCTTCCCAGGGAGATGATCCGGAGGATCCGCCGGATCGAGATCCGCACCCGGCGCCTGGTCAACGAGTCGATGGCCGGGGAATACCACTCGGTGTTCCGTGGCCGGGGGATGGAGTTCTCCGAGGTGCGGGAGTATCAGGTCGGCGACGACATCCGCACCATCGACTGGAACGTCACGTCACGGATGGGACACCCCTACGTGAAGAAGTTCGTGGAGGAGCGCGAGCTCACGGTGGCCCTGGTGGTGGACTCCTCGGCCTCGGGGGACTTCGGCTCGGCCGGCCGGATGAAGGGGGCCATGGCCGCCGAGGTGTCGGCGCTTCTGGCCTTCTCCGCCATCCAGAACAACGACCGCGTGGGGCTGCTGCAGTTCACCGACCGCATCGAGAAGTACGTCCCTCCCAAGAAGGGCCGCACCCACGTGCTGCGCGTGATCCGCGAGCTGCTGTTCGCCTCGCCCGCCTCGCGGGGGACCGACATCGGCCAGGCCCTGGACTACGCCATGCGGGTCTTCCGGAGGAAGGCGGTGATGTTCCTCATCTCCGATTTCCTGGCCTCGGGCTACGAGAAGGCGCTGCGGCGCGCGGCCCGGCGCCACGATCTGATCGCCATCGCCGTGACCGACCCGCGCGAAGAGTCGCTCCCCCCGGTGGGGCTGGTGGAGGTGGAGGACGCCGAGACCGGCGAGGCCATGGTGATCGACACGCTCGACGAGCGGCTGCGGCGCGAGTACCGGACCAGGGCGCTCAAGCGGCGCGACGAGCGCCGCCGGCTGTTCCGGACGCTGGGGATCGACGCCGTGGAGCTGTCCACCGATCGCCCCTACGACGTGCCGCTCGTGCGCTTCTTCGACGCGCGGGCGCGGCGGGCCCGGGCGTGAGGCGCGGGTGTCTGGCGGGACG
>DATEEA010000121.1:0-44072 GCA_035281445.1 Candidatus Polarisedimenticolia bacterium
AGGCGCCGGCCGCGAAGACCAGGACCAGAACGCCCGCCGCGCGCAAGAGCGCGGCGCCCGCCGGCACGGCCAGGCGGCGGGAGGGCCGGGCGGTGGAGGCCCGCGCGGCGAAGGGCGCCAGGCAGGGCGTGAAGAGATGACGTCGCCGCCTCGCGGCGCCGGGAGACGAGGGTGAGGCATGCCTGAGCAGGTCAGCAAGGAACAGGTGAAGGCGGCGCGCCGCACGAGGGCCTCCAAGGTGGGGGTCGTCGTGAGCGACAAGATGGACAAGACCGCCGTCGTGGCCGTGGAGCGGATGGTGACGCATCCGGCCTACAAGCGGATCATCCGCCGCACCTCCAAGTTCTTCGCTCACGACGAGAAGAACGAGGCCAAGCGCGGCGACCAGGTGGAAATCGTGGAGACGCGGCCGCTGTCCAGGAACAAGCGTTGGCGGATCTCGCGGATCATCGTCCGGGCCGCGGAGAAGTCGCGCGAGGCGGAGGCCCTGACGTGATCCAGATGAGGACCATCCTGGACGTGGCCGACAACTCGGGGGCCAAGAAGATCTCCTGCATCCACGTGCGGGGAGGCTCCATCGGCAAGTACGGCCGGCTGGGGGACATCATCACGGCCAACGTCAAGGAGGCGTCCCCCGATGGAACCGTGAAGAAGGGCCAGGTGGTCAAGGCGGTCATCGTGCGCACCCGCAAGGAGCAGCGGCGGCGCGACGGCAGCTACATCCGCTTCGATCAGAACGCCGCCGTGCTCATCAACGACGCCAACGAGCCGATCGGCACCCGCGTCTTCGGTCCCGTGGCCCGCGAGCTGAGGGAGAAGAAGTTCATGAAGATCGTCTCGCTGGCGCCGGAGGTGCTCTAGATGGCTCGCAGCATCATGGGGCGCGCCCGGCGCGCCGTCACAGAGCGCCACGGCGGCAGGCCGCGCGTGCACATCCGCAAGAACGACACGGTGAAGGTCATCGCCGGCAAGAGCCGCGACAAGGTGGCCCGCGTGCTGGCGGTGTACCCGGACCGGGGCCTGGCCATCGTGGAAGGAGTGAACTTCGTGAAGCGGCACACCCGGCCGAACCCGTCCCGCAACATCAAGGGAGGCATCGCCGAGAAGGAGTCGCCGATCCACGTGTCCAACCTCAAGGTGGTCTGCCCCGAGTGCAAGGAAGCCGTGCGCACGGCGCGGCGAGTCCTCGACGACGGGACGAAGATCAGGATTTGCAAGAAGTGCGAAGCATCGATCGACAAGACCGGCTAGGACGGTAAGAGGAGCTGGAGATGGCGACGCAGGCGCGTCTGATGGAGCGGTTCCGCAGGGAGGTGGCCCCCGAGCTCATGAAGGAGTTCGGCCACACGAGCCCCATGGCGGTTCCGCGCCTGTCCAAGATCATCATCAACATGGGCGTGGGAGCGGCCAAGGACGACATCAAGATCCTGGACGCGGCGGTGGAGGAGCTGGGTCTGATCACCGGCCAGAAGCCCGCCGTGACCAGGGCCCGCAAGTCGATCGCGAACTTCAAGCTGCGGGAGAACATGCCCATCGGATGCCGGGTCACCCTGCGCGGGCGCAAGATGTACGAGTTCTACGATCGGTTCGTCAACATCGCGCTGCCCCGCGTGCGCGACTTCCGCGGCGTCTCCACGCGGTCGTTCGACGGGCGCGGCAACTACACGATGGGGATCACCGACAGCCTGATCTTCCCCGAGCTGGGGGCGGCCAAGGTGGAGAAGATCAAGGGAATGAACATCACGATCGTGACCACGGCGGGCAACGACAACGAGGCCAGGGCGCTGCTGGCGGCGCTGGGCATGCCGTTCCGCAAGGCCGCCTGAGGAGACCATGGCGACGACCGCGCAGATATTCAAGTCGATGAAGGATCCGAAATACGCCATCCGGCACAGGAACCGGTGCCGCCTGTGCGGGCGTCCCCGCGGGTACCTCCGCAGGTTCGCCATGTGCCGCCTCTGCTTCCGCAGCCTGGCGCTGCAGGGGCAGGTGCCGGGCGTGATCAAGTCGAGCTGGTGAGAAGGGGAGGCAGGACACAGCCATGATGACCGACCCGATCGCGGACATGCTGACGCACATCCGCAACGCCGTCGCGGCCAGGCACCCGCGCACCACGATGCCCGGCTCCAGGATCAAGAGCGAGATCGCCAGGATCCTGAAGGACGAGGGGTACATCCACGACTACAAGGTCTTCAGCGAGGGGAGCAAGCACAGCCTGACGGTGTCGCTCCGGTACGGCCCGGGAGGCGAACGGGTGATCTCGGGCATCCAGCGGGTGTCCAAGTCGGGACGCAGGGTGTACGTGAAGAAGGACGCCGTCCCCAAGGTCCTGGGAGGACTGGGGATCAGCATCGTGTCCACGCCGCAGGGACTGATGACCGGCGCCGAATCGCGCCGCCGCGGCCTGGGCGGCGAGGTGATCTGCGCCGTCTGGTAGGCGGCGAGCGGAAGGAAGGGACGGAGAGCATGTCGCGGATCGGAAAGCTGCCGGTGGCGCTCCCCCAGGGAGTCAGCCTGAGCGTGGTGAAGGACGCCGTGCAGGTCAAGGGACCCAAGGGAACCCTGACCACGCCCCTGCCCGCCGGGATCAAGTGCGCGGTGGAGGGGGCCGCCGCCACGCTGACGCGCCGCAACGACGAGCGCCAGCAGCGGGCGCTGCACGGCCTGGCCAGGGCGCTGCTGGCCAACGCGGTGAAGGGAGTGTCCACGGGCTGGACGCGCGATCTGGAGATCCAGGGGATCGGCTACCGCGCCACGGTTCAGGGCAAGAACATCGAGTTCGCGCTGGGGTACTCCCACCCGGTGATCTTCCCCATCCCCGAAGGCGTGGCCATCACCGTGGACAAGCAGACCCGCGTGGTGGTGAGCGGCGCGGACAGGCAGAAGGTGGGGCAGGTGGCGGCCGAGATCCGGTCGCTGCGGCCGCCGGAGCCCTACAAGGGCAAGGGGATCCGGTACGCCGACGAGGTCATCAAGAAGAAAGTGGGCAAGACGGGCGCCTGAGGACGCACGACGAGGACGCGATGGAGACCAGACCGGACAAGAACGCGATTCGCAAGAGCCGCAAGCCGCGCTACCGCCAGCACGTGGCCGGAGCCCCGGAGCGGCCCCGCCTGGCTGTGTACCGCAGCCTGAGCCACATCTACGTGCAGGCGATCGACGACGCCAGCGGGGTCACCTTGGCTTCGGCCTCCACCGTGGACAAGGAGCTCCGGGCGACGGTCAAGAACGGAGGCAACATCGCGGCCGCGAAGTCGGTCGGCGCGGCCATCGCCCGCCGGCTCAAGGAGAAGGGCCTGGAGCACGTCGTCTTCGACCGCGGCGGGTACCTCTATCATGGCCGGGTCAAGGCTCTCGCCGACGCGGCCCGCGAAAACGGACTGAAGTTCTGAGGGCATGATGGCTGACAGACGGCGCGGCGACAGGATGGACAAGTCGGGGATGGAGCTGAAGGACACCGTCGTCCACATCAACCGTGTGACGAAGGTGGTCAAGGGAGGCAAGAACTTCTCCTTCAGCGCCCTGGTGGTGGTGGGCGACGGCAAGGGGCACGTCGGCTTCGGCCTGGGCAAGGCCAAGGAGGTCCCTTCGGCCATCGCCAAGGGCGTGGAGAGGGCCAAGCGCACGCTGGTCACCGTCCCGCTCCAGGGGACCACCGTGCCGCACACCATCACCGGCCGGTTCGGCGCGGGACGCGTGCTGCTGCGCCCGGCCAGCCCCGGCACCGGGGTCATCGCCGGGGGGGCGGTCCGCGCGGTGATGGAATCGGCGGGGGTGGCCGACATCCTGACCAAGTGCATCGGCACGGACAACCCGCACAATGTCGTGCGGGCGACCTTCAACGGTCTGCAGCGCCTCAAGGATCCGCGGGCCCTGGCCCGCCTGCGCGGCAAGGACGTCGAAGAGATCGTGGAGGCATAGGGCGATGGCTGGACGGGGCGGCCGGGCCAAGCCGGCGGCGGAAGGGACCCTCAAAGTGAAGCAGATCCGCAGCGGCATCGGCTTCGAGAGGAACCAGAAGGAGACCCTCAGGTCGCTGGGTCTGAGGAAGATCAACCAGGTGGTGGAGCTGCCCGACAACCCGGCGGTGCGCGGGATGATCGAGACGGTGCGCCACCTCGTGCAAGTGGTGTGAGGCGGTCCGGGCGCCGGATGGCGGGCGGGAGACGATGATGGCGGAATCGAAGAAGAAGGACGCCGGGCGCCCCCTGGCCCTGCACGCGCTGCGGCCCGCGGCCGGTGCGACGCGGCGCCGCAAGCGGATCGGGCGCGGGCCCGGCTCGGGCAGCGGCAAGACGGCGGGGCGCGGCAACAAGGGGTTCTGGTCCCGCTCCGGCTCGAGCCAGAAGCGCGGCTTCGAGGGCGGCCAGATGCCGCTTCACCGCCGCGTGCCGAAGCGAGGGTTCACCAACATCTTCCGCAAGGAGTTCGCCGAGGTGAACGTGGACGTTCTGGCCGCGCGGTTCGCGGCCGGCGCCACCGTCGGCCCGGACGAGCTGATGGCGGCCAGGGTCGTGCGCAAGGCGCTGGACGGGATCAAGATTCTGGGCCGGGGTGACATCGCGCACGCCCTGACCGTGAAGGCGCACCGGTTCAGCGCGGAGGCTCGCCGCAAGATCGAGGCGGCCGGGGGCAAGGTCGAAGTCCTGTGATCGAGACCATCAAGAACATCTTCAACGTCCCGGACCTGCGCAAGCGGGTCCTCTTCACGTTCGGCCTCCTCGCCGTGTACCGCATCGGCGCGTGGATCCCGAGCCCCGGGATCAACCCCAGCGTCCTGGAGGAGTTCTTCAACCAGCAGGGGGGGAGCCTCCTGGGGATGGTGAACCTGTTCTCCGGCGGGAACCTGGAGCGGCTGACCATCTTCGCCCTGGGGATCATGCCGTACATCTCCTCCTCCATCATCCTGCAGCTCCTCACCGTGATCTGGCCGTACCTGGAGAAGCTGTCCAAGGAGGGGGAGGTGGGCAGGAAGAAGATCACCACCTACACCCGCTGGGGGACGATCGCGCTGTCGATCGTCCAGGGAGCCGGCATCGCCGTCTGGGCCCAGAACGCCGTGCCCCAGGCGGTCCCCCACCCGGGACCCTGGTTCATCTTCATGACCGTCGTCTCGCTCACCACGGGGACCGCCTTCATCATGTGGCTCGGCGAGCAGATCACCGAGCGCGGGATCGGCAACGGCATCTCGCTCATCATCTTCGCGGGCATCGTGGTCGGGCTGGTGCCCGCGGTGCTGGGAACGGGCCAGGACGTCGTCAACAACAGGCTCGGGCTCATCCCGGTGATGATCCTTCTGGCTTTGATGGTGGTGGTGGTCGGCATCGTGGTCTTCGTGGAGCGCGCCCAGCGCCGGATCCCGGTGCAGTACGCCCGCCGCATGGTCGGCCGCAGGCAGTACGGCGGCACCTCGACCCACATGCCGCTCAAGGTGAACACCGGCGGCGTCATCCCGGTCATCTTCGCCTCCTCCATCCTGTCCATCCCCCAGATGCTGGCCAGCTTCGGCGGGCTGGAGCAGGTGGGCTGGATCCGGGCCGTGCTCCGGCAGCTCGAGTTCAACACGCCGGTTCACAACCTGCTCTACCTCGTGACCATCATCTTCTTCTGCTACTTCTACACGTCCATCATCTTCAACCCGGTGGACGTGGCGGACAACCTGAAGAAGTACGGCGGGTTCATCCCGGGCATCCGGCCGGGCAAGCGGACGGCCGAGCACATCGACCGGATCCTGTCGCGCATCACGCTGGGCGGAGCGCTCTACCTCGGCGTGGTGGCGCTGCTGCCGACGTTCCTGATCAGCGGGGTCAGCGTGCAGACCATTCCCTGGCTCGGGCCGCCCATGCAGCGGGCGCTGCCGGAATGGATCACCCAGGGGCTGGGCATCAACTTCTTCTTCGGCGGGACGTCCCTGCTCATCGTGGTGGGGGTGGCCATGGACACGGTGCAGCAAGTTGAATCGCAGCTCATCATGCGGCATTATGACGGCTTCCTCAAAGGGTCCAGGATCCGGGGGCGCCGCGGATGAGGCTGGTCCTGCTGGGCCCTCCCGGAGCGGGCAAAGGGACCCAGGCCGCGGCCATCCGGGAGAGGTACCGCATCCCGCACATCTCGACCGGGGACATGCTCCGATCGGCGATCGCCGCCGGCAGCCCCGTGGGGCGCCGGGCCAAGGGGATGGTCGATGCCGGCCAGCTCGTGCCCGACGACATGATGGCCGAGATGGTCCGGGAGCGCCTGGCTGCGGACGACGCGGCCGAGGGGTTCCTCCTGGACGGGTATCCGAGGAACGTGGAGCAGGGCACCACGCTGGACGAGATCCTGGCTTCGATGGGCGCGGCGCTCGATCACGCGCTGCTGCTGGAGCTGGAGGACGCCGAGATCATCCGGAGGCTCTCCGGAAGGAGGAGCTGCCCGGCGTGCGGGGCGCCCTACCACGTGACGGCGGCGCCGCCCCGCCAGGCCGGCCAGTGCGACCGGTGCGGCGGACCGGAGGGGAAGCTGTCGCAGCGGCCCGACGACCGCGAGGAGATCGTGGCCGAGCGCCTGAGAGTGTACAGGGAGAGGACGGCTCCGCTGGCCGATTTCTTCCGTGGCCGGAAGCTGCTGCGCGTCATCGACGCGTCGGGGACGGTGGGAGACGTGGAGCGCAGGATCATGACCGTCCTGGCATCACCCTCGCTGGCGGGCGGCCACGGGGCCCGGGCGGGCCGGTCCTGACATGATCTACAGCAAGTCGTGGAGCGAGCTGCAGACGATGGACCGGTGCAACGCCATCGTGCTGGACATCCTGCAGCGGCTTCGGGAGCGGATCGCCCCGGGGGTCACCACGGGGGACCTGGACCGGTGGGCGGAGGAGTGGACGGAGGAGGCGGGCGCGCTGCCGGCCTTCAAGGGGTACCGGGGGTACCCGGCCACGCTCTGCACGTCGGTCAACGAGCAGATCGTGCACGGCATCCCGGGTGACCGGGAGCTGAAGGAAGGGGACATCATCGGCATCGACATGGGGGTCATCCTGGACGGCTACTACGGCGACGCCGCCATGACCGTGGCCGTGGGACGCATCGCGCCGGAGGCGCGGCGCCTGCTGGAGGTGACCGAGACGTCGCTGCGGCGGGGCCTGGAGCAGGTCGCGGTGGGCAAGCGGATCTCGGACATCGGCCACGCCGTCTCCAGCTACGTGACCCCTCACGGCTACACCCTGGTGAAGGAGTTCACGGGGCACGGCATCGGCCGCGCGCTGCACGAGGACCCTCAGGTTCCCAACTACGGGGATCCAGGACGCGGGCCGCGGATGAGCGAGGGGATGGTGCTGGCCATCGAGCCGATGGTCTGCGCGGGCCGGAGCGACGTCGTGCTGGCGGACGATCAGTGGACGGCCTCGACGGCCGACGGGAGCCTGGCCGCGCACTTCGAGCGGTCCGTGGCGGTGACCCCCAAGGGACCCTGGGTGCTGGGAGAATCGCACCCGCCTCCGCGCTGAGCGCGGCGAAGCGCGGAGCCTATGGCCAAAGAGGACGCGATCCAGGTGGAGGCCGTGGTGGTCGAGCCGCTGCCGAACGCCATGTTCCGGGTCGAGCTGGAGAACAAGCACCGGGTCCTGGCGCACATCTCGGGCAAGATGCGCAAGAACTTCATCCGCATCCTGCCCGGGGACAAGGTCTTGGTGGAGCTGTCGCCGTACGATCTGACGCGGGGACGCATCGTCTACCGCTACAAGTGAGCCGGACGGCGGCGGGGAGAGAGCCATGAAGGTCAGAAGCAGCGTCAAGAAGATGTGCGAGAAGTGCAAGATCATCCGCCGGCGGGGCGTCGTGCGCGTGATCTGCGAGATCGCCAAACACAAACAGCGGCAGGGCTGAGGGGAGGCAGGGCGTGGCACGCATCGCTGGCGTCGATCTCCCGCAGAACAAGCGGGTGGAGATCGGGCTGACCTACATCTACGGAATCGGCCGCTCCCGGTCGCAGCGGATCCTGGGGAAGGCCGTGGTGAAGCTGGAGACCAAGGTCAAGGACCTGTCGGAAGAGGAAGTCACGCGGATCAGGAAGGTCATCCAGGACGAAGGCGGCGTCGAGGGAGACCTGAGGAAGAACATCCAGATGGACATCCGCCGGCTGATCGAGATCGGCTCGTACCGCGGGTACCGCCACAGGCGGAACCTGCCCGCGCGCGGGCAGCGAACCCACACCAACGCGCGGACCCGGCGGGGGCCGCGCGTGGCGATTGCCGGCAAGAAGAAGACCGTCGGCAAGAAAGGATAACAGCGAGGACCCATGGCGACCGGAAAGAAGAAGGGCGGGGGCAAGAAGAAGGAGAAGCGGGTCGTCCCGGCCGGCATCGCGCACATCCACGCCACGTTCAACAACACGATCATCACCCTGGCCGACATGGAGGGCAACGTGCTGGCGTGGAGCAGCGCGGGGCAGCACGGGTTCAAGGGCTCCCGCAAGGGCACGCCGTTCGCCGCCCAGATCGCAGCCCAGGCGGCGGCCACGGCGGCCAAGGAATACGGCCTGCGCACGCTGGAGGTGCGCGTGAAGGGGCCGGGTGCCGGGCGCGAGTCGTCGATCCGCGCCCTGCAGGCCGCGGGGATGGAGGTCAAGTCCATCAAGGACGTGACGCCGATCCCGCACAACGGTTGCCGCCCGCCCAAGCGCCGGCGCGTCTAGAGGAAAGCCGAAGGAGGTTCCGTGGCACGTTATCGAGGTCCGGTCTGCAAGCTCTGCCGTCGAGAGGGGCTGAAGCTCTTTCTCAAGGGCGAGCGCTGCTTCAAGCCGTCGTGCGCCATCGAGAAGCGCAACTACGCTCCGGGGCAGCACGGCAACAGGCGAACCAAGGTCCAGGCGTACGGCATCCAGCTTCGCGAGAAGCAGAAGACCAAGCGCATCTACGGCGTCCTGGAGCGGCAGTTCCGGCGCCACTTCGCGGAAGGGGAGCGCCGCAAGGGGATCACCGGCGAGAACCTGCTGGCCATCCTGGAGAGCCGGCTCGACAACGTCTCCTACCGGCTCGGCTTCGCCGGCTCGCGCGCCCAGGCCAGGCAGCTCGTGGCCCACGGGCACGTGATGGTCAACGGATCCAGGGTGGACGCTCCCTCCTTCCAGGTGAAGCCCGGCATGGTGATCAGCCTGAGAGAGTCGAGCAGGAAGAACGCTCTCATTCAATCGGCGCTCGAGCAGGCGCGCTCGCGGGGCGTCCCCCGCTGGCTGTCGCTTGAGGCCGAGAACTTCCGCGGCACCGTCGTGTCGGCGCCCGGCCGAGAGGACATCACGCTGCCCATCCAGGAGCAGCTCATCGTCGAACTGTACTCGAAGTAGTCGTAAGGAGCAGCCCGATGCTGTGGAAAGGCTTTCAGCGGCCCAAGCGGCTTGAATCGAACCAGGACACTCTCTCCCCGACCTATGGGATGTTCTACGCGCAGCCGTTCGAGCGCGGATTCGGCACCACCATCGGCAACGCCCTGCGGCGCGTCCTGCTCTCCTCCATCGAGGGGGCGGCGGTCACGGCGGTGAAGATCGACGGAGTCCTGCACGAGTTCTCCTCGCTGCCGGGCGTGGTCGAGGACACCACCGACATCATCCTCAACCTGAAGCAGATCCCCATCAAGCTCAACGTCGATCACCCCGAGACCATCTACTTGAGGGCGGAAGGGCCGAGGGACGTGCGGGCGGGCGACATCGAGACGTCGTCCAACGTGCAGATCCTCGACCCGGACATCCACATCGCCTCCCTCAGCGAGGAGGGGCGGCTGAACATGGAGCTGCGGGTGAAGCAGGGCCGGGGGTACGTCTCGGCCGACCGCAACTTCGACCAGGACCTGGACATCCACTACATACCCATCGATTCCGTGCACTCCCCGGTGCGCAAGGTGAACTACACCGTCGAGGACGCCCGGCTGGGTCAGACCACCGACTACGACAAGCTGACGCTCGAGGTGTGGACCAACGGCAGCGTCCTGCCGCAGGACGCCGTGGCTCTGGCCAGCAAGCTCATCAAGGACCATCTGAGCATCTTCATCAACTTCGAGGAAGGGCAAGCGGCCTCCGACGACGACATGGACGGGGACAGCGAGCGGTTCAACGAGAACCTCTCCCGCAGCGTGGACGAGCTGGAGCTCTCGGTGCGCTCGTACAACTGCCTCAAGAACGCCAACATCCGGACCATCGGCGAGCTGGTGCAGAAGTCCGAGGCCGAGATGCTCAAGACCAAGAACTTCGGCCGCAAGTCGCTCAACGAGATCAAGGAGATCCTGGGGAGCATGGGGCTGGCCCTGGGCATGAAGATCGACGACAGGCGCCGGCAGCCGGCCCAGACGCCGCAGACGTAGCGAAGGGAACCGACGATGTACCACAACAGGGCGTTCCGCAAGCTCGGACGCAAGCACAGCCACCGGCTGGCGACGCTCAGGGCGCTGTCCACCGCGCTGTTCGAGCGCGAGCGCATCCAGACGACGCTCATGAAGGCCAAGGAGCTGCGCCCCTTCGCCGAGAAGCTGATCACGCGCTCCAAGCGGGACGATCTCCACGCCCGCAGGCTGATCCTGCGCCACATCCACGACCGGGACGTGGCCCGCAAGCTGTTCGAGACGCTCTCGGCGCGCTACATGGAGCGCAACGGCGGCTACATGCGGATTCTCAAGCTGGGCAGGCGGCAGGGGGACGGCGCGGAGATGGCGCTGGTCGAGCTGCTCGGCTCCGAGCCGGTCTTCAAGAAGCAGGACGAAGGCAGGAAGAAGCGTCCCGGCCTGGCGTCGCGCCTGATGAGGCGCGGGGCCAAGGCCGAGGCGGCCGGCGCCGCCGAGGAGACGGCCGCGGCGGCCGGCGCTGAGGCCGAAGGCGCGGAGCCGGCGCCGGAGGAATCACCGAAGAAGAAGGGCTCCTCCAAGGCGGCCTCCCGCCGCACCTCCAAGGGGGCGGGCAAGAAGAAGTAAGGAGCCCGGACGGTGCCCCGGCGCGACGACGTCCACAAGATCCTCATCATCGGCTCGGGGCCCATCGTCATCGGGCAGGCCTGCGAGTTCGACTACTCCGGCACGCAGGCCTGCAAGGCGTTGCGGGACGACGGGTACCAGGTGGTCCTGGTCAACTCCAATCCCGCGACCATCATGACCGACCCCGACCTGGCCGACCGGACCTACGTCGAGCCGCTCACCCCGGACATCCTGGCCCGCATCATCGAGCGCGAGCGCCCCGACGCGCTGCTGCCGACGGTGGGAGGGCAGACCGCCCTGAACCTGGCCGTCAAGCTGGGGGAATCCGGGGTCCTGGACGCCTGCGGCGTGCGCCTGCTGGGCGCTCGGCTCCCCTCCATCCAAGTCTGCGAGGATCGCCTGCTGTTCAAGCAGACCATGGAGCGCATCGGCCTGGACGTTCCGCGCTCGGGGCTGGCCGGCACCCGGGCGGAGGCCGAGGAGATCCTGGCCGCGGTGAGCTTCCCGGCCATCATCCGCCCTTCCTTCACCCTCGGCGGAAGCGGCGGCGGCATCGCCTACAACATCGAGGAGTTCCGCGAGATCGTGGACCGGGGCCTCGACCTCAGCCCGGTGCGGCAGGTGCTGGTCGAGGAGTCGGTGCTCGGCTGGAAGGAGTACGAGCTGGAGGTGATGCGCGACCGCAAGGACAACCTGGTGGTGGTCTGCTCCATCGAGAACTTCGACGCCATGGGCGTGCACACCGGCGATTCCATCACCGTGGCCCCGGCGCAGACCCTCACGGACAAGGAGTACCAGAGGATGAGGGACGCCGCCCGATCCATCCTGCGCGCGGTGGGGGTGGAGACCGGCGGGGCCAACGTCCAGTTCGCCGTGGATCCGGCCACCGGGCGTATGGTGGTCATCGAGATGAACCCCCGCGTCTCGCGGTCCTCGGCGCTGGCCTCCAAGGCCACCGGCTTTCCCATCGCCAAGATCGCCGCGCGTCTGGCGGTGGGCTACACCCTCGACGAGATCCCCAACGACATCACCCGGGAGACCCCCTCCTCCTTCGAGCCGACCATCGACTACGTGGTGGTGAAGATCCCGAGGTGGGCCTTCGAGAAGTTCCCCCGTGCCGACGCCACACTGGGCGTCCAGATGAAGTCGGTGGGCGAGGCCATGGCCATCGGCAGGACGTTCAAGGAGGCGCTGCAGAAAGGGATCCGCTCGCTGGAGATAGGGCGCCACGGGCTCGGCTCGGACGGGGCGGCGGGGGTCGACGCCGCCCGCGTGCGCGAACGGCTGACCATGCCCAACTGGGAGCGGATCTTCTACATCCGCTACGCCCTGCAAGCCGGCATGTCCATCGACGCGGTCTCCGACCTGACCAAGGTGGACCGCTGGTTCGTCAAGAACATCGAGCAGATCGTGGCCCTGGAGGGGCAGCTCCGGGCGTTCCACCTGGCCTCGCTGCCCCAGGAGCTCCTGGTGCGGGCCAAGAGATGGGGGTTCTCGGATCGGCAGCTCGCCCACCTGCTGGGGTCCGGCGAGAGCGAGGTTCGCGCCGCCCGCGCCGCCCGCGGCGTGCGCCCGGTGTTCAAGAGGGTGGACACCTGCGGGGCGGAGTTCGAGGCCCACACCCCCTACCTCTACTCCACCTACGAGGAGGAGTGCGAGGCGGCTCCGACCGCAGCCCGCAAGGTGCTCATCCTGGGAGGCGGGCCCAACCGCATAGGACAGGGGATCGAGTTCGACTACTGCTGCTGCCACGCCTCGTTCGCGCTGCGCGAGGAGGGCTACGAGACGATCATGGTCAACTGCAATCCCGAGACCGTCTCCACCGACTACGACACGTCCTCCAGGCTCTACTTCGAGCCTCTGACGTTCGAGGACGTCATGAACATCGTGGAGGTGGAGCGGCCGGAAGGGGTCATCGTGCAGTTCGGGGGGCAGACCCCCCTGAACCTGGCGCTCCCTCTGCAGGCCGCCGGGGTCCCGATCCTGGGGACCTCGCCGGATTCCATCGACCTGGCCGAGGACCGCAAGCGCTTCGGCCAGCTCGTGGCCCGCCTGGGGATAGCCCAGCCGGAGTCGGGGACGGCCACGGGGCTGGAGGAGGCCGCAGCCATCGCCCGCTCCATCGGCTACCCGGTCCTGCTGCGCCCCTCGTACGTGCTGGGGGGCCGCGCCATGTGCATCGCCCACGACGAGGGATCGCTGCTCGACTACATGCGCCGCGCCGTGGCCGCCTCCCCGGACCACCCCATCCTGATCGATCGCTTCCTGGAGGACGCCTTCGAGTTCGACGTGGACGCCATCGGCGACGGGACCCGCATCGTCATCGGCGGGGTGATGCAGCACATCGAGGAGGCGGGGATCCATTCGGGGGACTCGGCGTGCGTCCTGCCGGCGTACAAGATCTCGCCGGAGAACGCGGCCCGGATCCGCGAGATGACACGCCAGCTCGGCATGGCGCTGGGGGTGAGGGGACTGATGAACGTCCAGTTCGCCATCAAGGACGAGAGGCTGTACGTGCTGGAGGTCAACCCCCGGGCTTCCCGCACCGTCCCCTTCGTCTCCAAGTCGATCGGGGTGCCGCTGGCCAGGCTGGCGGCCAAGGTCATGGCCGGCCGCACGCTCGAGGAACTGGGGTTCACGGAGGAGCGGCCACTGCGGGGCTGGTTCGTGAAGGAGGCGGTCCTGCCGTTCATCAAGTTCCCCGGAGAGGATCCGGTCCTGGGCCCGGAGATGCGGTCCACCGGCGAGGTGATGGGGATCGCGCCGAGCTTCGGGCACGCCTTCGCCAAGGCGCAGAGCGGCAGCGGCTGTCCGCTGCCGCTGTCGGGGACGGTCTTCATCAGCGTCAACGACTATGACAAGGACAACGTCGTCCCGATCGCCACGGAGCTCTCCAACCTGGGGTTCAGGCTGGTGGCCACGCGCGGCACGGCCGCCCACCTCCAGGCCAGGGGGGTGGCCGCGGACCCGGTGTTCAAGGTGAACGAGGGGCGTCCCAACGTGGTCGACCACATCAAGAACGGGGCGGTGGCGCTCATCATCAACACGCCGCTGGGGCGCGGGTCCTACTTCGACGAGCCCTCCATCCGCAAGTCCGCGACGCTCCACGGCGTGCCTTGCATCACGACGCTGTCGGCGGCGGCCGCCGCGGTGGCCGGGATCCGGGCGGTGCGCGACGAGGCGATCACCGTCAAGTCGCTGCAGGAATACCACGCCGGCGGCGTCGCCCCGGCGCCTTCTCCGGCCTGATCCGGCGGTCCGGGGCCCGGTCTCTCCTCGTAAATATTATGGTGCCGCCCCATCCGGGCGCATCGGGCGTATGAGGCCGGCCGCGCTGCTCCCCGGGGCGCTCCGCAACCCTCTGAGAACACGGCGCTGACGCGCCTGCCGGGTCCGGCGGGACCCGGGAACGCTTCTTGCTTGAGCCTGCCCGGCGCCCGCCGGAGGGCGTCTCCTTCTGTGGAGGTCGCAGGTCATGCGCGTGTGGAGGCTCCGGAGGAGAGCGCGGCTCTCCTTGGCCGTTGTGGCGCTGCCGGTCCTGATCTCGCTGGCTTCGACGAGGGCCTGGGCCCAGGGCTGAGTGGCCGCGCGGATGAACGCGCCCGTGATCGGCGCGGAGGCGGGTTACGCGGGCCCGGGGACGTGGTCGACCTCCTTCTCCTGGAGATACCAGGAGTCCGATCGGCACTTCAGCGGCCACCACGAGGAGTGGCATCGCCAGGCGGAAGGCAGCGAGGTCATCAACCAGATCCACATCGCCGAGCTGGGCGTGACAAGGACGTTCACCGACCGCTTCAGCATCAGCCTGGGCATCCCGTACTTCCTGGCTCAGAGGTCCCAGGCGCTGCGCGACCCGAGCCTTCCCGACAACCAGTTCGGAAACGATCCGGTGGTGCAGCGCACGGAGACCCACGCCCAGGGACTCGGCGACATCACGGTGATCCCCCGGTGGTGGGTCTTCGATCCTCCCAAGCACCCCGACTACAACCTGGCGCTGGGCCTCGGCGTCAAGCTCCCCACGGGGGACAGCAACGTCCAGGACACCCGCCAGGTCAGGGTGAACGATCCCAACACCACGATGGAGCCGTTCCAGGTCGAGAACGTCGTGCAGACGGTCGATCAGTCGATCCAGCCGGGCGACGGGGGATTCGGGATCATCGCCGACCTGCAAGGGTTCATGCGGTTCGGATCCCGGTTCGCGGGGTACCTGACGGGGACCTATCTGAGCAACCCGGAGAACAAGAACGGCGTGGCCACGTTCCGGGGCGGGGGCGGCGCGCTGGTGGACGGCGCCCCGGGGAGCGAGGCGATCATGTCGGTGGCCGATCAGTACCTGGGACGCATCGGGGGGACGTGGTTCGCCACCGACCGGCTCGGGTTCAGCCTGGGCGCACGGTGGGAAGGGGTGCCGGTGCACGACGTCATCGGCGACAGCGACGGCTTCCGCCGGCCGGGGTACGCCTTCTCCATCGAGCCGGGGGTCAGCTACACCCGGGGCGCTCACACGTTCTCCCTCGCCGTCCCATATGCCCTGCACAGGAACCGGCACAAGAGCGTTCCGGATCTGGAGGTGCCTCCCCGGCACGGAGACGCGGCTTTCGCCGACTACGTGATCATCGCCGGCTACTTCCGCCGCCTGGGGAGAGGGACCGACGGTCCGGTCTCCGCTCCGGCGCCCGACGCGGTCTCCAGGCCCGGAGGAGGGACGCCCTGAAGTCCGCCGGCGACGACATCCGGTGCCCCGCTCTGGTGCGCGGCGGTCCGGCGCAAGGGGGCATCAGCCCTCGATCAGGGGGCGCCTGAGAAGGGATCGGCCTCCCAGCGAGGTGACGAACCCGAACAGGGCCAGCGCGACCAGAACGCCGGACGCGGCGAGGCCTCCCGCCGCGTAGAAGCTGTCCAGGTCGAAGGAGAAGGGGATCGACCAGACGGCGAAGAAGAAGCAGACCACGCTGGCCAGCAGGCCGAAGCGCGCCAGCACGGTGGTGAACAAGGCGGATGCGAGCAGGGCGACCGCCAGGTTGATCCCCCAGGGTCCGTCGGTGGTCCCCAGGAACTGCAGGGTGGCGCCGATCAGGAAGAAGACCAGCAGCCCCGGCCAGGTCCTCCTGCGCCCCAGCCTGCTCAGGAAGATGAGAAACAGCAGGATCATCCCCTGCACCAGCGCGGCCACCACGAAGATGCCGATCATCCCCAGGGCGTGCCGTCCGCCGAGGAGGGACTCCATCGGCTGGAGGGTCGGTGTGGGTGGAGCGAATCCCAGCGCGGCGGTGATCAGCCCGCGGACGCGGTCGAGCATGCCGAGCCCCGTCCCGATGGCGGCGCCGATCAGGACGTCCCTCCCCACCAGCGAGTCCCTGAGGCGTCCCGCCAGGAGCCTGGACCAGGACACGATGCTGTCGGGCCAGCGCCGCCGCACGAACGGCTCCAGGGCCAGGTAGAGGAGCCAGAAGAGACCCGACTGGAACAGCCCGATGGCCGCCCCCCAGATCAGGAGGTTCCACTCGGCCTGGAAGTCCTTGACGTGATGCGCCAGCAGGACCCACGAGACCATGTGGACCAGGAAGGCGAACAGGCCGACCCGGAACGCGCCGCGCCGGTCGCCGCGGCCCAGCCTCAGGTTGCGCCGGGCGAGCAGGATGGCCCCCGTGATCACCCCCGCGATCATCACCGCGTTGATGGCCTGCCCCGCCCGCGTGCCCGCGGACTGCTGGAAGCTCTGCATCCGCACCGGCCTGGTCCAGGGCCCCACGATCTCGAAGTAGACGGGGCGGCCCCGGTGGGCCGCCGCCTCCACCCGGACCGGGATCCCTTCCGAGCCCGGGAGCTCCCCCTCCCATGCCGCGCGCTCCTCGGCGTAGTAGGGAGGAGTCCACCGGGGCTCGGCGGAAGTGAAGCGGGCCGGGTCCAGGCCCGCCAGCTCGAACAGCGTCGGCCAGGGGACAGTGGCGCCCGGCTCCGCCTGCTCGACCACCTGATCGGGGACCGCCTGGAGCTCCAGCAGCCGTCCATCCGGATCCAGGATCACCGTGGCCATCCCCGACACCAGCGGCGGCGGGTCGTCCAGCCTGACGACGCGGCGCGGGCCCAGCGTCTGCAGCGGCCGCGGGCTCTGGCGGTACCAGAAGAAGACGGCCGAGGTCCTCCCGGAGCGGAGCCTCTCCCATCGGTCGGTCGCCTCCTGATGCCGCTCCACCCACCGGAGGAAGTCCCCGTCGACGGCGAAGCGCGACGCGTGATCGGCGGGCTCGGCGCCGTAGCCGAGGGAGGCGAGGGCCTGCCGGGCCCTCTCCTCCATGACCGCGGGCGGCTTGCGCGCCGGGACGTGTCCCAGCAGCGTGGATCGGCGGTGGGTGAGGCCGGCCAGGGCGAGTCCGGCCAGCACCAGCAGCAGCATCCCCAGGGCCCCCCACGGGGCCAGGGCGCCCGGCTCACCCGCCGCGGCGACCATCTCCGGAGAGGGGGTCTCCCCCGCGGCCAGCGCCGCGGCCAGCGGATCGCCTCCGGGAAGGGCCGCGGCCACGGCCAGGGGCGATGCCGGCCTCTCCCGGGGATCGACCTCCAGGCAGCGCAGGATCACGCGCTCGATCACCGCAGACAGATGGTCCACGCGGCTGCCCGGGGTCACCGGCCGGGTGTCGCGCTTCTTGGCCGTGAGCTCCTGCAGCGTCTCCGCCTCGAAGGCGCTCTGGCCGGTGAACAGCTCGTAGAGCACCAGCCCCAGGGCGTAGACGTCCGTCCGGACCGAGGCCTCCTCCCCGGCGAGCTGCTCGGGGGCCATGTAGGCCGGCGTCCCGGACCCCTTGAAGCGGTCCGGCACGTCCCCGGCGACGGCCGCCAGCCCGAAGTCGGTGATCCGCACGCTCCCCCGGCCGTCCACCATGACGTTGGCCGGCTTGAGGTCGCGGTGGAGTATCCCTTTCTCGTGGATGGCGGCCAGCCCCGCGCAGATCTGGCGGGCCACCTGGACCGCCCGCTCCTCGGGCAGTCGGCCGATGCGCCGCAGGAGCGAGGCCAGGTCCTCTCCGTCGATGTGCTCCATGGAGAGGAAGTGTTCGCCGTTGACCTCCCCCACGTCGTACACGCGGCAGACGTGGGGATGGGCCACCTGGCGGGCCAGGCGCACCTCGTCGTAGAACATGCCCAGCCGCGCGGGATCGGCGGCCAGGGAGGAGGGGAGGAATTTCAGGGCCACGGGCTGGCCCAGCTTGAGGTCGTCCGCCCTGTAGACCTCGCCCATGCCGCCGCGGCCCAGGAGCCCCACGATGCGGAAGCGGTCGCCCAGGACCGTCCCCGGAAGGTAACGGGCCTGATCCAGCGTGTCGCTGAGGCGGAGGCGCCCCGCCGTCGTGTGGCCGCGGGCGGGCGAGCGGGGGGTGGAGCCGGCGGATGAAGCGGCCCCGGCGGCCACCCGGGTGGGAGCGACCGAGTGATCCACCATCGCGCCGCAGGAGGCGCAGAAGCGGCTGGCCGGGGCCAGTGCTCCAGAGCAGGACGGGCATTGTGTCATGGGGGTGAGACCGGGGGGCAGGGTACCGGAGAGAAGGGCCCAGATCAATGACATTCCCCCGGGCGATTGAGGGCTTTCCCCGATGCGGGCCGATCGGCGCGTCTGCCACGATCGTGTCCGCGCGGGCGGGCCGGCGGCGGGGGACCGCACGGCCACCCCGGCCCCCGGAGCGCCATGGAACGCCAACGAATCGACGAGCGGGCCGCGTCGGCGCGCGCCGCCATCGGCGTGGCGGTGCGTCCGCCCCGTCCCGCCATCGAGACGATCGAGCCGGAGGTGGAGGGAGGAAGGTTCCCCATCAAGCGCGTCGCCGGGGAGCCGGTGGAGGTCCGGGCGGCCATCCACGCCGACGGACACGACTGCCTGACGGCCGTGGTCAGGCACCGGCCGGCCGGATCCTCCCGGTGGATGGAGGAGCCGCTGCACGACGCCGGGGACGACCTCTGGGCCGGCGAGTTCCTCCCGTCGGAGATCGGGCGCCACGAATACGCGGTCTGCGCCTGGATCGATCGCTTCGGCACCTGGAGGAGGGATCTGCGCGCCCGGCTGGAGGCGGGCCAGGACGTGGCGCTGGAGCTGGCCGACGGCGCGGATCTCCTGGACGAGGCCGCCTCAAGGGCCAGGGGGGCCGACGCTGCGGCGCTGCGGTCGGCGGCCGCCCGGCTGCGCTCGGCGGAGGTGCTGGGGCTGGGCCAGCGGATCGACCTGGCTCTGGGGGAGGGGCTCGCCGGCCTGGCGGCGCGGCACCCCGACCGTTCGGCGCAGGCGGTGGACGGCCGCGGCCTGGAAGTGGTGGTGGACCGGGACCGGGCCGGGTTCGGGTCGTGGTACGAGTTCTTCCCGCGGTCGGCGTCCGCCGTGCCGGGGCGCCACGGCACGTTCAGGGACTGCGAGGCGCGGCTCTCCGGCATCGCGGAGATGGGGTTCGACGTCGTCTACCTGCCTCCCATCCACCCCATCGGGAGGGTCAACCGGAAGGGACGCAACAACTCCCCCCTCGCCGGCCCCGGGGACCCCGGGAGTCCCTGGGCCATCGGCTCCGCGGAGGGGGGGCACCGTTCGGTGCACCCCGCGCTGGGGACGCTGGACGACTTCCGGCGCCTGGTCGATCGGGCCTCCTCGCTGGGGCTCGAGCTGGCCCTCGATCTCGCCTTCCAGTGCGCGCCCGACCACCCCTGGGTCGCCCGGCACCCCGAGTGGTTCCGCCGGCGCGCGGACGGGTCGATCCGCCATGCCGAGAACCCTCCCAAGAAGTACGAGGACATCTACCCGCTGGACTTCGAGTGCGCCGAATGGCGGGCCCTGTGGGACGAGCTCCACGAGGTGGTGCGCTTCTGGGTGGGCCAGGGGGTGCGCATCTTCCGCGTGGACAACCCGCACACCAAGCCCTACCCCTTCTGGGAGGAGCTCATCGGGCGGATCAAGGAGGACCGGCCCGACGTGCTCTTCCTGGCCGAGGCCTTCACCCGTCCCCGGGTCATGCACCGGCTGGCCCGGGTCGGCTTCAGCCAGTCCTACACCTACTTCGCATGGCGCAACACGGCCCGGGAGCTGCGCGACTACTTCGAGGAGATGCAGTCCTCCGGCGCCCTGGAGTACTTCCGCCCCAACCTCTGGCCCAACACCCCCGACATCCTCACCGAGCAGCTCCAGACGGGAGGCCGGCCGGCCTTCATCGCCCGGCTGATCCTGGCCGCCACTCTGGGAGCCAACTACGGCCTCTACGGCCCCGCCTTCGAGCTGATGGAGTCGCGGGGGGCGGGGCCCGGCCAGGAGGAGTACCTGGACTCGGAGAAGTACCAGGTCAGGCACTGGGACCTGGACCGCCCGGACTCACTGAGGCCGCTGGTGGCGCGCGTGAACCGGATACGCCGCGCGAACCCCGCGCTGCATTCCGATCGGCGCCTGAGGTTCCATGACGTCTCCGACGACCACATCATCGCCTACAGCAAGAGCACGCCGGATCTCTCCAACATCGTCCTCGCCGTGGTGAACCTCGATCCGCGCAGGGCCCGATCGGGATGGGTGGATCTGCCGGCGCGGGATCTGGGGATCCCGCCGGGCCAGGCCTTCCAGGTCCACGATCTGGTGGATGACGCCCGGTACCTCTGGCAGGGAGACCGGCACTTCGTGGCGCTGGACCCGTCGGCGATGCCCGCCCACATCTTCCGTGTCCGGCGGAGGCTGCGCACCGAGCGCGACTTCGACTACTACCAATGAAGCGCCTCGCCCTCGACACACGCCTCGCCGGCCGCCCCGAGCCACGCAAGGCCGGCCGCAGGGAGACTCTCTGGTACAAGGACGCCGTCATCTACCAGGTCCACGTGCGGGCCTTCGCCGACAGCGGGACCGACGGCAGCGGCGACTTCAGGGGCCTGGCCGGGAAGCTCGACTACCTGCGCGACCTGGGCGTCTCCGCCCTCTGGCTGCTCCCGTTCTATCCGTCACCGTTCAAGGACGACGGGTACGACATCTCCGACTACACGGACGTGCATCCTGATTTCGGCACGCTGGCGGATTTCCGCCATCTGCTCAAGGAAGCGCACCGGCGCGGCCTGCGAGTGATCACCGAGCTGGTCCTCAACCACACGTCGGATCAGCACGGCTGGTTCCAGCGCGCGCGCCGCGCGCCGGCGGGGAGCGCCTGGAGGGACTTCTACGTCTGGAGCGACACCCCCGATCGGTACTCCGAGGCGCGGGTCATCTTCAGGGACTTCGAATCGTCCAACTGGAGCTGGGACCCCGTGGCCCGGGCGTACTACTGGCACCGTTTCTACGCGCACCAGCCGGACTTGAACTGGGACCACCCCGCGGTCAGGAAGTCGATGCTGCAAGTGCTCGATTTCTGGCTGGGCATGGGCGTGGACGGGCTGCGCCTGGACGCCGTCCCCTACCTGTTCGAGCGCGAAGGGACCAACTGCGAGAACCTCCCCGAGACCCACGCCATGCTGAAGGAGCTGCGGGCGCACGTGGACGCCCGCCACCCCGATCGTCTCCTGCTGGCGGAGGCCAACCAGTGGCCCGAGGACGCCGTGGCCTACTTCGGCGGAGGCTCGGAGTGCCACATGGCGTTCCACTTCCCGGTCATGCCCCGCCTGTTCATGAGCGTGCGCATGGAGGAGCGCTATCCGATCCTGGACATCCTGGAGCAGACCCCGGACATCCCCGACAACTGCCAGTGGGCGCTCTTCCTGCGCAACCACGACGAGCTGACCCTGGAGATGGTCACGGACGAGGAGCGGGACTACATGTACCGCGTCTACGCCCACGATCCGCGGGCGCGCATCAACTTCGGCATCCGGCGGCGCCTGGCCCCCCTGCTCGGCAACGACCGCAGGCGCATCGAGCTGATGAACGGCCTGCTCCTGTCGCTGCCCGGCACGCCGGTCCTCTACTACGGCGACGAGATCGGCATGGGGGACAACATCTGGCTGGGGGACCGCAACGGGGTGCGGACGCCGATGCAGTGGAGCAGCGACCGCAACGCCGGTTTCTCGCGCGCCAACTCGCAGCGGCTCTACCTTCCGGTCACCATCGACCCGGACTTCCACTACGAGTCGCTCAACGTCGAAGTGCAGCAGAACAATCCCAGCTCGCTTCTCTGGTGGATGCGCCGCACCATCGCCGTCCGCAAGAGGTTCCGGGCCTTCGGCAGGGGAACCCTGGAGTTCCTCCAGCCGGACAACCGCAAGGTGCTCGCCTTCCTGCGCCGTCACCACCAGGAGACGCTGCTGGTGGTGGCCAATCTCTCCCGTCACGCGCAGTTCGCGGAGCTCGACTTGCGGGCCTTCGAGGGGACGGTCCCCCTCGAGCTGTTCGGCCAGACCCCCTTCCCTCCCATCGGCGCCCTCCCCTACCTGCTGACCCTGGCCCCCCACGCCTTCCTGTGGTTCTATCTGGAGCCGCCCGGGCCGTCGGGGACCGAGGCGTCCGAGCCGGAGCTGCCGGAGCTGGCGGTGACCGGAGACTGGAGCGCCGTCACGCAGGCTCCCGAGGTGGAGAAGCTCGAAGCCCTGCTGCCGGGCTATCTCCGCTCGCGCCGCTGGTTCGGGGGCAAGGCGCGGCGACTGCAGTCGGTGCGGGTGGCCGACGCGGTGATGCTCGGCAACGGCTCCCCCCGATCCTGCCTGCTGGTCATCGAGGTGGAGTACACGGAGGGAGAGCCGGAGAGGTACCTCTCCACGCTGGCCTGGTCGCAGGGGGCGCCGGCCGACGCGCGAGCCGCCGAGGCCATCGCCCGGCTGTCCTGCGGCCGGGGAGAGGGGATCCTGCACAGCGCGCTGGTGGAGCGCGATGCCTGCACGGCGCTGCTGGAGGCGATCCCGCGACGGCGAAGGCTCAAGGGCCGCGCGGGGGAGGTGGCCGCGCGCCCCACGCGGGCGTTCCGGAGGCTGGCCGGCCCCCAGCCCGCGTCACTGGAGCCGGCGCTGCTGAGGGCGGAGCAGAGCAACAGCACGGTGCAGTTCTCCGACCGGCTCATCCTCAAGCTCTTCCGCAGGATGCAGGACGGCATCAACCCGGAGCTGGAGGTCGGCCTCTTCCTCACCGAGCGCGCGGCCTTCCCTCACGCCGCTCCGGTGGCGGGATGGCTGGAGTACCGGACTCCCGGCGGAGCCGCCTCCACCCTGGCCATCGTGCAGGGCTTCGTGCCCAACGAGGGGGACGCCTGGAGCTACACCCTGGACGTGCTGGGGCGGTACTTCGAGAGGGCGGCGGCCCGCGGCAACGGCCGGCCGGGCCCGGGCGGACAGCCCGGGGCCGCCGGGCTGGTGGAGCTGGCGCGGCGCCGTCCGCCGGAGACCGCCAGGGACCGCATCGGCATCTATCTGGAGTCCGCCCGCCTGCTGGGGCGCCGCACCGCGGAGCTCCATCTGGCCCTCGCCTCTCACCCGTCCGACCCGGCCTTCGCTCCCGAGCCGTTCTCGCTGCTCTACCAGCGCTCGCTCTACCAGGCGATGCGGGATCAGGCGGGGCAGGCGCTGGACCTGCTGGCCCGCCGCGAAGGCTCTCTGCACGCCGGGGCGCGCGCGGCGGCCCACGACGTCCTGGGAAAGCGGGACGAGCTGTTCGGCCGGTTCGCCGCCCTGCGCTCGCGCCGTTTCGACGCCCTGAGACTGCGGGTGCACGGCGACTACCATCTCGGACAGGTGCTGTTCACGGGCAAGGACTTCGTCATCATCGACTTCGAGGGAGAGCCGGCCCGGCCGGCGAGCGCCCGGCGGATCAAGCGCTCTCCGCTGCGCGACGTCGCCGGGATGCTGCGGTCGTTCCACTACGCGGCCTGGACGTCGCTGGCCGCGCACCGGCGGGGCGGGATGTTCCTCCCCGAGGACAGCTCGCTGGAGCCGGCCGCCTGGTTCTGGGTGGACTGGGTCTCGGCCGCCTTCCTGCGGTCCTACCTGGCGACGGCGTCCAGGGGGGGCTTCCTGCCCTCCCACCCGGCCGACCTGGCCGTCCTTCTGGAGGCCTTCCTGATGGAGAAGGCGGTGTACGAGATCGCCTACGAGCTGAACAACAGGCCTGCCTGGGCGGGCATCCCGCTGCGCGGGCTGCAGCACGCGCTGCGGGCGGCCGCGTGAGCCGCGCGGCGGGCGCCCCGTGCCGGCGCCCGACCGGCGGCTCCAAACGATGTACAATCCCGTGACCTTCACGCGCCGGAGCGCGTGAGCCGTCCCGGAGGCGAGGGGTCCGATGAGCGCACCACAGATGGCGGCGGCCGGCGCCGGCCTGCTCAGCGAGCAGGATGTCTACCTCTTCAACGAGGGGACCCATCTGCGGCTCTACGACGTGATGGGGGCCCGTCCCATGCGCCGCGGCGGGACCGAGGGGACGCACTTCGCGGTCTGGGCTCCCAACGCCGAACGGGTCCACGTGGTGGGGGACTTCAACGACTGGGGCGGCGACGGGCCCGAGCTGCGCCCCCGGGGCAGCTCGGGGGTCTGGGAAGGGTTCGTGCCGGGCCTGGGGAAGGGCTCCCTGTACAAGTACCGCATCCACTCCCGCTACCACGGCTACCGGGTGGACAAGGCCGATCCTTTCGCCCTGATGGCGGAGAGTCCGCCACGCACGGCCTCGGTGGTCTGGGATCTGCAGTACGAGTGGGGCGACGAGTCCTGGATGAGGGACCGCGCCGCGCGCAACGGCCTGGACGCGCCGATCTCCATCTACGAGGTGCACCTCGGCTCCTGGATGCGCGACCCCTCCCAGGGGCACCGGCCGCTCTCCTACCGGGAAGTGGCTCCGCGCCTGGCCGAGCACGCGGCGCGCCTGGGCTTCACCCACGTGGAGCTCCTGCCGATCATGGAGCACCCGTTCTACGGCTCCTGGGGCTACCAGACCACGGGGTACTTCGCCCCCACCAGCCGCTACGGCACCCCGCAGGACTTCATGCACCTGATCGACACGCTGCACCAGGCGGGGCTGGGGGTCATCCTCGACTGGGTGCCGTCGCATTTCCCCACCGACGAGCACGGGCTGGCCTACTTCGACGGCACGCATCTGTTCGAGCACGCCGACATGCGGCAGGGCTACCATCCCGACTGGAGCAGCTACATCTTCAACTACGGCCGTTCGGAGGTCTCCAGCTTCCTGCTGAGCAGCGCCTGCTTCTGGCTCGACAAGTACCATGCCGACGGGCTGAGAGTGGACGCGGTGGCCAGCATGCTCTACCTCGACTACTCCCGCTCGGCGGGGGAGTGGATCCCCAACAAGTACGGAGGGCGCGAGAACCTGGAGGCCATCGACTTCCTGCGGCGCCTCAACGCCGCGGTGTACGGGCGCTTCCCCGGAGCCCAGACCTTCGCCGAGGAGTCCACGGCCTACCCCATGGTGTCGCGGCCGGTCCATCTGGGAGGCCTGGGCTTCGGGCTGAAGTGGGACATGGGCTGGATGCACGACACGCTGGAGTACATGTCCAAGGACCCCGTCCATCGGCAGTACCACCACAACAACCTGACCTTCCGGATGCTCTACGCGTTCCACGAGAACTTCGTCCTGCCGCTGTCGCACGACGAGGTGGTGCACGGCAAGGGGGCGCTGCTGTCCAAGATGCCCGGGGACGACTGGAGGATGTTCGCCAACCTCAGGCTTCTGTACGGCTACATGTTCGGCCAGCCGGCCAAGAAGCTGCTGTTCATGGGGGCGGAGATCGCCCAGCGGCGCGAGTGGAGCCACGAAGAGAGCCTGGACTGGCACCTGCTGCAGCACGCGCCGCACCAGGGGGTGATGCGCTGGCTGGAGGATCTCAACCGCCTGTACCGCGCCGAGCCCGCCCTGCACGCGCTGGACTACGACCCGTCGGGCTTCGAGTGGATCGACGCCAACGACGCTTCCAACAGCGTGGCCAGCTTCATCCGGCGCGACCGCTCCGGCGAAGCCGTGGTCCTGGTGGTGTGCAACTTCACGCCGGTGCCCCGCCAGGGCTACCGCGTGGGGGTGCCGCGGGGCGGCTGGTGGCGCGAGGCGCTCAACAGCGATGCGCCCGAGTACGGGGGGAGCGGACTCGGCAACATGGGCGGGGTGGAAGCGGCCCCCGTCGCGTGGCACGGGCGTCCCGCGTCGCTGAACATCATCCTGCCGCCCCTGGGGGCTCTCTTCTTCTCGAGCCGGGGGTAGTCGTGCTCCCCCTGGGCGCCACGCCGCGGCCCGACGGGGGATGCGGCTTCCGCGTGTGGGCCCCCCGCGCCCGCGCGGTCGAGGCGGTGATCGTCTCCCAGGCCGGCCGCGCGATCCGCCTGGAGGCGCAGGAGCACGGGCACCACGCAGGCCTGGCCGAAGGCGTGGGGCCGGGTGACACCTACCTGTTCCGGCTCGACGGCGGCGGGCCCTACCCGGATCCCGCGTCGCAGCTCCAGCCGGACGGGGTGCATGGCCCCTCGCAGGTGGTGGGCCCTCCTCCCGGCGGATGGGACGCCCCTGCCTGGCGGGGGCCGGAGCCCGCCGGCTGCGTCCTCTACGAGATGCACGTGGGGACCTTCACCCCCGAGGGGACCCTGGACGCCGCCGCCCGGAGGCTGGAGGCGCTCGCCGATCTCGGCGTCACGGTGATCCAGCTCATGCCGATCCACCCCTTCCCCGGCCAGCGCAACTGGGGGTACGACGCCGTCTACCCGCACGCCGTGCACGCCGCCTACGGCGGGCCGGAGGGGCTGCGGCGCTTCACGGCGGCCTGCCACGGGCTGGGCCTGGCCGTGGCCCTGGACGTGATCTACAACCACCTCGGGCCGGAAGGGAACTACCTGGAACGGTTCGGCGACTACGTCTCCACGCGCCACCGCACGCCGTGGGGAAACGCCATCAACTTCGACGGACCCGGCTCCGACGAGGTGCGGGAGTACTTCATCCAGAGCGCGCTGCGATGGGTTGAGGACCACCACGTGGACATGCTGCGTCTGGACGCCGTTCACGGCATCGTGGACACTTCCGCCCGCCCCTTCCTGGCCGAGCTCTCGGCCCGCGTGCGGCAGAGCGCCTCGCGGGCGGGGCGCCGGGTGCTGCTGATCGCCGAGAGCGACCTGAACGACCCCCGCCTGGTGCGTCCCGAGTCCGAGGGGGGCTGCGCTCTGGACGGGCAGTGGAACGACGACTTCCATCACGCGCTGCACGCCCTGCTGACGGGCGAGCGCTCCGGGTACTACGCCGACTACGGCGAGGTGGAGCACCTCGAGCGCAGCCTGCGGGAGGGGTTCGTGCTGTCCGGCCAGCGCTCGCTGCACCGGGGCCGGAGGCACGGAGCGGACGGCAGCGGCATCCCTCCTCATCGCCTGGTGGTCTTCGCCCAGAACCACGATCAGGTCGGCAACCGCATGGCCGGCGAGCGTCTGTCGTCGCTGGTGTCGCCCGGCGCCGCCAGGCTGGCCGCGGCGGCGGTCGTCTTCTCTCCCTTTCTGCCGCTGCTGTTCATGGGCGAGGAGTACGCCGAGCCATCCCCGTTCCAGTACTTCGTGAGCCATGCCGACGCGGCGCTCATCGAGGCGGTGCGCCGGGGCCGGCGCGAGGAGTTCGCCGCCTTCGCCTGGCCAGGCGAGGCCCCCGACCCTCAGGACGAGGCGACCTTCCTGCGCTGCAAGCTCCGCTGGGAGCTGCGGGAGGCGCCCGGGCACCGCGACATGCTGGCCTTCTACCGCCAGGCCCTGGCCTTGCGGCGCGGCCACCCCGCCCTGTCGGCGCCCACCCGCGAGGGGATGCTGACCGGCCGCGGCGCCGAGGGCCGGCTGCTGTGGGTGCGCCGGGGGGCCGGCGGGGAGGAGGCCCTCATCGTCATGAACTTCGACCCCCGCCCGGCTGCGCTCGATCCGCCGGCGCCGGCGAGGGGATGGCGGCTGCTCCTGGACTCCTCGGATGGGAGATGGGGCGGGCCGGGCGCCGCGGCGCCGCAGCGGATCGGCATGGTGGCCAGGGAGCCGATCGTCCTGGCCCCCGAATCCGTCGTCGTCTACGCCTAGGAGACCGCCGCATGGAGCAGCCCGAGCGCTTCGTCTGCGTTCACGGTCATTTCTACCAGCCTCCCCGCGAGAACCCCTGGCTCGAGAGCATCGAGATGCAGGACTCCGCCGCCCCCTACCACGATTGGAACGAAAGGATCACCGCCGAGTGCTACGACCCCAACGCCGCCTCGCGCATCGTGGACAGCGAGGGCCGCATCCGGAAGATCGTCAACAACTACGCCCGCATCAGCTTCAACGTCGGCCCCACCCTGATGTCCTGGATGGAGGACCGGGCGCCGCACGTCTATCAGGCGATCGTGCAGGCGGACAGGGAGAGCCGCGAGCGCTTCTCGGGGCACGGCTCGGCGCTGGCCCAGGTGTACAACCACATGATCCTCCCGCTGGCCTCCCCCCGCGACAAGTGGACGCAGGTGGCATGGGGCATCAGCGACTTCCGCCGCCGCTTCGGCCGCGATCCGGAGGGGATGTGGCTGCCGGAGACCGCCGCCGACAGGGCCAGCCTCGACGTGCTGGCGCAGCAGGGGATCCGCTTCACCGTGCTGGCCCCCTCCCAGGCCCGCCGCGTGCGCCGCCGCGGCTCGCGCTCCTGGAAGGACGTCTCCGGCGGACGGGTGGACCCCACCATGCCCTACGAGGTGACGCTGCCGGGGGGCCGGCGCATGGCGGTGTTCTTCTACGACGGGCCGGTGTCGCGGGGGATCGCCTTCGAGAAGCTGCTGGACGACGGCAACCGCTTCGCCGACCGGCTGATGGGTCTCTTCAACGATGAGCGCCCCTGGCCGCAGATCGTGCACGTGGCCACCGACGGCGAGACCTACGGCCACCACCACCGCCATGGCGAGATGGCTCTGTCCTACGCCCTGGACCGGATCGAAAGCCGGGGGGAGGCGCGGCTGACCGTGTACGGGGAGTACCTGGAGCGGCACCCGCCCACGCACCTGGTGGAGATCCACGAGCCGAGCTCGTGGAGCTGCGCCCACGGCGTGGGACGGTGGGCGCGCGACTGCGGGTGCAGCACAGGGATGCACGCGGGCTGGGGGCAGGGATGGAGGGAGCCGCTGCGCGCCGCCCTGGACTGGCTCCGGGACAGCCTGGCCCCGGCCTACGAGGAGCGGGCGGCGCGGCTCCTGCGCGATCCCTGGGGAGCCCGCGACCGGTACGTGGACGTGGTGCTGGACCGCTCCGCGGAGACGCTGCGGGAATTCCTCCGGGAGCAGGCGCGGCGGGACCTCACCGAGGCCGAGTCGATCGAGGTCCGCAAGCTGCTGGAGCTGCAGCGCCATGCCATGCTCATGTACACGAGCTGCGGCTGGTTCTTCGACGAGCTGTCGGGGATCGAGACCGTGCAGGTGATCCTGTACGCCGCGCGCGCCATCCAGCTCGCCCGCGAGACGATGGGGATGGACCTCGAGGACCGCTTCCTGGAGCGGCTGTCCGCGGCGCGCAGCAACATCCCCGAGCAGGGCGACGGCGCCCGCGTCTATCGCACCTTCGTCCGGCCGGCGATGCTCGATCTGGCCCGGGTCGGAGCGCACTACGCCATCAGCTCCCTGTTCCAGGAGCACCCCGAGGAGATCCGGCTCCACGGGTACACCGCCCGCCGGGAGGAGGCGGTCACCCGCGCGGCGGGGGCGTCGAGGCTGCTGATCGGCCGGGCCCGGATCGCCTCGGTGATCACCGGCGAAGCGGAGACCTTCGGCTACGGCGTGCTGCACTTCGGCGACCACAACGTGCAGGCCGGGGTGCGCCCCGCCGTCCCCGTCGACGGCCACGAGCTGTTCGCCGCCCAGGCCACCGAGGCTTTCGATCGAGCCGACCTTCCGGCGGCCATCCGGGCGCTGGACGCCCGCTTCCAGGGGGCGACCTCGTCGCTGCACTCGCTGTTCCGCGACGAGCAGCGCAAGGTGGTGGCCACCATCCTGCGCTCGACGCTGGAGGAGGCGGAGGCCACCCTGCGGGGGCTGTACGAGCGCCACGCGCCGCTGCTGCGCTTCCTGGCCGGTCTGGGCTATCCGGCGCCGGGGGCGCTGCGCGCGGCGGCGGAGTGCGTGACCAACGCGGCGCTCAGGCGCGCCCTGGAGGAGGACGAGCCCGACCTGGCCCGCATCGAGAGCCTGCTGGAGGCGGCGGGCCGCGAGCAGGTGGCGCTGGACGGGGCGTCGCTCGGCTACGCCCTGGAGCGCAATCTGCGGCGGATGATCGAGCGGTTCCGCGCCGATCCTCACGACCTGGGCCTCCTGGAGAAGCTGGAAGAGGCCGCCGGCCTGGTGGGCCGCCTGCCGTTCGACGTGGACACCCGATGGGTGCAGAACCTCTACTACGAGCTGGTCCAGCAGGTGCAGCCGGAGTTTCACTCGCGCTCCGATCCCCAGGCCCTCTCCTGGCTGGGTCACTTCAGGACGCTGGGGGAGCGGCTCTGGGTGCGGGCGGCCTGACCCCCCCGCCGCATGCCCGCCGCTCCCGGATCCACCTACAGACTGCAGCTCCACCGCGGCTTCCGCTTCCGCGACGCGCGCGCGCTGATCCCCTACTTCCAGGCGCTCGGCGCCGGCTGCCTCTACCTGTCGCCCGTCGCCGCGGCCAGGCGGGGGAGCACGCATGGCTACGACGTGGTCGATCCGCGGCGGCTGAACCCCGAGCTGGGCACGGCGGCGGAGTTCCAGGCCCTGGCCGCGGATCTGCGCTCCCGGGGCATGGGGTTGATGCTGGACATCGTCCCCAACCACATGGCGGCCTCCAGGGAGAACCGCTGGTGGATGGATGTCCTGGAGAAGGGGCGCCGATCCCGCTTCGCCCGGTGGTTCGACATCGACTGGCGCTCGCCGCTTCCGGGTCTCAAGGACAAGGTGCTGCTGCCGGTCCTCCAGGACGATCTGGAGAGCGAGCTGTCGCGCGGCGCCCTCCGGCTGGTGGTGGAGGACGGACGGCTGCGGCTGCGCTGCGGCGGGCTCGTCCTCCCGCTCGATCCGGCCACCTGGAGCATGGTGCCGGGGTGGGGGGCGGCGGCGCTTCGGGGCAGGATGGCCGGGCGGCCGGCGCACCGGGCGCTGCGCCGCAAGATCGCCGCCGCCTGGTCGCGCGGGGGGGCTCCCCGGGCCAGGCTCCAGGAGGCGCTGCGCGAGGTGAACGGCTCGGCCGGCGACCCGCGCCGCTCCGGCCGGCTCCGGGCGCTGCTGGCGGCCCAGCACTACCGGTTGGAGGGGTGGCGGCGGGCGCCCGAGACGATCAACTACCGCCGGTTCTTCAACATCTCCGACCTGGTGGGGGTCCGGCCCGAGGAGCCGGGGCTGTTCGAGGCCCTGCACGCGCTCCCCCTGTCGATGGCGGCGCGCGGCCTGGCCACCGGAGTGCGGGTGGATCACATCGACGGCCTGGCCGATCCAGGCGCCTACCTGGCCGCTCTGCGGGCCCGGCTCGGCCCGGGCGTCTACCTGGTCGTGGAGAAGATCCTCACCGCGGGCGAGGAGCTGCCCCGTTGCTGGCCGGTGCAGGGGACCACCGGGTACGACACTCTGAACCGGCTCAACGAGCTGTTCGTGGACGAGCGGGGAGCCGCCGCTCTCGACGCGGTCTACGCCCGGTTCACCGGCGATCGCTCGCGGTACGAGGAGGTGGCGTACGACAGGAAGCGCCGCATCATCGAGGAGCACTTCCCCGGCGACGCCCGCAACCTGGCCCTGGCCCTGGCCAGGCTGGCGGCGGTGGGAGCCGGCTCGCCCTCGGCCGACGAGCTGGAGCGCGCGGTCATCGAGGTGACGGCGTGCCTGCCGGTGTACCGGACCTACCTCGGCGCGGAAGCGAGCCCCGCGGACCGGCGCGTGATCGGCCGGGCCGTCCGGGAGGCGTTGAGGCGGGTGGGCGAGGCGCGGCGGGGGATCCTGGCCCTGCGCGGCGTGCTGCTCGGCACGCGGGACGGCGGCGCCGAGCGGCTGCGCTTCGTGCAGCGGTGGCAGCAGTTCACCGGTCCGGTGATGGCCAAGGGGGTGGAGGACACCGCGCTGTACGTCTGGGGGAGGCTGCTCTCGCTCAACGAGGTGGGCGGGGAGCCGGCCTCGCGGGGGCTGGCTCCGGCCGCCTTCCACGCCTTCGTGCGGAACAGGGCGCGCCTTCACCCGCACGCCATGAACGCCACGGCCACCCACGACACGAAGCGGGGCGAGGATGTCCGTGCCAGGCTCAACGTGCTCTCCGAGATCCCCGGGGAGTGGGAGGAGCGGCTGGTGCGGTGGCGCCGCTGGAACCGGGGCCTCAAGCGGCGGGTGCGCGGCGTGGAGGTGCCCGATCCACGCGAGGAGATCCAGCTCTACCAGATGCTGCTGGGAGCCTGGCCGCTCCGGGAGGATCGGATCCCGGCCTTCCTGAGGCGGTTCACGCAGTACCTGGTGAAGGCGGCGCGCGAGGCCAAGGTGCACACGCGGTGGAGGCGGCCCGTCCCCGAGCACGAGCAGGCGCTGGGGGAGTTCGTGGAGGCGATCCTCTCGCGGCCGGGCCATCCCTTCAGGGCCGACTTCCTGCGGCTGGAGCGGCGCCTGGCGTGGCACGGCGCGCTCAATGGCCTGGCCCAGGCGGCCCTCAAGACGATGCTGCCGGGAGTCCCCGATCTCTACCAGGGCTGCGAGCTGTGGGATCTGCGGCTGGTGGATCCGGACAACCGGCGGCCGGTGGATTTCGCGCGGAGGCGCCGCATCCTGGACGACCTGCGGCGGCGCGGCGGCTCCTCGCAGGCCGGCGGACCGGCCAGGACGCTCCTGGCCTCCTGGCCCGACGGAAGGATCAAGCTCTATCTGCTGTGGCGCGGGCTGCGCCTGCGGCAGGCCAACGAGCGGCTTTTCCTCCGTGGCGAGCACCTCCCCCTCCCCGCCCGCGGGGCGGTCTCCTCCCACGTTGTGGCCTTCGCCCGCCGCCGCGGGTCCGCCTGGGTCATCGTGGCCGCGGCGCGTGGCACGGTGCGCCTTGGGCTGACCGGGAGCCCTCCCTGGACCGGAGCCTGGCGAGGCACCTGGCTGCCGCTCCCCGCGGCGGCCCCCGCCGGATGGACCGAGATCCTGACCGGGCGGACCGTCCGGGCGGACGCGGAGGGGCCGGGCCGGGGTCTCCATCTCTCCGCGCTGCTCGGCGAGCTCCCGGTGGCGCTGCTGATCGGAGGCTCCGCCAGGCAACCTTCGATCTGAGACCTCCGTATGACGGCAGGCGGGTGTGCTAGAGTCGCGCCCGCAGCGCATGGCGGGTCTGGACTCGTCGGATCGGGGGGACATGACGAACGCTCGCGATGCGGCCCCGGCCCTGCAAGTGTCCGAGGTCCGCTACGCCTACGGCAAGACCAAGGCGGTGGACGGTGTCAGCTTCGACGTCCGCCGCGGGGAGATCTTCGGGCTCCTGGGGCCCAACGGCGCCGGCAAGACCACCACCATCGCCTTGATCGGGGGCCTGCTGTCGCCGGCCTCGGGCAGCGTGCTGCTGTTCGGGCGCGACGTCGCCTCCGGAGGCTCCGCCCGCGCGCGGCTGGGGGTGGTCCCCCAGGACGTGGCGCTCTACGAGGAGCTGACCGGCCGCGAGAACGTCCGCTTCTTCGGCAGGCTCTACGGATTGTCGGGCAAGCCGCTGGATCGCGCCACGGACGAGGCGCTGGGCCAGGTGGGGCTGTCCGACAGGGCGCGGGATCGGGCCGGCGCCCTGTCGGGCGGGCTCAAGCGCCGGCTGAACCTGGCGGCGGCGCTGGTGCATTCCCCCGATCTGCTGCTGCTGGACGAGCCGACCGTGGGGATCGATCCGCAGGCCAGGCTCCGCATCCTCGACGTGGTCAAGGCGCAGGCGTCAGCGGGGCGCGCCGTCCTGTACACCAGCCATTACCTGGAGGAAGCCGAGCAGATCTGCGATCGGCTGGCCATCGTCGATCACGGCCGCGTCCTGGCCGTGGGGACCGTCGCCGAGCTGCGCCGCCTGGCGGGCGAGGGGCCGGTGGTGCAGGTGCGCGGCGAGATCGAGCCGCCGCAGGCGCAGGAGCTCCAGCAACGCGTGCCCGGGGTCCACCTTCTGGGATCGGCGGACGGCGTCCACTCCTTCGCCGCGGCGGACGCGGCCGCCTGCGCCGCGCTCGTCCGCGAGCTGTTCCAGGGGGCGGCCCGCGTGGAGGACCTGCGCGTGCAGGAACCGACGCTGCAGTCCCTCTTCCTGAAGCTCACCGGCCGGGAGCTCCGGGACTAGCCGTGGGCACCATCCTGACGCTGGCGGCGAAGGATCTCCGGCGGCGGGCCGCGGCCCCCGGGCCCGTGCTGCTCAACCTGGCCATCCCGCTGGCCATCGCCGGCATGCTGGCGCTCGCCTTCGGCGGCGGGACGGGGGGCGGCGCCGACCCGCCGCCGCTGAAGCTGGTCCTGGTCATGCTGGACGAAGGTCCTCTCTCGGAGTTCCTCTCCGGCGCCTCGCAGAACAGCCAGACGGCCGGCAGGCTGGAAGTGTTGCGGGCCAAGGATCGGCAGGAGGGGCTGGCCAGGCTCCGCGAGGAGGAGGCCGCGGCCATGGCCCTCTTCCCGGAAGGGTTCACCCGGGATCTGATCGAGGGGAGGCAGGCCGTCTTCGAGCTGGTCAAGAACCCGTCCCAGTCGTTCATGCCGTTGGTGGCCGAGCAGGGGGCGGAGGTCCTCTCCCTCTACCTCACCGTGGGACGCAGGCTGCTGGGAGACGACGCCGCCCGCCTGCAGGGGATGCTGGAGGGGGAGGGGTGGAGCGACACGGCGGGGCTGGCCCTGGCCCTGGCCTCGCTGTACGGACGCATCCAGTCGGCCGACGGCATGCTCTTCCCTCCTCTCATCGAGACCGGCGAGCCCGCCGGCGATCCCGGCGAGGCGCGAGGCGGCTTCGACTTCATGTCCTGGATGTATCCGGGGATGTTGATGATGGGCCTGCTCTTCCTCGGCGCCGGTCAGATGAGGGATCTGCTCATGGAGCGCCAGGCCGGGACGCTGCGCCGGCAGCTCTGCGCGCCGGTGGCCGCATGGCAGGTCGTCGCCTCCAAGGTGCTGTCGGCCGCCCTGGTGGTGGGGGCCGCGCACGTGCTCCTGATGGGCGCGGGGAGCGCCTTCTTCGGGGTGCGATGGGGGAGCGCCCTGCCGCTGGCGCTGGTGTCGGCGCTGATCGTCGCCGCGGTGACCGGATTCTGCGCGCTGCTGTTCGCCCTGGTGAGGACCGAACGGCAGGGCGACGCGGTCTCCGGCATCGTGATCATGGTGATGTCCCTCATGGGGGGGACGTTCATCCCGCCGCAGGCGCTCCCCGAGGCGATGCGCGGGATGGCTTACGTCACGATGAACCACTGGGGGCACGACGCCCTCAGGGAGCTGGCCTCCGGCAAGGGGTGGGCGGCGGTGGCGGCGCACGCCGCGGCGCTGGCGGCGATGGCCGCGGCCTTCATCCTGGCCGGCACGCTGCTCCTGCGCCGCCGGCACGTGAGAGGGGCGCTGTGAGGATCCTGGCCATGGCCCGCGAGGACCTCCGGCTCACGCTGCGCGATCGCAGCTCGATCTTCTGGATCTTCCTGGCCCCCTTCCTCTGGGTCTGGTTCTTCGGCTTCCTGGCCCGCCCCGCCGATCCCTCCGGCCGCCAGGTGAGCCTGACGGTCTTCCAGGAGGATGTCTCGGCCGCGGCGGAGCGGATGATCGAGCTGATGAAGGGGGCCGGGCTGAAGCTCGCCGTGGTCCCTCCGGCGGGGGAGCGGCCGGCCAAGGCCCCGGCGCGGTCGATCACCATCCCGGCGGGTTTCGGCGAGTCGATCGCCGCGCGCCGCAAGGTGACCCTTCCGTTCTCGCAGGGCCGCGACGCCAATCCCGAGGGGACCATCGCCGTGGAGGTGGCCGTGCACAAGGCCTCGGTGCGGCTGCTGGCCGAGGAGGCGTTCGGCACCCTGGATCCGGCCGAGGACGCGGTGAAGCTGGAGTCGTCGTGGGCCACCGACCGGCCGCGCCCCAGCGGGGCGTACCAGACCATCCCAGGGAACCTGGTCATGTTCGTGCTCCTGTCGGCGATGACCTACGGCGCCGGGCTGCTGGCCACCGAGAGGCGCGCCGGCATCCTGAGGAGGATCGCCGTCTCTCCCGCCGGGCGGACGGACATCGTCCTGGGAAAGCTGGCCGGGCGGGCGGCGGTCGCCGCCGTGCAGGTGTCGGTCTTCGTGGTGATCGGCCTGACCGTCTTCCGCATCGACTGGGGAGGCGCCCCGGCCGGACTGGCCCTGCTGCTGGTCTGCCTGATCCTCTGCGCGGCCTCCCTGGGACTGCTGGCCGGCGCCCTGTTCACCTCGGGAGACGCGGCCTCGGGGGCCGGCGTGGTGGCCACCATGGTGATGTCGGCGATGGGGGGCTGCTGGTGGCCGTCGGAGGTGATGCCCGGCTGGATGCGGACGGCCGCCTACGCCTTTCCCACAGCCTGGGCCATGAACGGGCTGCACACTCTGATCTCCTGGGGCGGCCGAACCCCCGAGGTCCTCCCTCACTGCGCGGTCCTGGGGCTCATCGCCCTCGCCGCCACGCTGGCGGCGGTGAGGCGCCTCGATCCCGCCCGCTGAGCCGGCCGCCCGGGGGGTCCCGCGTCTGGCGAGCGCGCGGCGGTGCGGCTAGGATGACCCCCTGCATGACATCCCCCCATGACGTGACATCCGCGATCCCCGGGTGATCGCTTGAAGTGGACGGCGTGTTACGGCCGCGCGGCAGCGGCTCTGCTGGCGGCGCTCGCCGCCGCGGCGGCGCTCGTCCAGCCGGCCTCCCCGGCGCAGGACCGGAGCCCGGCCGCGCCCGCGGCGGCCGGTCTCGAGGCCGGCCCGCACGGCGCGTCCTCCGCGGCGTCCCGGCGCCCCAGCGCCATCCTGATCTCCATTGACTCCCTGCGCGCGGACCACCTGCCGTTCCACGGCTACCCGCGCCTGACCGCGCCGTTTCTCAACGAGCTGGTCGAGCAGGGCAGGGCCGCCTACTTCCGCCGCGTCACCTCGGTGGCCCCTTCGTGCCACCCCTCGCACGCCACGATGCTGACGGGCCTCTACCCGCAGCAGATCGGCGTGCCGCTGTGCGGGGAGGATCTGACCATCAAGCCGTCGGAGTTCGACGATCCCGCGGACCTGGCCGAGCTGGAGGCCTACCAGGAGTCCCTGAGGAAAGGCCCGCGGCCGCTGCGGCCGGGACAGGGCGGCGCGCTGATGAACTACATGAAGCTGCCGGAGGAGACGCGGACGCTGGCCTCCTTCTACAGGGACCGCGGGTACAGGACCGGCGGGTTCGTCTCCATCTGGACCATCCAGGACCGTTTCGGCTACGGTGAGGGCTTCCAGGTCTACGACGACGAGATGCCCGAGTACTACGGGCCCCGCGCGCTCACATGGCTGCTGCGCGACGTGTTCAGGAGTCAGCGCCGCAGGGAGGGCTCGGTCACGGTGGGCCGGGCGCTCGACTTCCTCGACTCGGTGGGGCCGGGCGAGCCGTTCTTCCTCTTCCTGCACCTGGCGGACACCCACGTCCCGTACAGGCCCCCGGGGAGGGAGGGCTTCGAGGAGAAGGAGGACGACCTCCGGTCGGTGCGCGCCGCATGGGATCGCCGCTACGCCGAGTCGATCCGTCCCCGGGCCATGCGCCGCATGCAGCGCGGCGACGGGTTCCTGCTGGACAACTACGATCGCGCCATCCGCCACGCCGACGCCCAGGTGCGCCGGCTGTTCGAGAAGCTGGAGGCGGCCGGCCGCCTCGACGACACGGTCATCCTGCTCACCTCCGACCACGGCGACAGCTTCGGGCAGCACGGATCGGGCCGGGGAGGACGAGCCGGCGAGCCCTTCTTCGAGCACTCCGTGCAGGTCTGGGAGGAGACGCAGGGGATCCCCATGGTCCTCGTCGATCCGCTGCGAGGCGCTTCCGGTTCGCGCGGCGTCAACGTCTCCCAGATCGACATCGTGCCCACCCTGCTGTCGGCCACGGGATGGGATCCCCGGGAGTTCACCGAAGGAAGCGTTCTCCCGGGGGGGGACATCCTGAGTCTGCCCGAGGAGCCGCGCACCGTCTTCTTCATGACCTTCGGACGGGGCAAGCCGGGACTGTTGAAGACCTTCTCGCTCGATTACCCGCGGTACATCGGCTTCCGGGCGGGGGACGTGAAGTTCTTCATGGACGGCGAGCGGCTGCGCCGAGGTGCGGAGGGCGAGTGCCATCTCTATGATTTGTCGCAGGACCCCGACGAGAAGCTCAACCAGTGCGGCGCCGCGGGCGGCATGGAGCAGGCCGAACGGTACCGGGCTGTCGTCGTGGACTGGTGGGAGCGCTCCGCCGCCCCAGGGAGGGCCCGGCGGGACTGACCCGGAGTCTTCAGGGAGGCCCGCATGCCGCGCACACGACGCATCCTCGCCGCCGCCCTCGTGGCCCTGGTGGTCTCCGGCTCCATCGCCCCGGCGGCGTCCACGGGCGCGCCGCCGCTTCCCGACATCCTGATCGTGACGGTGGACACGCTGCGCGCGGACCATCTGTCGATCTACGGCGACCCGCGGCCGATCACCCCGAACCTGGATCGGCTCCTGGCTCGGGGGATGCGCTTCAAGCAGGCCCGCACCCTGGAGCCGCTCACCTCCCCCTCCATGGTCTCCCTGTTCACGTCGCTCCACCCCCACGAGCACGGCTCCACGCGCAACGGCCTGCGCATGCGCCCCGGCCTGGCCTCCCTCTCCGGCGAGCTGGCCAGGGCCGGCTACGTCCGGGCGGCGTTCGTGTCGAACTGGACTCTGCGCCGCAAGCTGTGCGGGCTCGGCGATCACTTCGATCAGTACCAGGAGGTGCTCACCGAGAAGCGGTGGTTCGGGATGGTGCGCAGCGAGTCGGCGGCGCCGGACGTCACCCGGCACGCGCTGGCCTGGCTCGACGGGCACCGCGCGGCGGGGGGGCGGGAGCCGGTCCTGCTGTGGGTGCACTACTCCGATCCCCACGCCCCCTACGACTTCCATCCGGAGCACGCCGAAGCGCTGGGGATCGACGGCGGCCGCAAGCCGGGCCCCCGGGACCGCTACGCGACCGAGGTGGCCTTCACCGACGCCGCCATCGGCGTCCTGCTGGACGAGCTGGGCCGCCGCGGGCTGCGAGACAACCTGCTGGTGGTCTTCGCCGCCGATCACGGCGAGAGCCTCGGTGAGCACGACTACTGGGGGCACGGTGCGAACCTGCTGGACAAGGGGCTGCGGATCCCCATGGGGATCGCCTGGCCCGGGCGCGTCCCGGCCATGGCCGTCTCCCAGCCGGCGCTGATCTCCGATATCGCGCCGACCGTGCTGGGCCTGCTCGGACGGCCCTCTCCCCGGTCATTCAAGGGGTACGACTGGTCGCAGGTCGCCCGTGGGGCGCCGGCCCCAGCCTCCAGAGTGACGTTCCACCAGGTGCACCGCGGCGCGGTGATGAAGCGCCACCGATCGGAGCAGGCCAGGCGATCCGGCCTGCTGGAGGTGGCCGCCGTGCACCGGGGACGCAAGGAGATCCTGTCGCTGGCGGGCGGGGTGCTGGCCTTCGATCTGAGGGCCGACCCCTCCGAGCTGAGCCCGGACGCGGAATGGACCGGTCCTTCCAAGGGCCTTCAGGCCTGGCTGCGCACCATCCAGACGGCCCTCGACGCGCAGGTCCAGACCGCCGGCGAGGAGCTCGACGAGGAGGACCTGGAGAGGCTCAAGGCCCTGGGCTACGTCGACTGACCGGGGCTTGACGGAACCTTCCGTGGATGGTCTCCTGACCCCTTCGCCGCGTTGCGCCGGCGGGCCGAAGCGGCGCGGAGGGGGGCCGGGTGCTGAAGGCCGGGATCTTCCTGGACGTGGAGAACCTCGTCCGCTGCGGCGGATGGGGCATCCGCTACCGCATGGTCAAGGAGTTCGTGCAGTCGCAGGGGTGCATCGTCCTGCGGGCCAACGCCTACATGGCCATCGACGAGGAGCGCGAGGAGCGGGACGCCGACTACCGGAGGAAGAAGCACGACTACCGCCTGGCCGTCCGCCGCGCCGGCTTCCACCTCGTCCTCAAGAAAGTGCAGCGCTACCAGGCGGCCGACGGCGAGGTGGTGATGAAGGCCAACGCCGACCTCGACCTCGCCGTGGACGCGCTGCTGCAGACCGAGAACCTCGACTACGTCCTCCTGGGAACCGGCGACGGCGACTTCATCCGGCTGGTGCTGGCCCTGCAGAGCACGGGCAAGAGAGTGGACCTCCTGTCGTTCTCCAACACCAGCTCCGAGCTGCGCCGCACGGTGGACTTCCACTTCTCGGGCTACCTGGTGCCGGGTCTCCTGCCGTCCAAGGAGGGGACGCGGCTGCGCGGGCAGCTTCACGCGGTCAACGAGGAGAAGGGGTACGGCTTCCTGACCGTCCGCACGGGGATGTCGGTGGATGACCTGCGTGACGACGTCTTCCTGCACATCAACGACTTCCAGGGGCCGGGCGGGCGCCCCGTGGACAACAACACCTTCGCCCTGCTCAAGACGCGCGAGACGATCCTGGAGTTCGAGCTGGTCACCCAGCCCGACGGCAAGGCGCGCGCGGTCAAGGCGGCCGAGTTCGTGGAGCCGCTGGGTCAGGAGCGCTGAGGGCGATCCTTCCCGGACAGCCTGGCCACCATGTCGCGCGTGGCGTGGGACTTGGGGTCCCCCACGATGGCGATGCGCCCGCCGAAGGCCAGCACGGTCGCCCTCTCCGGGACCGTCTCCTCGGTGTAGTCGGTCCCCTTGCAGTGCACGTCGGGCCGCAGCGCCTCCAGCAGGGCGTCGCACGTGCGCTCCTCGAAGATGGTGACCCAGGAGACGCAGGCCAGGGCGGCCAGGATCTCGGCGCGCTCGGCGGCCGGCACCAGGGGCCGGCCCTCCCCCTTGAGGGCGCCGGCCGAGGCGTCGCCGTTCACCGCCACGATGAGGACGTCCGCCTCGCGGGAGGCGGCCTGCAAGTAACGCACGTGCCCCACGTGCAGGAGATCGAAGACCCCGTTGGCGAAGGCCACCGTGCGTTTCGTGGCCCGCGCCTGCTCCCGCAGGGGCAGCAGGTCGGCCCGCGGAAGGACCTTCCCGATCACGAGCCCGCCTCCCGGGGGAGCCTTTCCACCGCCGCCTTGAGCTCCCCGGCCGTGACGGTGGCGGTGCCCCGCTTCATGACCACCAGCCCGGCGGCGCAGTTGGCCAGGATGGCCGCCGATCGGAACGTGGCCCCGGCGGCCAGGGCCAGGGTGAAGGCGGCGATGACGGTGTCCCCGGCGCCGGTGACGTCGGCCACCTGGTCTCCGCCGAACACCGGGATGTCGAAGGGGCGCACGCCGTCCTCGATCAGGGTCATGCCGCGGCTGCCGCGGGTCACCAGGACCGCCTGGCATCCGAGGCTCCCCAGCATGCGCCGGGCCGCCTCCTCCAGGGGCACCCGCCCGCCGTCGAGGCGGGCGCCGGCCATGGCCTCGGCCTCCTCCAGGTTGGGAGTGGCCGCGGTGACGCTGCGAAAGCCCTTGAGGCGCTGCCGCGAGTCGCAGGTCACCGGTCTGTCCAGCCGCCGCGCCTCCTCGATGAGCGGGCGCGCCGACTCGGGTGTGACGAGGTCGTAGCCGTAGTCCGACAGCAGGACGCCGGCGGCCTCGCCGCGCGCCAGCATGCCGCGGGCGGTCTCGGCGGCGGCGCCGGCGCTCTCGGGTGGAACCCGGGCCGAGGTGCCTCGATCCAGCCGCACCACCTGCTGGGGACGCGAGTGGGGAAGCCCGGCCAGCACCCTGGTCTTCACCGGGGTCGGGTAGCCGGCCAGGCGGACGATGCCGCCGGTCTCCATCCCTTTCTCCCGCAGGATCGAGACCAGGCGCTCGCCGGCCTCGTCGTCGCCGACGGCGCCGACGGGGAGCGGCCTTCCCCCCAGCGATCGGACGTTGTGGGCCGCGTTGGCGCCGCCGCCGGGCATGGCGTCAAGGCGCCGGTAGTCCACGATCAGCACGGGCGCCTCGCGCGAGACGCGCGCGATCTCTCCGTAGATGAACTCGTCCAGCACCAGATCGGCCACGACCGCCACGGCGGTCCCGGCGAAGCGATCCACGAGCGCCAGAAGATGCTCCTTCATCGCGCCTCCGCACTCCCGGCGAGCCGGCCTCGTGCCGTCCTGAACGGCCATCGATCGAAGGGACGGCCGATCCCCGGCGGCCCCGAGCCAGCACAAGCGTCCAAGGGTAACACGGCCTCGCCGGGCTCCTCCCGGTTCTTGCCGGCCGCCGCAGCGGATCCGGCGATCAGCCCGCGGCCTCGCGCGATCCCTTCCGCTCCCGGCCCAGGATCCAGGCCACGGCCCCGGCCAGGTCGGCAGCCACGTGGCGGGGGGGCGGCCCCTCGCCGGCCAGGGATCGCCGGTGGGCGAGGGCGCCGTGCCCGGTGAGCACGAGGATGCCCGAGGCTCCGGCGCCTCGAGCCGCCTCCAGGTCCCGCAGACTGTCGCCGATCAGGTACGACGCGGGAAGGTCGAGTCCGTGATCGGCCGCCGCCCGGATCAGCATGCCCGGCAGGGGCTTGCGGCAGTCGCACGCCTGCCGCCAGGGCGGCTCGCCGGCCTCGGGATGATGAGGACAATGGTAGATGCCGTCGAGGCCCGCCCCCTGCTCGGCCAGGCTCCGGCGCAGCCACCGGTGCACCTCGTGCACGAGCGATTCCTCGAACAGCCCCCGCGCCACTCCCGACTGGTTGGTGACGATGAAGACCGGCCAGCCGGCCTGGTTGAGGGCGCGGATGGCCGCCGCCGACCGGGGCAGGAGCCGGCACAGGGAGAGCGAGGTGACGTGCCCCACCTCCTCGCACACCGTGCCGTCCCGGTCGAGGAAGACCGCCGGGCGGCTCACGCGCCCTCCTTCTCCAGCGCTCCCGCGCCGCCGCCGCGGGCCCGTCCGGCGCGGGGCCGGCGCTTCCAGCGCTGGTGCAGCCAGAGCCAGCACTCGGGCCGGCTCCGGACCTGCTCCTCGATGAGGCTGGTGCAGCGCTGGGTGATGGCCAGCACATCGGCGTCGCGGTCTCCGGTGCGCTCCACGGCCACCTCGGGGAGGTAGGTGATCCGGTGCCTCCCGCCGGGGAGGGGGACGCCGAACACCGGCACGATGGGCGCCCCGGTCTTGAGCGCCAGCAGCGCCAGCGCGGGGGTCGTGGCGGCGGGCCGGCCGAAGAAGTCCACGAAGACCGGATCGCCTCCTCCCCGGGCGTCCTGGTCGATGACGATGGCCACGCACCAGCCGTGCCGCAGCGCGCGGAGGATGGCCCGCGCCGCTTGGCGCTTGGCGATCACGTCGTTGCCGGAGTGGGCGCGCGCTTCCCGCAGGAGCCTGTCCAGCCGTGGGTTGTCGAGAGGCCGCGTCACCATGGCCATGGGATAGCCGAGCCATCCCTGCATCAGGGCGACCATCTCCCAGTTGCCGAAGTGGCCGGAGAAGACGAACACCCCTTTGCCCTTCAGGAAGGCCCGGCGGATGTGCTCCACCCCTTCGTACTCGATCAGCCGATCGACGTCCTGGGGCCGCAGGCGGGTCATGGTGAGGCAGTCGGCAGCCACCATCCCGAAGTGGGAGAAGACGCGGCGCACGAGGCGGCGGCGTTCCGCCTCCGACAGGCTCTTTCCGAAGGCGAGTCTGAGGTTCTCCCGCGCCACGCGGCGATGCCGGCCGTCCAGGGCCCATGCCGCCAGCCCGGCGCCGCGGCCGCAGGCCAGGGCCGCCCGGCGGGGGAGCAGGCGCAGCAGGGCGGCGGCCGCGCGCACCGGCAGGTACTCCAGCAGCTCGCGCGCCGGGTTCACGACGCCGCCCTTTCCAGCAGCGCGGTGAAGGCGGGCCCCTCCTCGACGAGGGTCTCCATCAGCAGCGCGCGCAGCCGGGGCAAACGCGCCGCGGCCTCCCGGGGCAGACGCGCCAGGTCCTTCTCCGTGATCAGCACGATCGCGCCCTTCTCCCTGCCGGCGCGTTCGGCCACGGCGGACAGGTCCGCCGCGGAATAGGGGTGGTGGTCGGGGAAGGGAAGCGCCGCTGCCACCCTGGCCCCCGCCGCGGCGGCGGCCTGGAAGAAGCGCGAGGGCCGGGCGATGCCGGCCACGCAGACCACGGTCTCTCCTCGCAGCGTCTCCAGGGGGAGCTCCTCTCCCGCGGCCGGAGCGAGCAGGGCGGCCGGCCGGGAGACGGCGTGGAACAGCGGGAC